>NZ_CP051884.1:312493-624987 GCF_012931845.1 Cellulomonas taurus
GCGAACGTCCGGGTGGCGGCGGCCGCGTCCAGGCCGGGTGGCCGGGCGGAGGGGGCCCGGATCGCGCTGCGCACCGGTGGTGTGGTCGGGATGAGCGTGGTCGGCCTCGGGCTGCTCGGTGCCGCCGGTGTGGTGCTGCTGTACCGGGGCGACGCACCGGCGGTGCTGGAGGGCTTCGGGTTCGGTGCGGCTCTGCTGGCGATGTTCATGCGGGTCGGCGGCGGCATCTTCACCAAGGCGGCAGATGTCGGCGCGGACCTGGTGGGCAAGGTGGAGCAGCACATCCCGGAGGACGACCCGCGCAACGCCGCCACGATCGCGGACAACGTGGGCGACAACGTCGGTGACTGCGCGGGGATGGCGGCCGACCTGTTCGAGTCCTACGCGGTGACGCTGGTGGCTGCGCTGATCCTGGGGCGGGCGGCGTTCGGGGAACACGGGTTGGTGTTCCCGCTGATCGTGACCGCCATCGGTGCTGTGGTGGCGGCGCTCGGGGTGGCGATCACCCGGGTGCGCGGCTCGGAGAGCGGCCTGACGGCGATCAACCGCGGCTTCGCCGTCGCGGCGGTGGCCGGTGCGGTGCTGGCCGGGATCGCGGCGCTGCTGTACCTGCCGTCGACCTTCGACGCCCTCGGCGGCAGCGCCGGTCTGGACGCCCACCCCGGCGACCCGCGGTGGGTGGCGGCGGGTGCTGTGCTGATCGGGGTGCTGCTGGCCGGGCTCATCCTGTGGGTGACCGGGTACTTCACCGGCACCGACTCCAAGCCGACGATCCATGTCGCCCGCACCACCCGGACCGGCGCCGCGACCGTGGTGCTCTCCGGGATCGGGGTCGGCTTCGAGTCGGCGGTCTACACCGCGGGGATCATCGCCGCCGCGATCTGCGGGGTGTTCCTCTTGGCCGGGGGGTCGATCGCGCTGTCGCTGTTCCTGGTGGCGCTGGCCGGTTGCGGGCTGCTGACCACCGTCGGCGTGATCGTCGCGATGGACACCTTCGGCCCGGTGAGCGACAACGCGCAGGGCATCGCGGAGATGTCCGGCGACGTCTCCGAGGAGGGCGCGCAGATCCTCACCGACCTGGATGCGGTGGGGAACACCACCAAGGCGGTCACCAAGGGGATCGCGATCGCCACCGCCGTGCTGGCCGCCACCGCGCTGTTCGGCTCCTACGCGGATGCGGTGAGCACCGCGATCTCCGGCCTCGACCTGGCGTCGGTGCCGGGCGACATCGTGCTGGCGATGACCGACTACCAGATCATCAGCCCGGTGACCCTGGTCGGTGTGATCCTCGGCGCCGCGACCGTCTTCCTGTTCAGCGGTCTGGCCATCGACGCGGTGACCCGGGCCGCCGGGGCGATCGTGCTGGAGGTGCGCCGCCAGTTCCGGGAGATGCCCGGCATCATGACCGGCGAGCAGCGCCCGGAGTACGGCCGGGTGGTCGACATCTGCACCCGCGACTCCCTGCGCGAACTCGCCACCCCCGGGCTGCTCGCCGCTTCGGCGCCGATCGCGGTCGGCTTCGGGCTCGGGGTCGGGCCGCTGGCCGGGTTCCTGGCCGGGGCGATCGGGTCCGGGGTGCTGATGGCGGTGTTCCTGGCGAATGCCGGTGGCGCCTGGGACAACGCGAAGAAGCTGGTCGAGGACGGTCGCTTCGGTGGCAAGGGCTCGCCGGAGCACGAGGCGGCGGTGATCGGCGACACCGTCGGTGACCCGTTCAAGGACACGGCCGGCCCGGCGATCAACCCGCTGATCAAGGTGATGAACCTGGTCGCGTTGCTGATCGCCCCCGCTGTCGTCACGATCAGCGTCGGCGAGGACGCGAACACGGTGCTGCGGCTGACGATCGCGCTGGCGGCGACCGCCGTGGCCTTCGGCGCGGTGATCATGTCGCGACTGCGCGCGGCTCGGGTGGATACCGCGGCGGAGGTGACGGGGGACTCGCTCGACTCGCGGGTGTGAGGCAGGCTGACGGCATGCGCCTCGCCCACGCCGTCGCCGGCCTCGTCCTGGTCGTTCCGCTCGCCGCCTGCTCCGGAGGGGGTGACGACGACGCGACGACCTTCTGCGAGCAGGGGGAGGCCACGCTGGCCCAGTTCGACGCGGTCGGGGCCCTCGGCGACGACCCGGCCGGGTTCGCCGACGCGATCACCGAGATCAGCAAGGGCTTCGCGGACGCCGACCCGCCCTCCGCGATCGCCGACGACTGGTCCACGATCAGCGCCGCCTTCGCCGACCTCGACCAGAAGCTGCAGGGCGTCGACCCGGACGACCAGGAGGCATTCGCCACCGCGTTGAACGACTTCTCCGAGCAGGCGAACTCCACCGCGCTCTCCGACGCGTCGGACCGGGTGTCGACCTACGTCTCCGAGAACTGCACCGAGTGACGATGCGCCTGCACCTGATCCGGCACGGCCAGACCCCGTCCAACCTGATCGGCGCCCTGGACACCGGCGACCCCGGACCGGCGCTGACCTCGGAGGGCGAACGGCAGGCGGCGGCGGTCGGCGCCGTGTTCGCCGACCAGCGCCTGGACGCGGTCTACGCCTCGCAGCTGACCCGTGCCCGGCAGACCGCCGCCGCCGTCGCCCAGCCGCACGGGCTGGAGGTGCTGATCCGACCCGGCCTGCGGGAGATCCTGGCCGGTGACCTGGAGATGCGCACCGACCGGGACTCGGTCACCCGCTACCTGGGCACGATGGTCGCCTGGGCCGCCGGTGACCTGGACGCCGTGATGCCCGGCGGTGAGTCCGGCCGCCAGACCCTGGCCCGCTTCGACGAGGTGGTGGCCGAGGTGGCGACGACCGGTGCCCAGGAGGTCGCGCTGGTCAGCCACGGCGCGATGCTCCGGTTCTGGGCCGTGCTGCGCGGCGAGAACCTGGATCCGGACACCGCCGCTGACCGCTGGCTGGACAACACCGGTGTGGTCTCCCTGGTGGGTGAACCGGGTGCCTGGCAGGTGACCCGGTGGCAGGAGGAGCTCATCCCGCACACCACCCCCGACGGCCCCACCGCCGAGCCGCTGCCCCGCTGAGCACGCGTCGCGCGCCCCAGCCCCGCGTTCCGGCGCCCGAGTTCGGCACTTCGCGCCCGAGTTCGGCACTTCTCCACCGCGCATCTGGCGCGAACTGCCGACCTCGGCACCGCGCCCGTGCAGCCCGGGCGTCGGGACCGCGCCCGTGCAGCCCGGGCGTCGGGACCGCGCCCGTCCAGCCGGGGCGTCGGCCCCGCAGCCCGGTGCGGGAGGATGGTCCGGTGGATCCCGACACGCTGACCGTTGACCCCGCGCTGATCGACGCCCTGCGCGCCGACCTCACCGCCGCCCAGTTCACCGTCGACGGCGTCGAGGACCTGCTCGGCCCGATGGCCGCCGCCGCCCTGCACCGCGAGGAGCCGCTCCCGGCTCTGCGCGCGACGGGGACCGCCAGCGACCCGCGCGCCGCGCTGGTGCGCACCTTCGTGCTCGGTGCCGACGTCGACGCCTCGGCGGTCGCCGCCGCACTGCCCACCCTCGGCCTGGACGGCGCAGCCCGGCTCGGCCTGGTCGACGCTGCCGGGGCGGACAGCCATGACCCGGTGCACGCCCGGGTGGACCTGCGCCCCTACCAGGCGGCCGACGGCGCCGGTCAGGTGGACTGGTGGATCGCCTCCGACCTGGGTGAGCTCGCCACCGGCGGCGCACTGCGCACCGACCACGTGCTCGGGGTCGGCGGCGCCTCGACCACCCTGGCGCAGGTGACAGTCCGCGATCACCGTGCCCGCACCCTCGACCTCGGCACCGGCTGCGGCATCCAGGCCCTGCACGCCTCCCGGCACAGCGACCGGGTGGTCGCCACCGACATCTCCACCCGGGCGCTCGACTTCGCCCGGTTCAACGCCGCCCTGGCCGGCACCACGCTGGACCTGCGCGCCGGGTCGATGCTGGAGCCGGTGGCCGGGGAGGTCTTCGACCTGGTGGTGTCCAACCCGCCCTTCGTCATCACCCCGCGCGGCCGGGACGACGTGCCGCAGTACGAGTACCGGGACGGTGGCCGGACCGGCGACGCGATCGTGCGCGAGCTGATCACCGGGGTCGGCGGCGTGCTGGCCCCCGGCGGTGTCGCCCAGCTGCTCGGCAACTGGGAGGTGCGCCGCGGCGACGACTGGCACGAGCGGGTCGGTGCCTGGCTGGACGAGTCGGGGCTCGACGGCTGGGTGGTGCAGCGCGAGATCCAGGACCCGGCGCAGTACGCGGAGACCTGGATCCGGGACGGCGGCACCTCCCCGGACCGCGACCCGGTGGGCTGGCGGGAGCGCTACGGCGCGTGGCTGGACGACTTCGCGCAGCGGGACGTCGAGGGGATCGGCTTCGGCATCGTGGTGCTGCACCGGCCGGTCGACGACCGACCCCGGCTGCGCCGTCTGGAGGAGATCACCGGCACCGTGCGCCAGCCGCTCGGCCCGGTCATCTCCGCCGCACTGGCCGCGCACGACCGCCAGGCGACCCTGGACGACGACGCGCTGTCAGCGCTGCACCTGCGGGTCGCCCCGGACGTCACCGAGGAGCGCTACCTGCGGCCCGGCGACACCGACCCGCAGATCGTCCTGCTGCGCCAGGGCGGCGGCTTCGGCCGGACCGTCCAGGTCGGCACCGCGCTGGCCGGGTTCGTCGGTGCCTGCGACGGGGAGCTGTCGGTCGGGCAGATCGTCGGGGCGCTGGGCGCGCTGCTCGGCGTCGGCGCGCAGGCGGTGGCCGCCGACGTGCTGCCGGAGGTGCGCGGCCTGCTCGCGGACGGTCTGCTGCTGACCTGATCCCGCAGCCACACCCCCACAGCTCGGCCACAGCCACCTGCTACGGCCGCCCCAGCAGCTCTCCCTAGCGTCGGATCAGCGGCGCGGGTCGGGTGCGTGTCCCCCGCGCACCGGACCGTCGTGAGGGAGAACATGCTGTCGCTGTGGAGGCGGACCCGCCTGTGGATGCGGATCGTGAGCGTGGGGGCCGTGGTCGTCGTCCTCGCCGGCGCGGGGGTGTACTGGTTCGGCCTGCGGGGTGGGCCGGCGACGGCTGACGCCGCGGCATCGGGCACCAGCACCGTCACCGCGAGCACCACCACCTTCGAGCAGTCGGTGTCGGCCACCGGCACCCTGACCCCGGCGGTGCAGGAGGACGTGTCGTTCGCGGTGTCCGGCACGGTGACGGCGGTGGATGTCGCCGCCGGTGACACGGTGACCGCGGGCCAGCGACTGGCGACGGTCGACACCCTGCAACTGAACGCCGACCTGTTGGCGGCGAAGGCCGACCTGGTCAGTGCGCAGGCGGACCTCTCGGACGCGCAGGCCGATTCGGACGGCACCAGCACCGCCCTGGCCCAGATCGCGTCACTGTCGGCCAAGGTCGACGTGGCACAGGCTGCCTACGACGAGGCCGAGGCGGATATGGCGGCTGCGACGCTGACCGCCCCGGTGTCCGGTCTGCTGACCGAGGTCAACATCGAGGTCGGGGACGCGGTGACCGGCTCCGGGTCGTCCGGCGGCACGGGGGGATCGTCCGGGGCGAGTGGCTCGTCGGGGTCCGGCAGCTCGGGTGGCTCGGCCGCGACCGGCATGAGCGGCTCGACCAGCTCCGGCAGCACCAGCTCCAGCGCCCAGTTCGTCATCATCGGCACCGACTCCTGGACGGTCGGCGTGACGGTCGACGAGACCGATGTGGCGCTGATCGCGGTCGGCGACCAGGTCGAGCTCACCGGCGACGCGGTGGACGACACGCTGTACGGCACGGTGAGCACGGTCGGACTGGTGTCCACCAGCACCGGGGGCGTCGCCGCCTACCCGGTCACGATCCAGGTCACCGGTTCACCGGAGGGCCTGCACGACGGCACGTCGGTCACCGCCGCGATCATCTACGAGCGGCGGACCGATGTCCTGGCGGTGCCCAGTGCGGCGGTCAGCACCGAGGACGGGCAGTCGGTGGTCACCCAGCTGGGTGCCGACGGCGAGCAGGTGAGCACCCCGGTCACCGTGGGGGAAACCTCCGGGACGATGGTCGAGATCACCGCGGGGCTGTCCGAGGGCGACGAGGTGCTGGTCACCACGTTCACGCCCGGTGCGGGAACCACCCAGGACGGGTCGGGCGATCAGCAACGGCAACAGCAGCAACCGGGCGAGATGCCCGACTTCAGTGGCGGGATGCCGGGCCAGATGGGTGGTCCGAACAATGGCTGAGCTGCTGCTGGACCACGACGCCCTCGACCAGGGCCGACCCGGCGACCCGGTGATCGAGCTGACCGGTGCACGGAAGACCTACCGCTCCGGCAGCATCGAGTTCGAAGCGCTGCGCGGCATCGACCTGCTGATCGGCCAGGGCGAGTACGTGGCGATCATGGGCCCCTCCGGCTCCGGCAAGTCGACGCTGATGAACATCATCGGGTGTCTGGACGTGCTCACCCAGGGCAGCTACCACCTCGCGGGGGAGGACGTCGGCGAACTCGACGAGGTCGATCTGGCCGAGGTGCGCAACCGGCGGCTGGGCTTCGTCTTCCAGCAGTTCCACCTGCTGCCCGCGCTGTCGGCCTGGCGCAATGTCGAACTCCCGCTGATCTACCGGGGCATCCCGGCGGCCGAACGGCGGGACCGCGCGGTGGCGGCCCTGGAACGGGTCGGCCTGGGTGAGCGCCTGGACAACCGGCCCGGCGAACTGTCCGGCGGTCAGCAGCAGCGGGTGGCGGTGGCCCGGGCACTGGTCGGGGAACCGGCGCTGATCCTCGCCGACGAGCCGACCGGGAACCTGGACTCGGTCTCCACCGAGGACGTGCTGGCCCTGTTCGACGAGCTGCACGCCCAGGGCCGCACCATCGTCCTGATCACCCACGAGCTGGAGGTGGCCGAGCGCGCCCGCCGGATCGCCTTCGTCAAGGACGGTCTGGTCCAGTCGGACGAGGTGAATCCCCGATGAGCTGGGCCGAGACCTTCCGCACCTCCTGGTCGGCAGTGCGCGGGCACGCGCTGCGTTCGCTGTTGACGGTGCTGGGCATCCTGATCGGGATCGCCGCGGTGATCCTCACCGTCGGCCTCGGGTTGGGCACCCAGAAGGACGTCAGCGAGCAGATCAGCTCGCTGGGGTCGAACCTGCTGATCGTCACCCCGGGGTCGAGCACCGACTCCGACGGGATGCGCGGCGGATTCGGCACCGCCGCCACCCTCACCCGGTCGGACGCCGAGGCGCTCGCCTCCTCGGTGAACGCCCCGGACGTCGGTGCGGTGGCTCCGGAGAAGGAGACCTCCACCTCGGTCGAGGCCAACGACACCAACTGGACCACCACCGTGGTCGGCAGCACCGTCGACTGGCTGGACGTCCGTTCCCGGAGCGTGGTGTCCGGCGAGTTCTTCACCAGCGACGACGACGATGCCGGGGCCCTGGTGGCGGTGATCGGGCAGACCACCGCCACCGAGTTGTTCGGCACCACGAACGTGGTCGGACAGTCGATCACCATCGCGGACACCAGCTTCCGGATCGTCGGCGTGCTGAACGCCGCCGGGTCGAGCACCGACGCCGATCTGGACGACCTGGTCGTGGTGCCGCTGACCACCGCCGCGAACACCGTCTCCGGCGGGCTCGACCGCAATGCGCTGTCTACGATCTACGTGCAGGCGGCCTCGGCGGATCACCTGTCGGCGGCGTACCAGGAGTCGCAGACCCTGCTGCTCAACCTGCACGGGATCACCGACGCGGACTCGGCGGACTTCAGCATCGACTCCCAGGACTCGCTGGTCAGCACCGCGACGTCGGTCTACCAGACCCTGACCGTGCTGCTCACCGGGATCGCCGCGCTGTCCCTGCTGGTCGGCGGGATCGGCGTCATGAACATCATGCTGGTCTCGGTCACCGAGCGGACCCGGGAGATCGGTCTGCGCAAGGCGCTCGGGGCCCCGCCGTGGGCGATCCGTCGCCAGTTCCTGGTCGAGGCGGCGGTGCTCGGCCTGGCCGGCGGGCTGCTGGGTGCCGCGCTCGGGATCGTCGGTGCCCTCACCCTGCCCTCCGCCCTGGGCACCTCCATCGTGATCTCCGGTGCGGCGGTGGGCGGCTCGGTCGCCGTCGCCATCGCCATCGGGATCGTCTTCGGGGTCTACCCCGCCACCCGCGCGGCCAAGCTCGCGCCCATCGACGCCCTGCGGTCCGAGTGACCGTGCGCCACCACCCAAGGAGAACCATGTCCCGCTCACTGTCGTCCCGTTCCCGCGCCCTGCTGGCCCTGCCGGCGGCCGCCTCCGTCCTGGTGCTGCTCGCCGCGTGCTCGTCCGGTTCGGACACCACCAGCACCGGCTCGGACACCGCCACCTCGAACTCCCAGCCCGCCGGCGGTGACCGGATGCCGGGCGTGGGCGGTGTGTCCGGTGAGATCGCCGAGGTGTCGGACACCCTGATGCAGGTCCAGGGCGACGACGGCCAGACCGCCGTCAGCTGGGACGCCTCGACCACGATCAGCCAGACCGTCTCGGCGGCGCTCTCCGACGTGACGGTGGGGGTCTGTGTCAGTGCCGTCCTGGACGACGATGACCTGGCGACGTCGATCACGATCAGTGAGCCGGTGGACGGGGAGTGCACCGGTGGCGTCGGGATGGGCGGCGGTGGGGGGATGCCGCAGGGCGGTGAGCTGCCCGACGGCGCGCCCACCGGCATGCCGGAGGGCGAGGCACCCGCCGACATGCCGACCGACGCACCCGACGGTGGCGGGTCGGGTGGCGGCTTCCGCCAGGTCACTTCCGGCCTGGTGACCGCCGTCGACGGCAGCACCCTCACCGTCGACGCGGTGTCCATGGGCCGGCCCGGCGACGACTCCGCCGACGCCAGCACCGAGTCCACGGTCGTGACCGTCGCCGACACCACCACCTACACCGCCACCGCCGCCGCCGACGCCACCGCGATCACCGTCGGCCGGTGCGTCGTGGCCCAGGGCGACCAGGACGACTCCGGGCAGATGACCGCCACCAGCCTCACCTTGTCCGACGCCACCGACGGCGGCTGCTCCACCGGCTTCGGTGGACGTCCGCAGGGCGGTGACGACTCCGATGCGTGACCTCGTGTGCCGTCGGCGCCGGCATTCCGCGCCGGTGACCTCGGGAGCCGCCCGACGTCGGGCACTGCGGCGCCGCCGACTCGTCACCGTGGGCGTCGCCGGTGCCCTGGTGCTCAGCCTGCTCGGTGGCGGGGTCGCCCTCGCCACCCGCTCGGGAAGCACCGGGTACACCACCGCCATCGCCGCGGTGGCCGGAGTCGATCAGACCATCGACACCACCGGCACCGTCGCCTCCGCCACCACCCTCGACCGGTCGTTCTCCGTGGCGGGCACCGTCGGATCGGTGGATGTCGCGGTCGGTGACACGGTGACCGCCGGAGAGGTGATCGCCTCCTTGGACACGACCTCGTTGCAGGACGCGGTGGACGCTGCGCAGGAGGCGGTGACCGAGGCGGAGCAGAAGCTCGCCGACGACCAGGACTCGCAGACCGCCAGCTCGTCCTCGTCGTCCAACAGCTCCTCCGGGAGCGGTTCGAGCGGGTCGGGCTCCGGCGGTTCGTCGTCTGGTGGCAGCGCGACCGGGTCCGGCGGTGCCGACGTGGGGTCCGCAGCGGCATCGGGTTCCGGCGGTTCCGGCTCGGGCAGCTCGGGCAGTTCGGGGTCCGACGGGTCGGGGTCCGGCAGCTCGGGGTCCGACGGGTCGGGTTCCGGCGGCGCGGCCACGGGCGGCGGTGACGGCACCGAGGGTGACGGCGCGACGGAGGACCCCGCCGTCACCGAGGCGATCACCGCCGTGACCACCGCCCAGGAGGCGCTGCTCACCCAGTACCAGGCTGCTCAGGCCGCCCTCGCCGACTCCAGCACCGCGGTCACCGACTCGGGCACCATCTGCGCGCCACTCCTCAGCGCGACCTCGGACACCGGGTCCAGCGACTCCGGTTCCACGGACTCTGGTTCCGCGGATTCCGGTTCCGCGGACTCCGGTTCCACGAGCTCCGGTTCCGCCGACTCTGGATCCACCGGCACCGGGTCGACCGATGCCGGCTCCGGTGACGCGGGCACGTCCGGGTCGGGCGACGCCGGGAGCACCGACACGACGGCCTCTGGCGTCACCACCACCAGCACCACCGCCGACGACCTCACTGCCTGCCAGGACGCGATCACCGCCGTCCTGACCGCGCAGACCGCCGTCGACGACGCCCAGCAGGCACTCACCGCGGCCGCTGACACCCTGAACACCGCTGTCGCCGCCGCCCAGGAGGCGCTCGCCGCCGCCGGGTCCGGCTCCACCGCCACACCGGGCGGCTCGGGCACCGGATCCACCGACGGCAGCGCCGAGCCGGGAACCAGCACCGGTACCGGCTCCGACTCGGGGTCCACCGCGTCCCAGACGCCCAGCAGCGGGTCGGGCACCACGGGCACCGCCTCGGGGGCCAGCGCATCCGGCTCGTCCGATGCCACCGGCTCGTCGGCCGCCGCGGGGATGTCCGGTGGGTCGTCGTCCGGCTCCGGCAGCGCGTCCGGCTCCGGCGGCTCATCCGTGGCGACCGCCGCCGACCTGCTCGCGGACCAGGCAGCGATCGACCAGGCCAATGCCGACCTCGCGCTGGCGCAGAGCAAGCTCGCGCTGGTGGACCTCACCAGCCCGGTGAACGGCACCGTGGCCGCGGTGGCGCTCGCGGTCGGCGATGAGGTCGAGGCATCCTCCGACTCCGCGGTCATCACGATCATCGGCGACGACGGCTACCTGGTGTCCACCGCCGTCTCGCTCAGCCAGGTCGATCTGGTCGAGGTCGGCCAGCAGGCATCCCTCACCGTCACCTCGCAGGACGAGGCGCTCACCGGCACCGTCAGCTCGATCGGGGTGCTCAACTCCTCGACGAGCTCCGACCCGGCGTACACCGTGGAGATCGCCGTCGACGACCCGGAGGTCACCCTGTTCGACGGACAGTCGGCACAGGTGTCCATCGCTGTCGCCGCCGCGGACGACACGCTCACCGTGCCGTCGTCGGCCGTGCACCTGGACGGCAGCACTGCGACCGTGAACGTGCTCCGGGACGGTGCTGTCGAGTCGGTGGAGGTCGAGCGCGGCGCGGTCGGCACCGAGCTCACCGAGATCACCGACGGGCTCACCTCCGGGGACGAGGTCGTGCTCGCCGACCCGAACCAGTCGCTGAGCACCGACGACGACGCCGAATCCACCGGCCTGAGCGGGCTCGGCTCGACCGGTTCCTCGGACTCGTCCGAGGCAGGCGGTTTCACGCCGCCGGATCAGGGGTCGTTCCCCGGTGGCCAGCTGCCCGTGGCGCCCGGACAGTGACCGACCGGGTGCCGACACCGGGTGACCCGGCGTCGGCACCCGGCCGACCTCGCCTCCCGCGCCCCGCCGGATAGGCTCCCGGTGTTCGGACAGCACCGCAGGGAGGACCCCCGATGAGCCAGACCAGCACCGCACAGCCCCGGGCCGGCGTGCTCGGCGGGGGAGTGATGGGCGAGGCGCTGGTGTCGGCGCTGCTCACCGCCGGATGGGACATGGACGATGTCGCGGTCACCGAGCGCAGTGCGATCCGGGCGAACGAGCTGTCCAGCCGGTACGGCGTCCGCTCAGCCGATCCGAACCCCAAGGTGGTGCGCTCCGCGGGGCTGGTGATGATCGCGGTCAAGCCGCAGGTGGTGCCCGCACTGCTGGACGAGATCGCCGACGCGGTCCGACCGGACACCCTGGTGGTGTCGGTCGCCGCCGGTGTGCCGCTGTCGGTCTACGAGCGGGCGCTCCCCGAGGGCACCCCGGTGGTCCGGGTGATGCCGAACACCCCGGCGCTGGTCGGCAAGGGTGCCTCCGCCATCGCCCCGGGCACCCACGCCACCGACGAGCACCTGGAGCTGGTGGAGCGGGCGCTCGCGGCGACCGGCCTGGTGGTCCGGGTGCAGGAGAAGGACCTGGACGCGGTGACGGCGATCTCCGGCTCCGGCCCGGCGTACGCGTTCTACCTGATCGATGCGATGGCCGAGGCCGGGGTGCTGCTCGGGCTCACCCGGGACCTGGCCACCCGGCTCGCGGTCGCCACCGTCGAGGGCTCGGCGGCGCTGGCGGCGCAGACCGGTGACCACCCGGTGGTGCTGCGCGAGCGGGTGTCGTCGCCGGGCGGCACCACCGTCGCCGGGGTCGCGCAGCTGGACGCCCATGGTGTCCGGGCCGGGATCGTCGCCGCCGCGCGGGCCGCCCACGACCGCTCGCAGCAGCTCGGTGCCGCCGCCGCTCCCGCGCCGGATGCCGCGCCGTCGGGGCACACCCAGCCCGCCTCGGACGCCGAGCAGTCGGGACCCGCGCGGTAACCTCCGGCTCAGCCGCCACCCGACCAGCCCAGGACCCACCCCGCCATGACCCCACCGCCCCGCCCGCCCGCGATGAGCGATGTCGCCGCGCGCGCCGGGGTGTCGCACCAGACCGTCTCCCGGGTGCTGAACGACCACCCGAGCGTCCGGCCGGAGACCCGCGACCGGGTGCTGGCGGCCATCGCGGAGCTCGGCTACCGCCGCAACAGCGCCGCCCGCGCCCTGGTCACCCGACGGTCGGGGGCGTTCGGGGTGCTGACCACCGCCACCGGCCACCACGGTCCGGCGAGCACGCTGCTGGAGGTCGAGCGGGCGGCCCGGGAGGTCGGCTACTACGTGAGCGTGGCCGCGGTGGACCGGTTCGAGCCGGACACCCTGCACGCGGCGCTGGACCACTTCATGGACCAGGGCGTCGAGGGGGTCGCGATCATCGCGCCGCAGGTGGACGTGGCGGACGCGGTCACCGCGTTCGCGGCGCCGGTGCCGACCGTGATGGTCACCTCCGACGGCGGTCGACCCGCGTCGGAGCGGTTGATCAGCGTGGGTGTCGACCAGCGGGCCGGGGCGCGGGACCTGGTCCGGCACCTGGTCGGCCTGGGGCACCGTGACATCGTGCATCTGGCCGGCCCGCAGGACTGGTTCGACGCCCGGGACCGGCTCGCCGGGTGGGCGGAGGAGTGCGAGGCCGCCGGCCTGACCCCCCGTGACCCGATCCTGTGCGACTGGTCCGCCGACGCGGGGTACCGGGCGGCGCAGCGGCTGATCGCGGAGGGTCTGCCCTCGGCGGTGCTCGCCGCGAACGACCAGCTCGCCCTCGGGGTGCTGCGCGCCTGCTGGGAGCACGGGATCGACGTGCCGGGCCGGTTGTCGGTGACCGGTTTCGACGACGAGGTCGGTGCCGGGTACTACACCCCGCCGCTGACCACCGTGCGCCAGGACTTCGCGGCCCTGGGCCGGGCGGCGGTGGATGCGCTGGTGCGCTCGCTGGCCGGGGAGTCGCCGGTGGACAGCACCATCCCGGCGACCGTGGTCCTGCGCGCGAGCACCGCCGCCCCGCGCTGAGCGGCCCGACACCGCAGCCTCACCGGAAGACGGCTCCGCTCGCGGCGACACCCCCGGTGTGCCCGAAGTCCGAGCACCTCGACGCGACTCGATGTGAGCGCTAACATGCATGACAGGCCGCCGATGTCCGGCGGTGCCCGACGCCCGCAGCCAGTTCCCCGGCCGGGCCGACCGACGGAGGAATCGGCGATGGCGCAGGACACCACCTGGCTGGGCATCGAGCTCGGCTCCACCCGGATCAAGGCCTGTCTGATCGGCGCCGATCACACGCCGCTGGCCACCGGGTCGCACGCCTGGGAGAACCAGTTCGTCGACCGGCTGTGGACGTACTCCCTGGACGACGTGTGGACGGGTCTGCGCGCCGCCGTCGCCGACCTGCTGCGGGACGCCGCCGAGCGTGGCGTCCCGGTGACCGGGATCTCCGGTCTGGGCGTCTCGGCCATGATGCACGGCTACCTGGCCTTCGACGCCCAGGACCAGCTGCTGGTCCCGTTCCGCACCTGGCGCAACACCAACACCGGCCGGGCCGCCGCGGAGCTCACCGAGCTGTTCGGCACCAACATCCCGCTGCGCTGGTCGATCGCCCACCTGCACCAGGCGGTGCTGGACGAGGAGCCGCACGTCCCGCAGCTCGACTTCGTGACCACGCTCGCCGGGTACGTGCACTGGCAGCTCACCGGGCAGAAGGTGCTCGGCATCGGCGACGCCTCCGGCATGTTCCCGATCGACTCCGCCACCCACGACTACGACGCCACCATGGTCGCCGCGTACCCCGGCCCGGATGTCACCGCGCTGTTCCCCCGGGTGCTGGTGGCCGGTGCCGATGCCGGAACGCTGACCGCCGACGGCGCAGCCCTCCTCGACCCCAGCGGCACCCTGACCGCGGGCATCCCGCTGGCCCCGCCGGAGGGCGACGCGGGCACCGGCATGGTCGCCACCGGGTCGGTCGCCCCGCGCACCGGCAATGTCAGCGCCGGGACCAGCATCTTCGCGATGGTGGTGCTGGAGCACCCGCTGTCCGAAGTGCACCACGAGCTGGACCTGGTCACGACGCCCGCCGGTGACCCGGTGGCGATGGTGCACTGCAACAACGGTGCCTCCGAGCTCGGTGCCTGGGCGGAGGTCTTCGGGCAGTTCGCCGCCGCGAGCGGGCACCCGATGCAGCCGGACGAGGTCTACGGCGTGTTGTTCCGGGCCGCCCTGGACGGTGCCGCCGACGGTGGCGGCCTGATCGCCTACAACCATCTGTCCGGTGAACCGATCGCCGACCTGACCGAGGGTCGCCCGATGATCGTCCGCACCCCGGACAGCACGCTGAACCTGGCCAACTTCGCCCGGACCCAGATCGCCGGGGTCTTCGGCACGCTGAGCCTGGGCATGCAGGTGCTCGCCGGTGAGGGCGTGGCGATCGACAGCATGTTCGCGCACGGTGGCCTGTTCCGGACCGCCGGGGTGGCCCAGCGCCTGCTCGCCGCCGCCATCGACGCGCCGGTCGCGGTCGGGGAGACCGCCGCCGAGGGCGGCGCCTGGGGCATCGCGGTGCTGGCCGCCTACCAGGGGCAGTCCGAGGGCGTGTCGCTGGACGACTACCTGGCGCACCGGGTGTTCGCCGACGCCCACCTGGACGTCACCGACCCGGACCCGGCCGACGTCGCCGGATACGCCACCTACCTCGACCGCTACCGCGCCGGACTCGCCGCCGAGCGCGCGGCAGCCGAAGTCCTCTGATCCCATCCACCCCTCGCCAGGAGGTCCCATGCAGCTCACCGACTATCCCGACCATGTCCGCGAGGCGGTGGCCGCCACCCGTGAGGTGGTCGCCCGCCTGCACGCCGAGCTGCCGCGCTGGGGCCTGGTCGTGTGGACAGCCGGCAATGTCTCGCAGCGGGTGCAGGTGAACGCCGACGGGCCGTCCGCCGACGACCTGCTGGTGATCAAGCCCTCCGGCGTCACCTACGACGAGCTGACCCCGGAGTCGATGGTGGTCTGCGACCTGGACGGCACACTGATCGACGGCGACCGCAGCCCGTCCAGCGACACCGCCGCACACGCCTACGTGTACCGGCACATGCCCGAGATCGGTGGTGTGGTGCACACCCACTCCACCTACGCCACCGCCTGGGCCGCCCGGGCCGAGCCGGTGCCCTGCGTGCTGACGATGATGGCCGACGAGTTCGGCGGCGACGTCCCGATCGGCCCGTTCGCGCTGATCGGCGACGACTCCATCGGTCGCGGCATCGTCGAGACGCTGCGCGAGTCCCGCAGCCCGGCGGTGCTGATGCGCAACCACGGCCCGTTCACCATCGGCAAGGACGCCAAGGCAGCGGTCAAGGCCGCCGTCATGGTGGAGGAGGTGGCGCGCACCGTGCACATCTCCCGGCAGCTCGGGGAGCCGACCCGCATCCCGGCCGAGCAGGTCGACTCGCTGTACGCCCGGTACCAGAACGTCTACGGCCAGGGCAGCGCCGCCCCGGCCGCTGAGCCCACCACGAAGGAGCAGGACGCATGAACTCACCCCACGGAACCGCTCGCTCCGCTCCCGCTTCCGCGGGGACCCCGAGCAGCAAGCCCTACACCGAGCGAGCCGGAGCCGAGGTCTGGTTCTTCACCGGCAGCCAGGACCTGTACGGCGAGGAGACGCTGCGCCAGGTCGCCGAGCAGTCCCAGGAGGTCGCCCGCACCCTGGACGAGTCGGCCGACGTGCCGGTCCGCATCGTGTGGAAGCCGGTGCTGAAGGACTCGGTGTCGATCCGCCGGGCGATGCTCGACGCGAACTCGGACGACAAGGTGCTGGGCGTCATCACCTGGATGCACACCTTCAGCCCGGCCAAGATGTGGATCGCCGGCCTGGACCAGCTGCGCAAGCCGCTGCTGCACCTGCACACCCAGGCGAATGTCGAGCTGCCCTGGGACAGCATCGACATGGACTTCATGAACCTCAACCAGGCCGCGCACGGTGACCGCGAGTACGCGTACATCGCCTCCCGGCTCGGCGTCGCCCGGACCACCGTCGTCGGCCACGCGTCGAACCCGGCCGTCACCCAGCGGGTCGGCACCTGGGTGCGGGCCGCCGCAGGCTGGGCGGCGACCCACGAGCTGAAGCTGGTCCGGTTCGGCGACAACATGCGCAACGTCGCGGTCACCGAGGGCGACAAGACCGAGGCCGAGCTGCGGTTCGGCGTCTCGGTGAACACCTGGGGCGTCAACGACCTGGTCGCCGCGGTGGACGCGGTGGCCGACGTGGACATCGACGCGCTGGTTGCCGAGTACGAGGAGCTCTACGACGTGGTGCCCGAGCTGCGCCGCGGCGGTGAGCGCCACGAGTCCCTGCGGTACGCGGCCCGCCAGGAGATCGCCCTGGAGACGTTCCTGACCTCGGTGGGTGCGAAGGCGTTCACCACCAACTTCGAGGACCTCGGGGACCTGCGTCAGCTGCCGGGTCTGGCCGTGCAGCGCCTGATGGCGAAGGGCTACGGCTTCGGTGCCGAGGGCGACTGGAAGACCGCCGTCCTGGTGCGTGCCGCCAAGGTGATGGGTGAGGGCCTGCCCGGCGGCGCGTCGCTGATGGAGGACTACACCTACGACCTGACCCCGGGCGCGGAGAAGATCCTGGGCGCGCACATGCTCGAGGTCTGCCCCTCCCTCACCACGTCGAAGCCGAAGGTGGAGATCCACCCGCTGGGCATCGGTGGCAAGGAGGACCCGGTGCGGATGGTCTTCGACGCCGACCCGGGCGAGGCGGTGGTGGTGTCGCTGGCCGACATGCGCGACCGGTTCCGGATGACCGCGAACGTCGTCGACGTGGTGCCCCCGAGCCAGGAGCTGCCGAACCTGCCGGTCGCCCGTGCGGTCTGGGAGCCGCGACCCGACTTCGCCACCTCGGCGGAGGCGTGGCTGACAGCGGGCGGCGCGCACCACACGGTGATGTCCACCGCCGCGGGTGTCGAGGCCTTCGAGATCTACGCCGACATCGCGGGCACCGAGCTGTTGGTGATCGACCAGGACACCACCCGGCGCGGGTTCCGCGATCAGGTGCGCTGGAACCAGGTCTACTACCGGGTCGCCCAGGGCCTCTGACCCCGTCGAAGCCGCCCATCCCCAGCTGGGGGATGGGCGGCTTTGTGTTTGCGTACAAAACTCAATCACCCGACCGGATCAAGCCCTCAGAAGCCCTCGCTCCCCCTGTCGCGAAGCCTCTGACCTGCACAAACACCCGTCAATCAGCCCGCTGAGGACCCGTTACCCATCTGCAACCTGCTGTGACTCGGCTTTGGCTTGACTTCTTGAACTCAACCCCCGAGAGTTTCAGCGTGCCCGGCACCGACGCCTGGACGTGCACCGGAAACGGCCCGATGACGGTCCGCTCCGGCTCAGGGGGACATGAGCGAGAACGGTGGCTGTGACGCCACCCGTGACGACGAGGTCAGCACCCCTCTCAAGGAGGAGAAGGACATGAAGAGCATCAAGTTCGCGGTCGTGGCCGGGGCGCTCGCCCTGGGCCTGGCGGCCTGCTCCGGCGGTGGCGCCGGCAGCGGCGGCGGTTCCGGCAGCGGCGAGAGCGCCGACCCCGGCGACCAGACCATCGGTGTCGCGATGCCGACCGAGACCTCCGAGCGGTGGATCGCCGACGGCAACGCCGTCAAGAGCCAGCTCGAGGACGCCGGGTACAACGTCGACCTGCAGTACGCGGCCGACGACATCCCGACCCAGTCCCAGCAGATCGACCAGATGATCACCAAGGGCGTCGACCTGCTGATCGTCGCCTCCATCGACGGCACCGCGCTGGCCAACCAGCTGCAGGCCGCCGCCGACGCCAACATCCCGGTGATCGCCTACGACCGGCTGATCAACGGCACCGAGAACGTCGACTTCTACGTCACCTTCGACAACTACAACGTCGGTGTGCAGCAGGCGACCTCGCTGCTGGTCGGTCTCGGCCTGCAGAACGCGGACGGCTCCGCCGGCACCGCCACCGGTCCGTTCAACATCGAGCTGTTCGCCGGCTCGCTGGACGACAACAACGCGCACTTCTTCTTCGACGGCGCGATGGACACCCTCAAGCCGTTCATCGACGACGGCACCCTGGTCGTGAAGTCGGGTCAGACCGACATCGAGCAGGTCGCCACCCTGCGCTGGCTGCAGGAGACCGCCCAGAAGCGCATGGAGGACCTGCTGACCTCCACGTACTCCGACGGCAGCAAGGTCGACGGTGTGCTCTCGCCCTACGACGGCATCTCCCGCGGCATCATCACCGCGCTGCAGAACGCCGGCTACGGCGACTCGATCGAGGGCGGCCTGCCCATCGTGACCGGTCAGGACGCCGAGATCGCCTCGGTCAAGCTGATCAACGACGGTGTGCAGTTCTCCACCATCTTCAAGGACACTCGCAAGCTCGCCGAGCAGGCGGTCATCTCCGCGAAGGCGTACCTGGCCGGTGACGAGCCGGAGGCCAACGACACCGAGTCCTACGACAACGGCGTGAAGGTCGTCCCCTCGTACCTGCTCGAGTCGGACATCGTCTACCAGGACAACATCCAGTCGCTGCTCATCGACTCGGGGTACTGGACCGAGGACCAGGTGGCCAAGGGCCAGGCCTGATCCCCCTCTCCACCCGAACGCTCCCCGGGGCCGGCGCGATCCGGCCCCGGGGGCACCCCATCGCATGAGGAACGAGGACGGCTGCATGAGCGACCACATCCTTCAGATGCAGTCCATCACCAAGACTTTCCCGGGCGTCAAGGCCCTGCAGGACGTGAACCTGAGCGTCCGACGCGGCGAGATCCACGCGATCTGCGGCGAGAACGGCGCCGGGAAGTCGACTCTGATGAAGGTGCTCTCCGGGGTCTACCCGCACGGCACCTATGACGGCGAGATCCTGTTCGACGGAGAGAAGGTCGAGTTCGGCTCGATCAACGACTCCGAGGACAAGGGCATCGTGATCATCCACCAGGAGCTCGCCCTGGTGCCCTACCTGTCGGTTGCCGAGAACATCTTCCTGGGCAACGAGCGCCAGCACGGCGGCGTCATCGACTGGAACCGGGCCAACTCCGAGGCCGCCCAGCTGCTGGCCCGGGTCGGCCTGGACGAGAACCCCACCACCCCGATCGGTCAGCTCGGTGTCGGCAAGCAGCAGCTCGTGGAGATCGCCAAGGCGCTCTCCAAGAAGGTGAAGCTGCTGATCCTGGACGAGCCGACCTCGGCCCTCAACGACTCGGACTCCGAGCACCTGCTCGACCTGCTGCGGCACCTGCGCGGCCAGGGCATCACCTCGATCATGATCTCGCACAAGCTGAACGAGATCGCCGACATCGCGGACTCCACCACGATCATCCGCGACGGCAAGACGATCGAGACCCTGGACATGGAGGCCGATCAGGTCACCCAGGAGCGGATCATCCGCGGCATGGTCGGCCGTGACCTGGACAGCCGGTTCCCCGAGCACACCCCCACCATCGGCGAGGAGGTGTTCCGGGTCGAGGACTGGCACGTCGAGCACCCGACCCAGCCGGGACGCGTGGTGGTCGACGGCGCGAACTTCGCGGTCCGTGCCGGGGAGATCGTCGGGATCGCCGGCCTGATGGGTGCCGGGCGCACCGAGCTCGCGATGAGCGTCTTCGGTCGCTCCTACGGCCGCAACATCTCCGGCCGGGTGTACCTGCACGGCAAGGAGATCAAGGTCCGCTCGGTGCAGGAGGCGATCGGCCACGGCCTCGCCTACGCCACCGAGGACCGCAAGACCTACGGCCTCAACCTGATCGACGACATTCGCCGGAACATCTCCGCGGCGGCACTGAAGAAGATGTCCACCGGCGGATTCGTGAACGGCAACGAGGAGATCAAGGTCGCCGAGGAGTACCGGCGGTCGATGAACATCAAGGCACCCACCGTGCTGGCCCTCACCGGAAAGCTCTCCGGCGGTAACCAGCAGAAGGTGGTGCTCTCCAAGTGGATCTACACCGACCCCGAGGTGCTCATCCTCGACGAGCCCACCCGTGGGATCGACGTCGGTGCGAAGTACGAGATTTACACGATCATCAACAAGCTCGCGGATGCCGGGAAGGGGGTCGTGGTCATCTCCTCGGAGCTGCCCGAGCTCCTCGGGATCTGTGACCGCATCTACACCCTCGCGTTCGGCCGGATCACCGGTGTCACGGACCGACGGGACGCGACTCAGGAAGGGCTGATGGAGCTCATGACGCAGGAACGCGACCACTCGACGGGTGCGGTCCGGTGACCGCCGTGACCGGGCTGCGGGACATCTTCACGAAGAACCTGCGCCAGAGCGGCATCTACATCGCGTTCGTGGCGATCATCGCCCTGTTCGCGGTCCTGACCGGCGGCACGCTGCTGCAGCCGGGCAACATCACCAACATCGTCCTGCAGTACTCCTACATCCTGATCCTCGCGATCGGCATGGTGATCGTGATCATCGGTGGTCACATCGACCTGTCGGTGGGATCGGTGGTCGCCCTCACCGGCGCCGTCTCCGCGGTGCTGGTGATCAAGAACGGCAACCCGTGGTGGGTCGGCATCCTCGCCGCCCTGGCGGTCGGTCTGGTGGTCGGCGCCTGGCAGGGGTTCTGGGTCGCCTACGTCGGGATCCCGGCGTTCATCGTGACCCTGGCGGGCATGCTGCTGTTCCGTGGTCTGACCCTCCAGGTGCTGCAGAACGTGTCGCTGTCTCCGTTCCCGGGCACCTACCAGAAGGTCGCCGGTGGCTTCCTGAACGGTCTGTTCGGCGGTAACGGCTACGACGTCTTCACCCTGGTGATCGCCGCGGTCGCCGTGGTCGGCTACGCCTTCGCCGCCTACCGCTCGCGGATGGGCCGGGTGCGCTACCAGCAGTCGGTCGAGGCGATGCCGCTGTTCATCCTCAAGATCGTGGCCATCGCGGTCGTGGTGATGCTCTTCGCCTGGCAGCTGGCGCACTCCCGTGGCCTGCCGATCGTGCTGATCATCCTCGCGGTGCTGATCCTGGCCTACAACGTGGTCACCAACCGGACCGTCTTCGGTCGGCACGTGTACGCGATCGGTGGCAACCTCAACGCCGCGCAGCTGTCCGGTGTGAAGGTCAAGCAGGTCAACTTCTGGATCTTCGTCAACATGGGCCTGCTGTCCGCGGTGGCCGGTGTCATCTACTCCTCGCGTGCCAACGGCGCCCAGCCCGCGGCGGGCAACATGTTCGAGCTGGACGCGATCGCCGCCTGCTTCATCGGTGGCGCGTCGACCACCGGTGGTGTCGGCCGGGTCACCGGCGCGATGGTCGGTGGTCTGATCATGGCCGTGATGTCCAACGGCATGCAGCTGATGGGTGTCCCGCAGTCCACCCAGCAGATCGTCAAGGGCCTCGTCCTCCTGCTGGCCGTCGCCTTCGACATCTACAACAAGCGCCGCGCGGGCACCGCGCGCTGATCCACCCCGGCGAAGGCCCGGACCCCTTGGGGTCCGGGCCTTCGCCTTGCCCGGGGGCTTTGCCTGCTCGGGCCTTCGCCTTGCCTGGGCTTTCGCCCGCCCGGGCTTTGGCTCTGCCCGGCCCTCGGCTCTGCCCGGCCCCTCGCCCCGCCGGTCCTTCGCCCCGCCCGGCCCTGGGCATTTGCCTGGCCCTGGCCCTGGCCCTGGCCCTGGCCCTGGGCCTTCGCCCCGCCCGGCCCCTCGCCTTGCCGCCCTGACAGGGCGCCGAGACTACGGAAACCGGCGCTGGAGACGGCCGAATGCGTCAAATTCCGTAGTCTCGAGGCTCAGGGCCGACGGCTCACGGCTCGCGGCTCGCGGCTCACGGCTCGCGGTCCGCGGCTCGCCGCGCCGCGGGGGCACGCGCCCGGCCGCGTGGGGTCAGCGTGCGAGGGCGGCGTCCTGGGCCAGGAGCAGCGCGCCGCGGGCGGGCGCCGCCGCGCCGAGGACCCCCGCGACCACCTCGACCACGGCCCCCGAGGTCACCGCCGTCCGCTCGGCCAGCACCTCGCGCAGCGGGTCGAGCAGCAGGTTCCCGGCCCGGGAGAGTGCCCCGCCCACCACCAGGACGTCCGGGTCCAGCACGGTGCAGACCGAGGCCATCGCGGTGCCGAGGTGCCGTCCCACGTCGGAGAGCACCCGCCGGCAGCCCGGGTCGCCTTGCGCCGCCAGGTCCAGCACCTCGGCCACCGACAGTCGGCCGTGGCTGGCGGCGAGCAGCCCGATGATCGCCTGCGACCCGGCGTACACCTGGAGGCAGCCCCGGTTGCCGCAGGAGCACACCGGTCCGTGCGGGTCGATCGTCAGGTGACCGAGCTCGCCCGCGGTGCCGGTGCGCCCGTGCACCAGCTCGCCGTCGTGCACGATCCCGCCGGAGACGCCCTGGGACAGCGACACCTGCACCACCGTGGCGCGTCCTCGCCCGGCGCCGAGTCGAGCCTCGGCCAGGGCGGAGAGGTTGCCCTCGTTGTCGAAGTCCACCGGCCACGGTCCGAACGCGCCGGGGGTCGCCACCACGGTTCCCCACCCGTCCCGCACCCCCGCGCCGCCGACCCGGGCGGTCCGGACCTCGACCGGCGCCGGGATGCCCACGGCGGCCCGCAGCACCCGCCCGGGATCGATGTCGGCGGCGGCGAGCAGGTCGGCGCTCAGCTCGCGCGCGGCCGTCGCGGCGAGCTCGGCACGGTGTCCGTCCGGGAGCACCCGGATCGCCTCCGACCAGGCTCGCCCGTCCCCGGGATCGAGCAGCACCCGCACCTGATCCAGGTAGCAGTGCACTCCGATCAGCGGCCCGCCGGGTCCCGCGAGGCTGACTGCCCGCGCCCGGCGCCCGGTGCGGACCACGTCGCGCACCCGGACCACGCCGTCGTCGATCAGCCCGCCGACCACCGTCGACACCGTCCCCGCCGTCAGGCCGGTGGCGGCGACGATCTCGACCTGGGTGAGCTCACCCGCATGCCGCAGCGCCGTGAGCACGGCGGTCCGGCTGCGCGGCACGGCCGAGGCGCTCACGGTCGGGCCGCGAACCTCTCCAGCAGATCGGCGTGCCCGGAGACCACCAGCAGGTCGTTGGCGGAGATCCGGGTGTCCGGCGAGGCGTACACGAAGTCGATCCCGGGGCTCTTCACCCCGATCACGGTCACGCCGTACCGCTCGCGGATCCGCGACTGGGCGATCGTGAAGCCCTGGGTCTCGCGCGGCGGCCGCATCTTGACCACGGTGAAGCCGTCCTCGACCTCGATGTAGTCGAGCATCTTGCCGGACACCAGGTGCGCCACCCGGGACCCGGCGTCGGCCTCCGGCAGCACCACGTGATGGGCGCCGATCCGCTGCAGGATGCGGGCGTGCTCGGCACTGATCGCCTTGGACCAGATCTGCGGGGTGCCGATGTCCACCAGGTTGCCGGTGATCAGGACCGACGCCTCCAGGTAGGACCCGACGCCGACCACCGCCACGGAGAAGTCCCGGGCGCCCAGCTGCTCCAGTGCCTCGGGGTTGGCGGCGTCCGCCTCGACCAGCGGGATGCGCCCCGACCACTGCGCCACCAGCTCCGGGTCGCGCTCCACCGCGAGCACGTCCTGCCCGAGCCGGTCCAGGGTCGCCGCGATCGCGCTGCCGAACCGGCCCAGCCCGATCACCAGCACGCCGGAGTCGCGTCGGGGGTCCTTGCGCTTGTCCTTGCGCTCCCACGGCCGGTCGTGCGCGGTCGCCTCTTCCCGCGGTCCGCGCCCGCCCAGCCGCGCTCCACGCTCCGGCGACTCCTCGCGCTGCCGCGGCTCGGGGCGCCCGCCACCGGGGCCACGGGCGTCCCGGGGCTCACGGCCCGGTCGTCGACCGAAGGGCCCGGGTCCGGTGGGTGCGGAGTCGGAGCTCAGCTCGTCCTGGTACGGACCGTCGCCGGTCCGGGCGTTGTCATCCAATGATCGGCCTTTCCTCGGGCAGCCGGATGACCCGACGACGACTGCGCAGCGCCAACGCCGCGGCCAGCGTCATCGTGCCGGTCCGGCCGATGAACATCAGGACGGTGAGCACGTACTTGCCCGCGTCCGGCAGGTCAGGGGTCAGTCCGGTGCTCAGCCCACACGTCGCGAAGGCGGAGATCACCTCGAACAGCACCACGTCCAGCGTCTCGCCGGGCACGATGGCCAGCAGCAGCAGGGACGCGGTCAGCACCACGGTGGCCGACACCAGGGAGACCGCGATCGCCACCTGCAACGCCTCGCGCGGGATCCGGCGACCGTAGGCCTCGACGTCCTTGTCGCCCCGGGCCTCGGCGCGGATCGCCAGCAGCATCACCGCCAGCGTGGTCACCTTGATCCCACCGGCGGTGGACGCCGAGCCGCCGCCGACGAACATCAGGGCGTCGTTCAGCAGCCAGGTGCTCTCGTGCATCGCGGCGATGTCGACGGTCGCGAAGCCGCCTGATCGCGGCATCACCCCGGCGAACAACGAGGCCAGCAGCGTCTCGTTCCAGCCCACTCCGCCCAGGGTGCGCGGATTCGTCCACTCGAAGGCGGCGACCATGAGGGTGCCGAAGGCGACCAGACCGAGGCTGGTCACAATGGTGAGCTTGGAGTGCAGGCTCCAGCGCCGCGGCCGCCGCAGCCGCTTCATCACGTTCAGGATCACCGGGAAGCCGAGCGAGCCGATGAACACGCCGATGATGATCGGCAGCAGCATCCACCAGTCACCGGCGAACGGTCGCAGCCCCTCGGCGGTGGGCACGAAGCCCGCGTTGTTGAAGGCCGACACCGCGTAGAACAGCCCGTGCCAGGCGGCCTCGCCCCAGGAGTCGCCGACGATCCGCAACCGGGGGACCAGCACCAGCGCGATCACGACCTCGAGCAGCGTGGAGGTCACGATCACGGTGCGCAGCAGCGAGCCGACCTCGCCCAATCGGGTGGTCTTGGTCTCCGAGGTGACCAGCAGCCGCTGGGTCAGTCCGATCCGCCGCGACACGGCCAGGCCGAGGATCGACGCCAGCGTCATCACGCCGAGTCCACCGATCTTGATCGCGATCAGGATCACGACCTGCCCGGCGGTGGACCAGTAGGTCCCGGTGTCGACGGTGACCAGCCCGGTGACGCAGACCGCCGAGGTGGCTGTGAACAGTGCGTCGACGAAGGGCGCACGGTGGCCGGAGGTGGTGGCGAAGGGCAGCGACAGCAGTGCTGTGACCAGCGCGATCACCCCGGCGAACACGCCCAGTGCCAGGCGTGCGGGTGACTGGCGTGCCAGGCGGTCGACGAGTTCGCGGCCCGACCAGAGCACACCGGGCAGACCCCGTGCCATCGACCCTCCGTCCACTGCTCGTCCGTCTTCCGGCGGCCAACTCTCCCACGCGCGCGGGCCCGTCTACGGTAGGGGCATGTCGCAGCGGGTGCGCGTGGTGTGGACCCCCGAGCTGCTGGATTACGACTTCGGCCCCGGGCACCCCATGGCTCCCCTGCGGTTGGACCTCACGATCCGGCTGGCCGGGGCCCTTGGTCTGCTCGATCACGCCGATGTGCAGGTGGTGGGTGCCGAGCCCGCGTCGGACGAGCTGTTGCTGACCGTCCACGACCCGGAGTACGTCGCGGCGGTGCGCCGGGCCTCGGACGGGGGAGCCGGGGACCCTGCCCGGGGGATCGGCACCGAGGACGACCCGGTGTTCCCGGCGATGCACGAGGCGGCCGCCCGGGTGGTGACCGGCAGTCGGGACGCGGCACTGGCGGTCTGGCGTGGCGAGGTGACGCACGCGGTGAACCTGACCGGCGGGATGCACCATGCGATGCCGGGCGCCGCCTCCGGTTTCTGCGTCTACAACGACGCGGCGGTCGCGATTCGGGAGCTGCTGGCGGCGGGCGCGGAACGCGTCGCCTATGTCGACATCGACGCCCATCACGGTGATGGGGTGCAGGCGGCGTTCTGGAACGACCCGCGGGTGCTGACCGTCTCGGTGCACGAGAGCGGCCACACCCTGTTCCCCGGCACCGGCGATCCGGTGGACATCGGTGGCCCGGCGGCGATCGGCGGAGCGGTGAACCTCGCGCTGCCGGCGCACACCGGGGACGCCGGGTGGTTGCGGGCGATCGACGCGGTGGTGCCGGAGGTGCTGCGCGCCTTCGACCCGCAGTTCCTGGTGACCCAGCACGGCTGCGACGCCCACGTCGAGGACCCGATCGCCAACCTGGACGTGAGCGTGGACGCCGAGCGGCTGGCGACCTCGTGGCTGCATGCCCTGGCGCACGAGGTCGCGGACGGTCGCTGGCTCGCACTGGGCGGCGGTGGCTATGCCGTGGTGGACGTGGTGCCGCGCGCCTGGACGCACCTGCTGGGCGAGGCCACCCACCGCCCGGTCGATCCGGCGGCCCGGGTTCCCCGGGAGTGGCTGGACCAGGTGGTGGCGCTGTACGGCCGGGAGGCTCCCGGGTCGATGACCGACGGCGCTGACCTGCGGTGGCGGCCGTGGAGCGCCGGATTCGACCCGGACGACGCGGTGGATCGGGCCATCACCGCGACCCGGCGGGCGGCCTTCCCGGCGCTGGGGCTCGACCCCGCTGTCGACTGAGTGAACCTCACCCGTCCCACCTTTCACAGGGAACCCCCTAACCACTACAGTTGCCCCGTCCACCCACCGCACCCGACGTGCCACGACGAAATGAGCGGCCAGCATGAGCGAGCAGCCCCGGCGCGTCCGGTTCCTCACCGTGGCCGAGGTCGCCGAGGCGATGCGGGTGTCGAAGATGACCGTCTACCGCCTGCTGCACTCCGGTGAGATGCCGGCGGTGCGGGTCGGTCGCTCGTTCCGGGTTCCGCAGGACGCGTTGGACCAGTACCTGGCCACGGCGCAGTTCGACGTGGAGTCGGCGGAGCAGGACGGCGGTTCCGGTGCGGCTGGTCAGCGCCGGATCTCGTCCTGATCTTCGACCTCTGAGGCGGTCGTGGCGCGGTCACTGCGTCGGATCGACTAAGGTGGGGGCGGACTTTCCCGTGCGCGGGGGTCTCGCGGGCTTCGTCCGCGGGGCGTGCTGCGCGTCGATCGACCACAACCGGCGGACGCCCCACGCGCTCGCCACCGGAAGCGAGTGAGGACCCATGGGCTCCGTCATCAAGAAGCGCCGCAAGCGCATGGCGAAGAAGAAGCACCGCAAGCTGCTGCGCAAGACGCGTCACCAGCGTCGCAACAAGAAGTGATCACCGCCGCCCGTTGAGGCGGCTGTGAACCGGAGGCGTCCCGTCGACCCAGGTCGGCGCGGGCGCCTTCGTCATGTCCGATTCCTGCGGTTCTCTACAACGATGTACCAAACCCTTGACGCCGCATGCCCCCGCTGCTTCACTCACTTCCGGCGGCTCTTCAACGTTGAAGAACCAGGCGCCTGACGCGCGCCAGCCTGCAGGTGGAGGAGGTCAACGGTGATCTCACCGAACAGTCAGGGCATCAGCCGGCGGTCATTGATCCGCGGCGCGATGCTCGGAGCCGGCGCCCTCGCCGGCTCGTGGGCGCTGAGTGGTTGTGGCGGATCGGCCGCCGCGACCGGGGCGACCCGGATCCAGATGTGGCACCTGTTCACCGGCGGTGACGGCGGCATCTTCCAGCAGATGCTCTCCGAGGTGCAGAACGAGGACCCCCGGCTCGCCATCGACCCGGTGGTGCTGACCTGGGGCGCTCCCTACTACACCAAGCTCATCATGGCGTCGGTGGGTGGTCGCTCACCCGACCTGGCCGTGATGCACCTGACCCGGGTCGCCGGCTGGGTCCCCGGCGGAGTGCTCGACCCCTGGGACCTGGACCTGCTCGCCGAACACGGCGTCACCGAGGACTCGTTCCCGCCCGCACTGTGGGAGCGGGCCACCATCGACGGCCAGCTCTGGGCCGTCCCGCTCGACTTCCACGCCTTCCTGCTGTTCTTCGACCGGGGACTCGCCGACCAGGCGGGCATCCTCGGCTCGGACGGCAAGCTGACCGGTGTCGATTCCCCGCAGGGCTTCCTGGACGCCGGACGCGCGATGGCCGAGGTCACCGGGTACGCCGGGATCGGCTACGGCTACACCGGCGACGGCTCGCAGATGTCCCGGATGCTCTGGGGCCTGTACGGCCAGACCGGCGGCGAGATCACCCTCACCCCCGGCCAGGACGCGGTGCTCGACCGGGACAAGCTGATCGAGGTCGTCACCTTCGTGCAGTCGATGCTGGACGACACGGTGGCGATCGCGAACAGCGACTACAACGCCGCCGTCGCCTCGTTCAGCACCGGCCGGGTCGGCATGTGCTTCAACGGGAACTGGGAGCTGCCGACCTTCCAGAACGCGGGGGTGGACGTCGACGCGATGCCGATGCCCACCCTGTTCGGCACCCCGGGCACCTACGGCGACTCGCACTGCTTCGTGCTGCCGCACCAGGTGAACGCCGACCCGGCCAAGCGCGACGCCGCCTACCGCACGGTGGCCGCGATGCTGAACAAGTCGCTGCTGTGGAGCCAGGGCGGACACATCCCGGCCAACCGGACCGTCACCGAGTCGGCCGACTACCAGGCCGAGGTGCCGCAGGCGCACTACGCCTCCGCCAGCGAGAACGCCGTCTTCGATCCGCAGGCGTGGTTCACCGGCTCCGGGTCGGACTTCCAGGCCCGGGTCGGCGAGGTGCTGCAGGCGGCATGGCTGGACAAGGGATCGCCCGAGACGGCGGTGGACGGGCTGATCGACCGCCTGAACGCCGCCCTGCAGACCAAGCCGCCGGCGTGAGGAGACCGTGATGACCACGCAGATCAATCCCACCCGCACCGGCGCCGCCGCCACCGCGCTCACCGACCCCCGTCCGCGCCGACGCCGGGGAAGGGAGGGTCGTGGCTGGCCGTTCGTGGTCCCGTTCCTGGTGATCGCCGTCCTGTTCCTGATCGTGCCCACCCTGTACGGCCTGGGCTTGAGCTTCACCGAGCAGTCGTTGATGGGCAACGGCGGCTGGGTCGGCTTCGACAACTACACCGAGGCCCTCGGTGACAGCACCATGTGGGCCACCCTCGGCCACACCATCGCCTTCACCGTGATGAGCACCGTCCCGCTGGTGCTGGTCGCGCTGGTGATGGCGCTGCTGGTCTACACCGGCCTACCCGGTCAGTGGCTGTGGCGGCTGGCCTTCTTCGCCCCGTACATGCTGCCGGTGGCGGTCGTGGTGCAGATCTGGGTCTGGCTGTTCCAGCCCGAGATCGGCTTCCTCAACTACTGGCTGGACCGGTTCGGTCTGGACAAGGTCGGCTGGCTGACCGACACCAACGTCGCGATGTGGTCGATGGTGCTTCTCACCCTGTGGTGGACGGTCGGGTTCAACTTCCTGCTCTACCTGTCGGCGCTCCAGGCGATCCCGGACCAGATGTACGAGGCCGCCGCGCTGGACGGTGCCGGCTCCTGGCGACGACTGTTCTCGATCACGCTGCCGCAGCTCAAGGGCACCACGGTGCTGATCACGGTGTTGCAGGTGCTGGCGTCGCTGAAGGTCTTCGACCAGATGTTCATCGCCTTCAACGGCGGCTCCGGACCCGGCGGCGTGACCCGGCCGATCCTGCAGTACATCTACGACACCGGCTTCACCGGCTACCGGATGGGCTACGCCTCCGCGATGTCGTACATCTTCTTCGCCCTGATCATCGTGGTGACGCTGGTGTTCCAGCTGATCACCACCCGTCGTCGGGAGGCCGGCCGTGGCCGTTGATTCGATGAGACTGCGCCGCGGCTGGATCGAGCGCCGCGACGACAACCGCCGGACCCGGGCCCTGGTGCTCGGCCAGTCCAAGGTCGCCACCACCCTGGCGGTGATCATCCTGGTCGTGATGGCCGCGAGCTGGCTGCTGCCGATGCTCTGGGCGATCAGCACCAGCTTCAAGACCGAGGCGCAGGCGCAGGCCACGCCGTTGCAATGGATCCCGGACGGCGGCTTCACGCTGGCGAACTACACCACGGTGCTCTCCCGCGGTGAGGTGATGCGCTGGATGGGCAACACGCTGCTGATCGCCGGTGCCGTCACGATCCTGACCGTCGCCCTGTGCGCGCTGGCCGGCTACGGCTTCGCCCGTACTCGGTTCCGCGGCCGCAACCTGCTGTTCGCCGGGACGATCGCGCTGATCGCCATCCCGGGACAGATCCTGATCGTGCCGCTGTTCCGCCAGATGCAGGCGATCAACGCCGTCGACACCTACTGGGGCGTGATCCTGCCGCAGCTGGTCGCACCGGTGATGGTCTACATCTTCGCCAAGTTCTTCGCGGAGATCCCGCAGGAGCTGGAGGACGCGGCGCGGGTGGACGGTGCCGGGCACTGGCGGACGTTCTGGTCGATCGTGCTGCCGATCTCCCGGCCCATCGTGTCCGCGGTCGGGATCTTCGTGTTCATCGGGGCCTGGAACAACTTCCTCTGGCCGTTCATCGTGACCAACAACCCAGACCTGATGACCCTGCCGGTCGGACTGTCCACGGTGAAGAACGCCTACGGCACGATCTACGCCCAGACGATGGCATCGGCCATGATCGCGGCGGCCCCGTTGATCATCCTGTTCATGCTGTTCCAGCGCCAGATCGTCAAGGCGGTGGCGACGACCGGACTCGGTGGGCGCTGATGTGCTAGAACCACGGGGGGTCGGAGCGAGGAGGCCACAGTGAGTGCTGCCCGACGCAGCAGCGGGGCCACCATGCACGATGTCGCCCAGCTGGCCGGGGTGTCGGTGAAGACCGTGTCCAATGTGATCAACGGCTACCCGCACATCCGCCCGGCCACCAAGTCCCGGGTCGAGGACGCGATCAGCGAGCTCGACTACCGGGTGAACATCACCGCCCGGAGCCTGCGGCAGGGTCGGACCGGCATGATCGGTCTGGCCCTGCCGGAGCTGGGGCTGCCGTACTTCGCCGAACTCGCCCAGACGATCATCCGGATCGCCGAGGAGCACGGGATCCTGGTGCTGATCGAGCAGACCAACGCCAACCGGGAGCGGGAGATCGAGGCGCTCGGCTCGCGGGTCCGGCACCTCACCGACGGGTTGATCTTCTCCCCGCTGGCCCTGGGCCAGGAGGACGTCGACCTCTTCGACGTGGACTTCCCGATGGTGCTGCTCGGCGAGCGGGTGTTCGGCGGGCCGACCGATCACGTCACGATGGACAACATCGCCGCCGCCCGGGCCGCCACGGAACACCTGCTGGCCCGGGGCCGACGACGGATCGCGGTGATCGGCGCCCACCCGGGGGAGCGGATCGGCACCGCCGCCCTGCGCGTCCAGGGCTACCGGGAGGCGATGACCGCCGCCGGGATCGCCGTCGACGAGCGGCTGGTCGCCGAGGCCGGTGCCTGGCACCGCTCCACCGGTGATGCCGCGATGACCCGCCTGCTGGACGCCGGGGTGGAGATCGACGCGGTCTTCGGCCTCAACGACGCGGTGGCGCTGGGTGCGATGCACGCCCTGCGGAGGTACGGGCGCGGCATCCCGGACGACGTCGCGGTGATCGGCTTCGACGACACGGAGGAGACCGCCTACTCGGCGCCGACCCTGACCTCGGTGGCGCCGGGCCTGGAGCAGATCGCCCGCACGGCCGTCGACTTCCTCCGTCAGCGGATCGAGGGCACCGCCCCGTCCACACCCCGGCAGGTCATCACCGACTTCTCGATCACCGAACGCCAATCCACCGGCTGAGCAACCCCCGGGTTGCGCAACCTCAGAGCGTGCGGCTGAGGACGAGGTCCCGCTCGACGCGTCGGCCGACGGTGAACGTCCGCTCGCCCGCCACGGCGAACCCGGCCCGCCGGTAGAACGCCTGCGCCCGCGCGTTCTGGCCATTCACCCCGAGCACGATCTGCACCGCCCCGGCCGCGCGGGCGGCATCCAGGGTGGCGGCCATCAGCCGACCGGCCAGGCCGCTGCCCTGCGCCCGCGGATGCACGTAGCACTTGGACAGGTACGCGGTGCTGACCGGATCGGCGACCACCGCCGACAGCTCCGGGTCCAACGGCTCGCCGACCAGCGTCAGGGTGTACCCGTCCAGCCGCCCGGCGTCCTCGGCCACGATCACCAGGTGCCCGGCGGTGCTCAGGTGACCGGCGAAGTGCTCAGCCGTCAGGTGTGCCGCGATGAACGCTCGCTGATCCGCGGCGGGCATGTCCGCCGGGCAGGCCAGCGGAAAGGTCAGCGCCGCCAGCTCGGCCAGCGCCTGCGCGTCGTCGATCCGTCCGGCCCGCACGTCCGCCCGCGCTCCCGCGTGCGGACTCGCCGGTGACTCAGCGGCCACGGAGGCGTCGCTGGATGGCACGGGCGACCAGCGCGAGCGCCCAGATCGATCCGGCCGCGGTGGCGGCGTCGACGCCACGACGGGTCTGCGCGCGCCGGTTGCGGAACTCGCGCATCGGCCAGCCGACCTCTGCCGCGTGCCGTCGCAGGCGGGCGTCCGGGTTGATCGCGCACGGGAAGCCGACCTCGGACAGCAGGGGCACGTCGTGCGCGGAGTCGCCGTAGGCGAAGGACTGGCTCAGGTCGAGCCCCAGCTTCTCCGCCAGTGCCCGGACACCCTCGGCCTTCGCCTCGCCGTGCATCATGTCGCCGACCAGCCGCCCGGTGTAGAAGCCGTCGGTGTGCTCGGCGATCGTGCCCAGCGACCCGGTCGCACCCAGTCGACGGGCGATCAGATCACCGATCTCGGTCGGGGTCGCGGTGACCAGCCACACCTGGTGGCCGGCCCGCAGGTGCTGTTCCAGCAGTCGCTGGGTGCCGGGGAAGATCCGCAGCGACAGCACCTCGTCGTAGACGTCCTCCGCCAGCGTCAGCACCTCGGCCACCGAGCGGCCGCGCATGATGCTGAGCGCCCGGTCCCGCACCTCGTCGATCTGCTTCTTGCTCTCGCCGAAGGTGAGGTAGTGCGCCAGGTTGAGCCCGAACCGCAGCACGTCGACCGTCTTGAAGAATCCGCGGCGGTACAGGCCCACGCCCAGATGGAAGGCGCTGGCCCCGCGGATGATCGTGTTGTCCACGTCGAAGAACGCGGCCACCGGTGACGGGGCAGGCGGCGCCGTGGTCTCGGCGACGATCTCGCCCACGACCCGACCGTCCACCGTCGGCTGGTGACTGCCGTCGTGAGTCGTGGGCTGGGGCACCCGGCCACTGTAACGAAGCGGCCTACGCTCGTCCTGTGCCCACACCGCCCACCCCCAGCCGCGTCACGCTCTACACCCGTTCGGGGTGTCATCTCTGCGAGGCGGCGCGGGACGTCGTGCGGGAGGTCTGCGGCACCGACTGGGTCGAGCTGGACGTCGACGACCCCGCCGTGCGCACCGGGGACGGTCGCCCGGCGGCGGAGGTCTACGGGGAGCTGCTCCCGGTGTTGGAGGTCGACGGCCGGCGGGCTGGCTACTGGCAGATCGACGCCGATCTGCTCGTCGCGGCCATGAACCGGTCCTCGACGCTCTAACCTGGGACCGTGCGCCCCCTGCCGTCGACCACCGTCGCCCGACTGCCGGGATACCTGCGCTCGCTCGGCGGTCTGGCATCGGAGAGCGTGCACACCGTGTCCTCCGACCAGCTGGCCGAGTTGGTCGGGGTCTCACCGGCGCAGCTGCGCAAGGACCTGTCGTACCTCGGTGCGGGTGGGCGACGCGGGGTCGGCTACGAGGTGGACAGCCTGCGCCGCCAGATCGCCCAGGTGCTCGGCATGACCGAGGAGCGCCGTCTGGTCATCGTCGGGATCGGTAACCTCGGCCACGCGCTCGCCACCTACTCCGGCTTCGCCGACCGCAGCTTCGAGCTGGTCGGCCTGGTCGACACCGACCCGAGTGTGGTCGGCACGACGGTCGCCGGGCACCGGGTGCGGCACGCCACCGAGCTGGAGGCCGTGGTCCAGGAGGGTCAGGCCACGATCGCCATCCTCGCCACGCCCGCCTCCGCCGCCCAGCAGACCGCCGACCGTCTGGTGGCCGCCGGGGTCTCCGGCATCCTGAACTTCGCCCCGCGCACCGTCCGGGTCCCGGACGACGTCGAGGTCCGCGAGGTCGACCTCGGCTCCGAGCTCCAGATCGTCGCCTTCCACGCCCGCCGCCTCAGCGCCGACTCCTGACCGCCCCAGCGCCGACTTCCGACCGACCCGCCGCCGACTTCCTGACCGGCTGCCGTCGACTTCGGCACATCCGCCCCGAGTTCGGCACCCCAGCCACCGCACTCGGGGCCGAACCACCGAACTCGCCGCCGCCGAGCTGCGCCAGCACCCGCGCACAGCACGAGGGCCCGGTCACGGCAGGGGGAGTGCGCGACCGGGCCCTCGTGGGCTGGGGGAGATCAGGCCTTGATGGCCGAGACCTCGAGGGCGATGTTCACCTTGTCCGACACCAGGACGCCACCGGTCTCCAGGGCGGCGTTCCAGGTCAGGTCGAACTCCTTGCGGGAGATCGTCAGGGCGGCGGAGAACCCGGCGCGCTGGTTGCCGAACGGGTCGGTCGCCGCGCCACCGAACTCGACCTTCAGGTCGACGGACTTGGTCACGCCGTGGATGGTCAGGTCGCCGGTCACGACGTAGTCGTCGCCGTCGTTCTTCACCGAGGTGGAGGTGAAGGTCCAGTCGCCGAACTTCTCCACGTCGAAGAAGTCGCCGCTCTTCAGGTGGCCGTCGCGACCGGCGTCACCGGTGGAGATGGTGGACGGGTCGAGCGTCGCGGTGACCCCGGACACCTCCAGGTCGTCGCCCACGGTGATGGTGCCACCGGTCACGGCCACGGTGCCGCGCACCTTGGAGATGCCGGCGTGACGGACGGTGAAGGACGCCTCGGTGTGCGACGGGTCGATGTTCCAGGTGCCGGCGACGAGGCCGGTGGGGAGAGCGGTCATGATGTCCATCCTCGATAGTTGAAGCGTCAATCGCTGGTAGTTGAGATTTCTACTACAGTGGCGACCAGGATGCAAGGGGTGGCGTGGAAGGATGCTGCGGTGACCGAGGTGCAGTGGCTCAACGACGACGAACAGGGCTGGTGGCGGGCCTACCGCGACGGTACGGCGCGACTGTTGGACGTGCTCGGCCACGAGCTGGAGCAGGACACCGGACTGTCCCTCGGCGAGTACGAGGTGCTGGTCCGGCTCTCCGAGGCGCCGGAGCGCACCCTGCGGATGTCCGAGCTCGCCGGTGAGCTGGCGCACTCCCGCAGCCGGTTGACCCACACCATCCGGCGGATGGAGTCGGCCGGTCTGGTCGAGCGCACCCCCTGCCTGCAGGACGCCCGCGGCGTGAACTGCACCATGACCCCGATCGGCTACCAGCGCCTGGCGGACGCGGCCCCCTCGCACGTCAGCTCGGTGCGACACCACCTGGTCGACGTGCTCTCCCCGGAGCAGCTGCGGGCACTCGGCGAGGCGATGGCGGCGGTCGGCGCGGCGCTGCAGACCGACCGGGACGACGACTAGTCCCGGGCACCCAGACTCGTTTGCGAGACTGACCCCATGGTCACCACCACCGTCCACCTGATGCGGCACGGCGAAGTGCACAACCCGGAGGGGCTGCTGTACGGCCGGCTGCCCGGCTACCACCTCTCCGAGCGCGGCGTCGCGATGGCCGAGAAGGTGGCCGCGTACCTGGCAGGCGAGGCCGACGGCCCGCGCCGGGACGTCACGGTGCTCTACGCCTCCCCGTTGCAGCGCGCCCAGGAGACCGCCGCGCCGATCGCGGCCGCCCTGGGCCTGGAGATCCGCACCGACGAGGGTCTGATCGAGGCGGAGAACGCCTTCGAGGGCATGACCTTCGGGGTCGGCGACGGATCGCTCCGTCACCCGCGGCACTGGCCGCTGCTGGTCAATCCCTTCCGCCCGTCCTGGGGCGAGCCCTACACCGAGCAGGTGGCCCGGATGGTCGCGGTGGTCGAGCGGGCCCGGGACGAGGCGCGCGGTCACGAGGCGGTGCTGGTCAGCCATCAGCTGCCGGTGTGGATCACCCGCCGGGCGCTGGAGAACCGTCGGCTGTGGCACGACCCCCGTCGCCGCCAGTGCTCCCTCGCCAGCCTGACCAGCATCACCTACGACGACGATCGGCTGGTGGGCATCGGCTACACCGAACCGGCCGCCGACCTCCTGCCCGGTGCCTCGGCGGTGGCAGGGGCATGACCTCCCGGATCAGCCGCCGGACCGTCACCGCCGCCGCACTGGCCGCCGGTCTGTTCGCCCTCACCGCCTGCTCCGCCGGCTCGCCCTCCGGCAGCGCCACCACCGACGCCGGGTACCAGTCGCAGGACGGGTCCTTCACCTCCTGGGTGGTCGGCGACCGGCAGGGGCCGGTCTCGGTCTCCGGCACCGACTACGCGGGCGCCGCCCAAGACACCGGCGACTGGCTTGGTGACGTCGTGGTGCTGAACACCTGGTACGCCGCCTGCCCGCCCTGCCGCGAGGAGGCAGCGGACCTGGTCGACATCGCCAACGACTACGCGGACCAGGGCCTGCACGTGCTCGGCATCAACGGGGTGGACGACGCGGGCGCCGCCGAGTCCTTCCAGCGCACCTTCGACGTGCCCTACCCGAGCATCGACGACCGGGACAAGGCGGCGGTCGCCGCGTTGCAGGGCGTGGTCCCGATCCAGGCGACCCCGACCACCGTCGTGCTGGACCGCCAGGGCAAGGTCTTCGCCCGGATCGTCGGCATGGCCGAGGGATCGACCCTGCGTGCTCTGGTCGAGGAGGCCCTGGCCGAGGACCCGGCGTGATCCCGGCGTCGGTGGGCGCCGACTTCGCCCAGACCGCAGCGAGCGGATCGCTGCTGGTCGCGGTGCCGGTGGCGATCCTGGCCGGACTGGTGTCCTTCGCCTCGCCCTGTGTGCTGCCCCTGGTGCCCGGCTACCTCGGGTACCTCGGTGGCATGTCGGCGGCCGTGGCGCCCACCGGTGGGCTGCCCGCACAGCCCGGACGGCTCGGGGTCGCGACCGAGACCCGACCCGCCCGTGGCCGCCTGGTCGCCGGGGTGTTGCTCTTCGTCGCCGGATTCACCGCGGTGTTCCTGGCCTACGGCTCGCTGGCCGGGTCGCTCGGTCGACTGCTGCTGCAGTGGCAGGACCCGGTCACCCGGGCGCTCGGTGTCGTCACCATCGTGATGGGCCTCGCGTTCTGCGGACTGCTGCCGTTCTGGCAGCAGGACCGTCGCCGCCTGATCGCCCCGCGCGCCGGGCTGTGGGGCGCCCCGGTGCTCGGCATCACCTTCGGCATCGGCTGGACCCCCTGCATCGGCCCCACCCTGGCGGCGATCCTCGCGCTGTCGCTGGACGGGGGTTCGGCGGGCCGGGGTGCGCTGCTCGCCCTGGCGTTCTGCATCGGCCTCGGTGTCCCGTTCGTGCTGGTGTCCTTCGGGGTGCAGCGCAGCCGCCGGGTGCTGAACTGGCTCGGCCGGCACAAGGTCGCGGTGATGCGGGTCGGTGGCGGTCTGCTGATCGCACTCGGCCTCGCGATGGTCACCGGGGTGTGGGGGCACCTGGCGACCTGGCTGCAAGGCATCCTGACCGACTCCCAGCCCTTCATCCCGGCGGTGTGACCCGATGACCCAGAGCAGTTACCGCCCCGAGGGCCTCGAGGACGCGTTCAGCGAGCCGGGCAGCCCGGCGCCCGCGCAGGTGCCGTCCATCGGCGTGGTCGGCTGGCTGCGCTGGATGTGGCGGCAGCTGACCAGCATGCGGGTCGCCCTGCTGCTGCTGATGCTGCTCGCGGTGGCCGCCGTGCCCGGCACCGTCTGGCCGCAGAACGCCCAGGACCCGGACAAGGTCGCCACCTACCTCGCCGACCACCCGACCCTCGGCCCGTTCCTGGACCGGTTGCAGGTCTTCGACGTGTACTCGTCGATCTGGTTCTCCGCGATCTACCTGCTGCTGTTCGTCTCCCTGGTCGGCTGCATCCTGCCCCGGTCGAAGACGCACTGGCGGGCGATGCGCAGCCGTCCGCCCAAGGCCCCGCGCCGCTTCGACCGCTTCCCGGCCCGGGCCGAGGGCGAGCTCGACGGGACGCCGGAGCAGGTCGCCCGCCGGGCCGCCGCGGTGCTGGGCGCCGGTCGCCGGTTCCGGGTGGACGTCAAGGACGAGGGCCGGGGCGTGTGGAGCGTCGCCGCCGAGCGCGGGTACCTGCGTGAGACCGGCAACCTGGTGTTCCACCTCGCGCTGGTCGGACTGTTGATCGCCGTCGCCACCGGACAGCTGCTGCACTACCGGGGGCAGGCGATCATCGTCGAGGGCCGGGCGTTCGCGAACACCCAGAGCGACTACGACACCTTCGAGTCCGGCACCGCCTTCGACCCGTCCTCGCTGGCACCGTTCAGCCTGCGGCTGGACTCCTTCGAGAGCCGGTTCGACCCGGACACCCTGCAGTCACGCGACTTCACCGCCGACGTCACGCTCACCGAACCGGGTGCCGAGCCGCGGTCGGAGATCATCAAGGTGAACCATCCGCTGGAGACCGGCGGCGCCAAGATCTACCTCCAGGGCAACGGCTACGCCCCGCAGGTCACCGTCCGGGACCCCGAGGGCAACGTCACCTTCTCCGGTGCCGTCCCGTTCCTGCCGCAGGACACCGTGTACACCTCCCAGGGCGTCATCAAGGTCCCCGACGTGACCTCCGGCCCGCAGATCGGCCTGCAGGGGGTGCTGCTGCCCACCGCCGAGTCCATCGGCGCCGGGGTGTACCGCTCCACCGACCCGCAGCCGAACGACCCGCTATTGGCGCTCGCCGTCTGGACCGGTGACCTGGGGCTGGACGACGGCATCCCGCAGAACGTCTACCAGCTGGACGAGACCGGCCTGACCCAGGTGACCGAGGACGACGGCACCGCCCTCACCCTGTACCTGCGACCGGGCGAGACGGTGGATCTGCCGGACGGGCTGGGCACGATCAGCTTCGAGTCGCTGCCCCGGTTCGTGGCACTGGACCTGCGGCACGACCCCTCGCTGCTCTGGGTGCTGGTGTTCGCGCTGCTCGCCTTCGCCGGTCTGGCCGCCTCGCTGTTCATCCCGCGCCGCCGGATCTGGCTGCGCCTGCGTGACGCAGACCCCACCGGGTCTCAGGACGAAGGTCCCGGCACTGGCCGTACAGTGGTGACCGCCGCGGCCTTGGCACGCGGTGACGACGTGGGGCTGCAAGCAGAGCTGGACCGGGCGATGGACCGCCTGCTCGATCGTGACCCCGACGTGCGACGCGTGGGCTGACGGAGGACGGCGGAACATGGCAATCGGCGACATCAGCACCCTGCTGGTCTGGGGTGCCGCGACGGCATTCACCATCGCCCTGATCGCGTACTCGGTGGCACTGGCCCGGGTGGCCGACGCCGCCACCGCCGAGCACCGCCGGGAGCGGGCGCGCAAGATCGCCGCCGCCAAGGCGGAGAAGGCGGCCGTCGGCGCCGGGGGCGGCCTGATCCTCCCGGTCGACGACCAGCCGCCCGCCGCTGCCGAGGAACCGGCCGACACCGGGGTGGCGAACTCCCGCGCGGCGAACGGCATCGCCCGCAGCACCTCCTGGCTCGGGCTCGTCCTGCTCGGTATCGGCATCGTGACCCGGGGCATCGCCGCCGGTCGCTGGCCCACCGCCAACATGTACGAGTTCACCCTGGTCGGCACCTTCGTCGCCGCGGTGGTGCTGGTCCTGGTGCAGCGCCGCCGGGTGATCCCGTTCCTCGGCGTCGTGGTGATGGGCATCGCGGTGCTGGCCCTGGTGCTCGGCCTGAACGCGTTCTACGTGCAGGCCGACGCGGTGCAGCCCGCCCTGCAGAACTACTGGCTGGTCATCCACGTCGGCGTCGCGATCACCGCCACCGGCGTGTTCACCGTCGCCTTCGCCACGTCCGTCCTCCAGCTGCTGCAGGACGGACGCGAGTCCGGCCGGTCCCGGGTGGAGAAGAACCGTGGCCTGGCCCGCTGGCGGGTGACCGGCCCCGCCTTCGCGTGGCTGCGCACGGTGCCCTCGGCCCGGCAGCTCGAGGCGCTGTCGTTCCGGCTGAACGCGATCGGCTTCGTGCTCTGGACGCTGACCCTGATCGGCGGCGCGATCTGGGCCGAGCAGGCCTGGGGCCGGTACTGGGGCTGGGACCCCAAGGAGGTCGGCACCTTCATCGCCTGGGTGGTCTACGCCGCCTACCTGCACGCCCGCACCACCCGCGGTTGGGCCGGTCGTCGTGCCGCCTACTTCGTATTCGTGGGCTACGCGGCCGTGCTGGCGAACTTCACCGTGGTGAACCTGTTCGTCACCGGGAAGCACTCCTACTCCGGCATCTGAGCCGACCGGGCCGGGACGATCCCGGGCCCGAGCAGGCAGGACCGGCGCTCCGACCGGCTACTCGGAGCGACCCTCGTCGACAGTGCCGTCGGTGTCGCCCTGCTCGCGCTGGCGCTTGCGCTGCTCCTGCTCCAACCGCCACAGGAAGTCCGGGTCGTCATCCGGCGCCACCGGCCCGCGACGCGGCTGACCTGGGCCTGCTGACGGCCGTCCGGCGCCGCCACCGACACCCGGGCCGCCGGCGGTCGCCGCGCGCTGCGACCGGCTGACCACGAACCACAGCACCGGTCCCAGGATCGGGAAGATCACCACGATCACGAGCCACAACCCGGCGGGCAGCCCGCGCCGGTCGCGGGAGTCGCTGTTGGTCACGTCCACCGCCGCATAGACGGCGAGGGCGATGATCAGGAGGAACAGCAGGACGCGAGCCATGCCGTCCAGCGTAGACGGCGGTGGCGCGTCCGCACCGGGTGATCCGGGCCGGGCGCGGGGTGACCGCGCGGTCGGGTGTCCGAGCTTCCACGTAGGGCCGAACACGGCCAGGGCGAGCTGACGGTGTGATCGATATCGACCCAGCGTGACGGGTGGCTAGGTGTTCCCGACGCGCACCGGTCGGCGCTCCCCACACCGTCAAGCTGCCCGCCGGGGTCACGCTGCAGAGCGGTTCCTCGCAGTGGAACGGCGAGCCGATCACCCCGGAGTACACCGCGAATGCGGACGGCACGACCACGCTGGTCTACCGGCTGGGCGACATCGCCGTGGACAGCGCCGCCGCCCAGGCGCCGGTCACCCTGTCGGTCACCCTCGACCCGGCGATGGCCCAGCCGACGACGCTCACCGTCACCGCGAAGGCCACGTCCGTCTCGGACGGTGCCGGTGGCAGCACGGCCGGCGTCACCTCGGTGCTGTCGGTCAACGTGCCGCAGAGCATCCAGGTCAGCAAGACCACGAACGTCACCTCGACCACGGCGGGCACCCCGGTGACCTACACCGTGTCCTGGGGCAACCGGACCTCGGACGACATGGCCGACAGCAGCTTCGTCGACCTGCTCCCCTTCGACGGCGACGCCCGTGGCACCACGGGTCTGGGCGGTCTGGTCCTGAACGCCGTCACCGTGGTCTCCGACACCTCGGCCGCGACGGTGCAGTACACGACGGATGCGCCCGAGTCGGTGCAGGCGGCGCTGGTCACCGACGTGACCGGCGGCACCGGCATCACCTGGACCACCGGCACCCCGCCGACTGACAGCACCGAGGTCACCGCGCTGCGGTTCGTGCCGAGCGTGCCGTTCACCACTGGCGCGATAGGGAAGGCCGAGATCACCGTCACCCCGACCGCGCTCGACTACGGCGGCCGGCTGGTCAACTCGGTGGACGGCTCCGTCGACGGCTGGGCGGTGGACCTGCGCAACGCCGCCTCGGTGACGCTGGACTCCAGCGCCTCCCAGGTGGTCGGCAACGTCTACGACGACCCGGACTTCGCGTTCGCGCGGACCGAGAACTCCACCGGTGTCGCCTCCCCGGTGGTGCAGATCGTGGCCGGCTACGCCTTCGGGCCGGACGGCGACGACAACGGCGGTGAGGGCGACGACGTGCCGCTGGCCGAGCCGATCACGGCGCTGGTCGACACGGACGCCGCCGCCTACCTGGACGACCCGCAGGTCGGGGACTTCGTGTTCCCGGGTCTGGCCCCCGGCAAGTACGACATCCAGGTCACCCCGGCCGCCGGGCACCATGTCGGCGTCCTGCCGGACCTGGCGAGCAACGACCCGCTCACCGGTCTGCACGTCGGCAGCATCGCCACGGACGTCGTGATCGCGCCGCGCACCCTGGTGAGCGGCCTGGACTTCGGCATCCAGCGGAACGTCGCGGTGCCCCAGGCCAACCCGGACCAGGCACGGATCGGGGTGGGCGCCTCCGAGGTGGTCATCCCGGTGCTGACCGACTCCACCGCGGTGGACACCGACGCCCAGGTGGCGCTGCACACCCAGGCGGACACCCTGGAGGGCGACACCGCGACGGTCACCGTCCCGGACGGCCAGACCACCAGCCAGGTGAGCGTCGACGCGGACGGACAGATCGTCTACACGCCGAACCAGGCACTGGTCGACGGCTGCACCGCGGACGGCGGGGAGGCGTGCACGGAGCAGTTCGAGTACACGCTGACCGACTGGTTGGGTCAGTCCGACACCGGGCAGCTGACCATCACGGTCCAGGCAGCACCGGTGGTGTCCGGTGGCTCCGCGACCGCGGCGCTCGGCGGCGACGTCACCTTCGACGCCGCGCCGGTCACCGCCGGCAGCATCTCCTCGGCCACGGTGGCGCAGGCACCCGAGGCCGGGACCGTGACGGCGAAGGCCGACGGGACCGTGGTCTTCCGGGCCGGCGACGCCGACGCGGGTGACTACGCATTCACCGTGCGGTTCACCGACGACCTGGGCCAGAGCAGCACGGCCGACTACACGGTCTCCGTGCTGGACGGCCCCGCCGTGGTCGGCGGCTCGGCGGTGGTGCCGCTCGGTGGCAGCCACACCTTCGACGCCGCGGTGGTCAGCGAGACGGCCATCGTGTCGGCCGAGGTCGTGCAGCCCCCGGCAGCCGGGACGGCGACCGCGGACAATGCCGGTGTGGTGGTCTACGACGCCGGGACCGCCGCCGCGGGCACGTACACCTTCCAGGTGGCGTTAACCGACGACCTGGACCAGACGTCCGTCGCCACCTACACGGTGACCGTCCAGGGCACCCCGACCCTGACCGGGGGATCGGCCACGGTGCCGATGACCGGGTCGCACACCTTCGCGGCCGCACCGGTCACCACCGGTGAGATCACCTCGGCCGTGGTGTCCCAGGCTCCGAGCGCGGGGACGGTGACCGTCACGGTCGGCGGATCGGTGGAGTTCGCCGCCGGTGACGCCGCCGCGGGTGTGTACGCGTTCGACGTCACCATGACCGACGACCTCGGACAGACCGGATCCGCCCACTACCAGGTCACCGTGCAGGCGGCCCCGGTGGTCACCGGCGGCACCGGACGCACCGGTCAGCAGGGCACCCTCACCTTCGACGCGGCGCCGGTCACCACCGGCAGCATCGCCACGGCCGCGGTCGGCACCCAGCCGGCCGAGGGCAGTGTGACGGCGGCCGCCGACGGCGCGGTCACCTACCGGGCGGACGGCGCGGCGGGCGGGGAGTACACCTTCTCCGTCGTCTACACCGACGACCTGGGCCAGACCGGCACCGCCGCGTTCACCGTCACCGTGCAGGCCGCGCCGACCGCCACCGGTGGTGCCGCGGTGATCGCCGTGGGCGGGTCGCAGACCTTCGTCGCCGACCCGGTGACCGACGGCCGGATCGACGCCGCCGCGGTGTCCGAGGCTCCGGCTCAGGGCAGCGCCACCGTCGACACCTCCGGCGCGGTGGTCTACACCGCCGGGGACGCCGCGGCCGGTGACCACGCCTTCGTGGTGACCTTCACCGACGACCTCGGGCAGACCGGCACCGCACGGTTCGTCGTCACGGTGCAGGCCGCTCCGATCGCCACCGGGGGATCGGTCGCGATCCCGCTCGGTGGATCGCACACCTTCGATGCGGCGCCGGTCACCACCGGTGAGATCGTCTCGGCGGTGGTGTCCCAGGCTCCGGCCGGCGGCACCGTGACCGTGCAGCCGTCGGGTGCGGTGGCCTTCGAGGCCGGTGACGCGCCGCTCGGCAGCTACGACTTCGCCGTGGCCTTCACCGACGACCTGGGGCAGAGCGGGACCGCGGAGTTCACCGTGGTGGTGCAGGACGGCCCGACCGCGGTCGGCGGGACCGCCCGGATCGGTCAGCACGACACGGTCACCTTCGACGCCGCACCCCAGTCGACCGGGACGATCGTCCGGGCCGAGGTGGGCACCGCTCCGGCGGCCGGGACGGTCACCGTCGCCACGGACGGCACGGTGGTCTACACCGCCGACGGGGCCGAAGGCGGGCAGTACACCTTCACGGTGGCGTTCGTCGACGACTCCGGCCAGACCGCCGAGGTCACGTTCGAGGTCGAGGTGCAGGCAGCCCCGACCGTCCTGGACGCGCGCGTGACCACCACGGTCGGCACTGCGGCGATCATCGACCTCGGAGCCGCCTTCGACGGCACCGCGGCCACCCTCGACCGGATCTCCGCGCCGGAGCACGGCACGGCGGAGCTGCGATCGGACGGCACCGTGCTGTACACCCCGGTCACCGGGTACGTCGGTGCTGACTCGTTCACCTTCACGGTGGTCGATGACCTGGGTCAGACCGGGACCGGCACGGTGTCCGTGCGGGTGGATGCCCTCGACACCAGTGGTACCGGTGGCAGCGGGGAGACGGACACGCCGGGGACCGCCACTCCGCCGGTGGTCGTCGCCCAGCCCGGGCCCGCTGCGCCCGGCGCGTCGGGTCAGCACGCCGGACCCACGTGGCTGCCGCGCACCGGTGCGGAGGTCACCGGGGCCGCGCTGCTCGCCCTGCTGCTGATCGGGGCGGGTGCGGGGCTGATCCAGAACCGGCGCAGCCGGAAGCACCGCGAGGGCTGATCGCCAGCGACGGGGCGGCATCCAGGGACTCCTTGGGTGCCGCCCCGTCGGGCTGTCCGCGGCTGCCCGCGTAGGCTGGCCGGGTGCCCGTCCTGATCTACTCCCTGCTCCGGTTGGCCCTGTTCGTGGTCGCCACCGTGGCGCTCGCCTTCGCCGGGATGGGCTGGCTGTTCGCCGTCATCGTCGGTGCCGTGCTCGCGGCGCTGCTGTCCTACCTGCTGCTGAACGGACCCCGCGACCGCGCCGCGCAGTGGATGCAGGCGCGGGCCGAACGGCGCGGCGACCGGCCCAAGCTGTCCAAGCGCGCCCAGGAGGACGCCGACATCGAGGATGCGGCCGCCGACCGCGACGCCGCCGATCAGAGCGCCAGGCCCAGCCCCAACAGCACCCCGTAGGCCAGCTCGAACATCCCGGTCCCGGCCAGCACCGGCACCAGCGCGATCCCGCGGGCACCGAGCAGCACCGTCGACGACAGCAGCACGGCGGGCAGCGCCAGCACCATCACGATCAGCGCCCACGGGTTCGCCAGTGCGCAGACCAGGCCGAGCAGCACCGGCAGGCAGATCATCAGCACATAGGCCCAGCGGGCGCGCCGCTCGCCGAGCCGCACCGCCAGGGTCCGCTTGCCGACCAGGGAGTCGGTGGGCACGTCGCGCAGGTTGTTGATCATCAGCAGCGCGCACGCGATCAGCCCGACCGCGACCGCGCCGACCACCGCGGGCCAGGTGATCCGGTCGGCCTGGGTGTACGTGGTGCCCAGCACGGCGACCAGTCCGAAGAACACGAACACCCCGACCTCGCCGAGCCCGAGGTAGCCGTAGGGCTTCTTGCCGCCGGTGTAGAACCAGGCGGCCAGCACGCACAGCACCCCGATCGCCAGCAGCCACCACTGGCCGCTCAGCGCCACCAGCCCGAGGCCGAACAGGCCCGCCACCCCGAAGCTGGCGAAGGCGGCACCCTTGACCGCGCGCGGGCTGGCGGCGGCCGAGGCGGTCAGGCGCATCGGCCCGACCCGCTCGGTGTCGGTGCCTCGGATGCCGTCCGAGTAGTCGTTGGCGAAGTTCACCCCGACCTGCAACGCCAGCGCGACCCCGGCGGCGAGCACCGCCCGGCCGAGATGCGCCTGGTCGATCTGCGCCGCGGCTCCGGTGCCGACCAGCACCGGTGCGGCGGCGGCGGGCAGGGTGCGCGGGCGGGAACCGGCGATCCACTCGGACAGCGTGGCCATGAGACTCCTGAGTCAGTGGGTGAGGCGGTCGGCGGCCAGTGCGGCCACTCCCCGACGGTCGATCTTGCCCGGTCCCCGGGTCGGCAGCGTGTCCAGCACCAGCTGGTGCCGGGGTGCGGCGGCCGGACCGAGGGCAGCGGCGACCCGGGTGCGGACCGCGGCCGGGTCGGGAACGGCGGTGCCGGGGTGCAGCACCAGGACCGCCGTCACGGCCTGACCCCAGTGCGGGTCCGGCACGCCGACCACGCAGACCTCGGCGACACCGGGCAGCTCGGCCAGCACGCGCTCGACGGCGGCGGGCGGCACCTTCTCCCCGCCGGTGATCAGCACGTCGTCCGCCCGGCCGAGCACGGTGAGCGTGCCCTGCGACCAGCGGCCCAGGTCGCTGGTGTGCAGCCAGCGGGTGCCGTCGGCATCGGTGCGGAAGCTGTCGGCGGTCAGCTCGGGACGGTCCCGGTACCCGGTGGCCAGCATCGGTCCGGTCAGTGCGATCCGGTCGTCGGGATCGATCGCCACCCGCACGCCGTCCAGCGGCACACCGTCGTAGACGCAGCCGCCGCAGGTCTCGGACATGCCGTAGGTCGTGACCAGCCGAACGCCCCGGGCCCGCGCGTCGGCGATCAGTCCGTCGGGTGCGGCGGCACCGCCGAGCAGCACCGCGTCGAAGCCGGCCAGCGCGTCGGTGGCGGCCGGATCGGCCAGCACCCGGATCAGCTGGGTCGGCACCAGGGAGACGTAGCGCGGTCCGTCCGAGGGCACCTGGGCGGCGGCCGCCAGGAAGGACGCGGCGCGGAACGGTCCCGACAACCGGACCGGTTCCGTCCCGGCGGCCACGGAGCGCAGCACCACCTGAAGCCCGGCGATGTGCGCGGTGGGCAGCGCCAGCAGCCAGTGCCCCGGCCCGGCGAGCCGGGTGTGGGTGGCACGGGCCGAGGCCAGCAGCGCGTCGGCCGACAGCAGCACGTCCCGGGGGGCGCCGGTGGACCCGGAGGTGCGGACCAGCAGGGCGACGTCGTCCGGCACCGGGGTGCCGGGCTCGGTCGGTTCGTCGGTCGGCAGCACCGCCGGACCCGCACCCGACAGCGCGTCACGCAGGGCGGTGGTCAGCTCGGCCACCGGGGTGGCGGGGACGACGCGGACGGAGCGGCTCACCGGATCAGGGTAGGTGCGCCCGTACAGTGATCGGCGATTGTCGACCCGAAGGAACCCCATGTCCACGATGACCGCACGCCGCAGCCCCCGTCGAACGGCCGGTGTGCTGCTCAGCACCTGCGTGGCCCTGCTGCTGGCCGCCTGTGCCACCGGCACCCCGGATCCTTCAGTCAGCACGGCCGCGCCGACCGTCGAGCCGAACAAGGTCGCGGTCGCCGAGCCGGAGCTGCCCGCCGTGTGGCCGCTGACCGGCGAGTCCGGTGACCTGGTGAACCGCCCGGCGTTGGCGGTCAAGATCGAGAACACCGCCGTCGCCCGGCCGCAGTCCGGCCTGAACCAGGCGGATGTGGTGTGGGAGACCATCGTCGAGTTCGAGGTGTCCCGCCTGGTCGCCGTCTTCCACTCGCAGGTCCCGGGGGAGATCGGCCCGATCCGATCGGTCCGGCCGATGGACACCGCGATCACCTCGCCGCTGAACGGTCTGCTGACCTTCTCCGGTGGGCAGCCCGGCATCCTGCAGATGGTCGCGGACGCCCCGGTGCAGGCGCTGAGTCACGACGCCGGGGTGGACGGGATGTACCGGCTGAAGTCCCGCTCGGCCCCGCACAACGTGTACGCCACCCCGGCCACGCTGTGGTCGCAGGCCGACGCCGAGCACCAGAACAGTCCGGGCCAGCAGTTCGCCATCGCGCGCTCGCCGGAGCTGGCCAGCGCCGTCGTCGCCGGCGCCCCGGCCTCCCGGCTCGACTTCCGGCTCTCCGGGCAGTCCAGCCCGGCGTGGCAGTGGAACGGCGAGGTGTGGCAGCGCTGGGAGGGCAGCACCCCGGCCACCGACGCCGCCGACGACACCCAGGTGCACGCCGACAACGTGGTCGCCATCGTCGCCGCCCACCCCAACACCGAGTTCGGTGCGCAGAACGGCGCACCGGTGCCGACCTACACGCTGGTCGGCACCGGCTCGGGCACCCTGGCCTCCGGTGGCAAGACGGTGGACGTGACCTGGCAGAAGGACTCCGAGGCGGCGCCGATGCGGCTGTTCCTGGCCGACGGCACCGAGGCGACGCTGGCACCGGGCAACACCTGGGTGGAGCTGGTCCCGGCCGAGACCGGGTCGATGACGGTCTCCTGAAGCCCTGACCCCCTGACCCCCTGCCCCGCTGGGGCCCGGCCGGACCGCTCAGCGCCGGGCGTGCCCCAACCAGCCGGCCAGCCGCTCGGTCGGGCCGGCCTGCGGGTCCACCTCGACCACGGCGGCGAACGGCGTGCGCTCGTCTCGGGCGTCGGCGGGCAGGAACTGTGCCGCGTCGGCCAGCGCGAACTCGGCGGCGGCCGCCGGTCCCTCGCTGGGCAGCCCCAGGGCGACGGCGATGTCCCAACCGTGCACCAGCGGCTCCTTGACCCATCCGGCCACGGCCGCGCGGGCGGGAACGGTGCCCCAGGGGGCGGTGACCAGGCGGTCCAGCACTGACGGCTCGGCCCAGCTCGCCAGAGTGCGCTGCACCGCCTCCTGGTGCCGGGTCGCCAGGTCCGCGTCGGCGATGTCGTCGTAGAACACCGGGACATCCCACGGCGAACCGCCGTCGACCACGACGCGGGCCCGGTCGACCGAGGCGATCACGTGGGCGATCACGGTGCGCACGTCCCAGTCGGCGCACGGCGTGGGGGCGCCCAGGTCACCGGAGATCAGGGTGGTGAACCACGCGTGGGCGTCCTGGAACAGCGGGCGGGGGTCGGTCATGTCGTGCTCCTTCGATCGGATGTGTCGTGGGGAGCGTGGCGGCCATACCCGACATCTGCTGTCATGTTTGATAGGTCACATGCGCGCCGATCGACTGCTGTCCATGCTCTGGCTGCTGATGGCACACGAGTCGCTGTCGGCCACCGAGCTGGCCCGCCGCCTGGAGGTGTCGTCCCGGACGGTGCTGCGCGACGTCGAGGCGCTGTCGGCCTCCGGCGTGCCGGTGTACTGCGAGCGCGGCCGGTCCGGTGGCGTGCGACTCCTGCCCGGCTTCCGGACGCGGGTCACGGGCATGAGCCAGGAGGAGACCCGTGGGGTGTTCCTGGCGATGGCCGCCCCGGTTGCCGACTCGTTGAACTGGGGCCGGGCGATGACCTCGGGGCTGCGCAAGATCGACGCGTCGCTGCCGGGCGATCAACGGGGGACGGTGGACGCCCTGGCCCGGCGGCTGGTGATCGACCCGGCCGGGTGGCTGTCATCCGGGTCGGTGCCACCGCTGGAACCCCTGCTGTCGGCGGCGCTGGCGGATCGCCGCCTCCGGGTCCACTACCGGCCGGGCAGCGGCGACGCGTGGGCGGACGACGTCGACGCCTATGGGCTGCTCGCCGCGGGCGGTGCCTGGTACCTGGCGGTGGGCCGAGCGGGGGAGCCGCGCTTCCTCCGGGTGGACCGGATCGTCGACCATCAGGTGCTGGCCGAGGGCTTCGACCGGCCCGGCGACCTCGATCTACGGGTGCTCTGGCAGGACCGCCGTGCCGCCTACCGGGACCTGCGCCGCGACCCGGTGCGGGTGGTCGCCGCGCTGCACCCGGATCGGCGGGCCCAGGTCGCCGAGTCGGCGATGGAGCTGACCGACACCGGGGTCACCGACGACGGCTGGCTGCGGGTCGCGGCGCGGTTCGGTGACCGGCGGCACGCGATGTCCGTGCTGGAGGCCTGTGGTGCTGACGCGGTGGTCGTCGAGCCGACCTGGCTGCGCGAGCACCTGATCGACCGCGCGCGCCGGGTGCTCGCTCAGTACATGTAGCCGAACCTGCCCCAGTCCGGGTCGCGGCGCTGCAGGAACGCGTCCCGGCCCTCGACCGCTTCGTCGGTCATGTAGGCCAGCCGGGTCGCCTCCCCGGCAAAGACCTGCTGCCCGGCCAGGCCGTCGTCGGCCAGGTTGAAGGCGAACTTCAACATCCGGATCGCCTGCGGGGACTTGGTGGCGATGACCCGGGCGTACTCCAGTGCCGCGTCCTCCAGCTCGGCGTGGTCGACCACGTCGTTCACCGCGCCCCAGTCGTAGGCGTCCTGCGCCGAGTACTCGCGGGCCAGGAAGAAGATCTCCCGCGCCCGCTTCTGCCCGACCTGACGGGCCAGCAGCGCCGAGCCGTACCCGCCGTCGAAGCTGCCGACGTTCGCGTCGGTCTGCATGAACCGGGCGTGCTCCCGGGAGGCGATGGTCAGATCCGCCACCACGTGCAGCGAGTGACCGCCACCGGCCGCCCAGCCGTTCACCACCGCGACGACCACCTTGGGCATGGTCCGGATCAGACGCTGCACCTCCAGGATGTGCAGGCGTCCGGCGCGGGCCGGGTCGATCTGGTCGGCGGTCTGGCCATCGACCGACTCGGTGTACCGGTAGCCGTCCCGGCCGCGGATCCGCTGGTCACCGCCCGAGCAGAAGGCGTAGCCGCCGTCCTTGGGGGAGGGGCCGTTGCCGGTGAGCAGCACGGTGCCGACGTCGGAGCTCATCCGGGCGTGGTCCAGCACGCGGTACAGCTCGTCCACCGTGTGCGGGCGGAAGGCGTTGCGCACCTCCGGCCGGTCGAAGGCCACCCGGACCACGGGCAGGCCGCGCGGGCTGTCACCGCTGCGGTCGACGCCCCGGTGGTACGTCAGGTCGGTGAGGTCCTCGAAGCCGGACACCGTGCGCCAGCGGGTCGGGTCGAAGGTGTCGGAGACGGTGGCGGGCAGCTGGTCGGTCACAGCCAGCAGCGTAGGCCAGCATAAAGTGGTACGGTCGTACCAATTACGGGGCGTGCGACGGCGGAGAACCCACCCGGCGCGTCCACTGGCGGGACGTCCCGTCGGAGGGTGAACGACATGGCGTGGGTCGTCCTGATCCTGTCCGGACTGCTGGAAGCCGGATGGGCGCTGAGCCTCAAGGCGTCCGAGGGGTTCAGCAAGCTGTGGCCCAGCGTGTCCTTCGTGGCGTTGCTGGCGCTGTCCATGGTCGGCCTCAGCTGGGCGTTGCGTACGCTGCCGGTCGGGCTGGCGTACGCGGTGTGGGTCGGCATCGGTGCCGCCACCACCGCGGTGCTCGCGATCATCTGGCTGGGCGAGGGAGTGTCGATGGGCAAGATCGTGTCGCTCGCGCTGATCGTCGCCGGGGTGGTCGGCCTGAACCTCACCTCGACCGGCACCGGACACTGAGCCGATGACCGTCGGTGGGACCGCCAAGGGTGCCCGGCGACGGGAGCTGATCGCCGCTGCCGCCGCGGCCCTGGTGCTGGACCAGGGACCCGGCGCGCTGAGCCACCGGGCGGTCGCCGCCCGTGCCGGTGTCCCGTTGGCCGCCACCACCTACTACTTCCGCGACCTGGACGAGCTGGCAGCCGTCGCCGGTGCGGCGCTGGTCGACAGTTGGACGGCGCACGCCCGCGCGGTGCTGGACACCCTGACCGACGGTGACGACCCCGCCGCCGTCCTGGCCGAGGCACTGCTGCCCCCCGGCGACGACTCGGCGATCCGGGCACACCACGAACAGGTGCTCGCCCTCGGTCGCAACCCCGTCCTGGCGACCGCCGTCGGCGCCGCCCGGGTCCGGCTCGACGCCGTGCTCACCGAACTGATCGAGGCGGTGCTCGGCCGCGGCGCACCGGCCCGCACCCGGGATCCGGAACTGGTGCTGGCGGTGGTGGACGGCGCGGTGGTCGCGGCGGCGAGCGAGGGCCGGGCGATCAGACCGCACACCCGCCGACTGCTGGGCATCCTGCTCGCCTGACCGCGCCCATCCGCCCGCGCCCGGGGTCGGCACTTCGCGCCCGAGTTCGGCAGTTGGCCGGGCTGGTCACGGCGCGAACTAACGACCTCGCCACCGGACTGTGCCCGAGTTCGGCACGTGGCGCCCGAGTGCGGCAGTTGGCCCCCGAGTTCGGCACCGCACGCCCGGGGTCGGCACTTCGCGCCCGAGTTCGGCACTTCGCGCCCGAGTTCGGCACTTCGCCGGGCCGGTCGCGGCGCGAACTGACGACTTCGCCACCGGACTGCGCCCTGCTGGGCTGCGACCGAGCCTCTAGGCTGAGGTGGTGCATGTCTACGCGATCGGGCTGCGGACCAGGTTCCGTCGGATCACCGTCCGCGAGGGGGTGCTGATCGAGGGACCTGCCGGCTGGGGCGAGTTCAGCCCGTTCTGGGACTACGACGCCGCCGAGTCGGCCGCCTGGTGGCGGGCCACCCGGGAGGCGACCGAGCAGGGGCTGCCCGAGCCGGTCCGCGACCGGGTGCCGGTCAACGTCACGGTGCCCGCCGTCGACGCCGCGCTGGCAGCACGGATCGTGCGCGACTCCGGTGGCTGCCGCACCGCCAAGGTGAAGGTCGCCGAACCCGGCCAGACCGCGGCACAGGAGGCCGACCGGCTGGCGGCGGTGCGCGAGGCCCTGGGACCGGAGGGCGCGATCCGGGTCGACGCCAACGGCGGCTGGGACGTGGACACCGCGATCGACCGCCTCCGTCTGCTCGATCGGGCCGCCGGAGGGTTGGAGTACGCCGAGCAGCCGGTCGCCACGGTGCCCGACCTGGCCCGGGTGCGGCGCGCCGTCCAGGTGCCGATCGCCGCCGACGAGTCGATCCGCCGCGCCGAGGACCCCTTCGCCGTGGTCCGGGCCGAGGCGGCTGACATCGTGGTGCTCAAGGTGCAGCCGATCGGCGGCGTGCGAGCCTGCCTGGACCTAGCGGAGCAGATCGGGTTGCCGGTGGTGGTCTCGTCCGCCATCGAGTCCTCGGTCGGCCTCGCCGCCGGGGTCGCCCTCGCCGCCGCCCTGCCCGAGCTGCCCTACGCCTGCGGTCTGGCCACCGCCCAGTTGCTCACCGACGACGTGACCGCCCATCCGCTGCTGCCGGTCGACGGAGCACTGGACGTGGCCGCCGCCCGGTCGCTGCGACCCGAGCCGGAGCGGCTGGCAGCCGTCGCCGCCGACCCGGAGACCGCCGCGCGCTGGCGACACCGCGTGGACCAGGTGCTGGCGGTGGCCGGATGAGCGCCCCGGCGCCGCACGCGGCCCGGGTGCTGATCCAGGCGCTCGCCGAGCTCGGGGTCCAGGACGTGGTGCTCGCCCCCGGTTCCCGTTCCGCGCCGCTCGCCTACGCGCTCGCGGCCGCCGCCGGACCCGACCGGCCCCGTCATGCCCCGGAGCTGCGCCTGCACGTCCGGGTCGACGAGCGGGTCGCGGGCTTCGTGGCACTGGGGCTCGCCCGCGCCGACCGGGCCACCGGCCGCCGACGGCCGGTGGCCGTGGTCACCACCTCCGGCACCGCGGTGGCGAACCTGCATCCGGCTGTGCTCGAGGCCCACCACGCCGGGCTGCCCCTGCTGCTGCTGACCGCCGACCGGCCGCACGAGCTGCGGGGCACCGGCGCGAACCAGACCACCGAGCAGCTCGGCGTCTTCGACGCGGCGGTGCGGTTGGCCCTGGACGTCCCGGCACCGACCGGCCGGGCCGGCGAAGACCGCGACCTGCGTCATCTGGCGGTCCGGGCGGTGTCCACCGCGCTGGGTGCCCGCACCGCCGACCCCGGCCCGGTGCAGCTGAACCTGGCGTTCCGCGAGCCGCTCACGCCGGACGACGAGAGCTGGCCGGAGCCGCCGTCGACCGGACTCACCGAGGTCTGGCCGGGTGCCGTGCTGCCGCCCTTCGGCCCGATCCCCGCCGGACCGATGGTGGTCGTCGCGGGGGACGGGGCGGGCGAGGACGCCCGGATGCTGGCGGAGACCGCCGGTGTGCCGCTGCTCGCCGAACCCTCCTCCGGGGCCCGATCCGGTTCGCACGCGATCAGCACCTACCGGCTGCTCCTGGACGACCCGGATCTGGGCGGCAGGATCCGATCGGTGGTGCTGTTCGGTCGCCCGACCCTGAGCCGACCGGTGTCCGCGCTGCTGGCCCGGGACGATGTGGACCTGACGGTGGTCGCACCGCACGGTGCCGACTGGCCGGATGCCGGCCGGGCTGCGAACACCGTGGTCAGTGCGATCCCGCAGGAGCTGATGCGGTCGGCCGGTGACCCGGAGTGGCTGGACGCCTGGCGGGTCGCCGACGTCCGTGCCCGGGCGGCGCTGGACACCGAGCTGGCGGTGGCCCCGGAACGTTCGGGTCCCGGGCTGGCGGGTCCGCTGGTCGCCGCCGCCGTCACCGCCGCGATCAGTGGCGACGACGTGCTGGTGCTGGGTTCCTCGAACCCGATCCGGGACGTCGACCTGATGGCGCGCTGGTCGGAGCCGGTCACCGTGCTGGCCAACCGGGGTCTGGCCGGGATCGACGGCACCATCTCCACCGCCACCGGGATCGCCCTCGGGATGCCCGGCCGGAGGGTGCGTGCCCTGATGGGCGACCTGACCTTCCTGCACGACGTGGGCGGTCTGCTGCGCCTGGACTCCGAGCCGGTGCCCGAGCTGCAGGTGATCGTGATGAACGACGCGGGTGGGTCGATCTTCGCCACCCTGGAGCACGGGGCGCCGGAGCGTGCGGCCGTCTTCGAGCGGATCTTCGGCACCGCCCACCGGGCCGACCTGGCGGCGCTCAGCGCCGGGTACGGCGTGCGGCACCGCCTGGTCCGCACCCGGGACGAGCTGGCCGAGGCGCTGGCGCACCCGCTGCCGGGCACCAGTGTGGTCGAGGTGCTGGTCGACCGGATCGACCGGCGGGCGCTGACCGGTCGGCTTTCCGCTGCGGTGCGGGCCGCCCTCGGGAGAGAATCGTTCTGAGCCATCGCGGATTCGCAGCGGACTCCCAGGTTCCGTCGAGGAACGCTCCAGATCGGTGGGGTCGAATGATCCCCGAGGAGGTTTGACCCCATGAGCACACCCGAGGACCGTTCCGACGGCATCCACCGCGAGGACGAGGGCGCACCCCGCCACGGCGACCAGGCGCGCGAGGACCGCGCCGTCGACCAGACCCCCGGTGACGACCAGGCGCAGACCGGGTCCGCGCACCCCGAGGCGCCCAGCGCCGGGTCGGCGCCGACCCAGCCGGTGCCCCAGCACCCGCAGGAGGCGCCGACCCAGCGGATCGCGCCCGCCGCCACCCAGGCACTGCCGCAGACGCCGGCACCCACCCAGCCTCTGCACGCGCCGCTGAGCGGCCCGGTGCCGGGCAGCGGCCAGGCAGCGCCCGCCGGCTGGGGTCGTCCCGCCGGTTCCCCGCAGCAGCCCGCTGCGTCCGGCGCCCCAGCCCCGGCTCCCCGCCCCGCCGACCCGTTCGCCGTGCCCACCGCCCCCGCGGCGGCGCACGCGCAGCACCAGCAGCCGGGCCAGGCGGCCCCGCACCAGCCCGGCCAGTCCGCCCCGCACCAGGCCGCCCAGCAGCACCCGCAGCAGCCCTACCCCGGCGCGCCGGCCCAGCCGTCGCACCAGCCGAGCGCCCGGCCGACCGTCTCCTGGGGAGCGCCGGCCCCGGCCCCCGCCCCGCAGGAGCAGCCCACCGCACTGCAGCCGCGCCCGGAGGCGTTCGCCGGTCCCTACGGCCAGCCCGCCGACCCGGAGCACGCGAACGGCGGCCCGGAGTACCCGGCCGCCTTCGGGGCGCCCGCCGCCGGTGACCAGCAGCCGCCGCAGGGCAAGAAGCAGCGCAACCCGGTGCTGATCCCGATCGTCGCCACGGCCGTCGTCACCGCGCTGCTCGCCACCGGTGGCTCCGCCCTGGTGTTCAACGCCATGAACGACGGCTCGTCCACCGGGTCGGCGAACATCGCCACCCTCGGCCAGTCCAGCGCCGACGGGGTGCCGGTCGCCGGGTCGTCGGTGGAGAACCCGGACTGGCAGGCGGTGGCCGCCGCGGTGAAGAACTCCGTGGTCGCGATCCAGGTCGTGACCAGCGCCGGTGAGGCCGAGGGCTCCGGCGTGATCGCCGACGCCGACGGCAACATCATCACCAACAACCACGTGGTCGCCGGTGCGCAGGACGACAAGGTGCAGGTCACGCTGAGCGATGGCCGGATCTACACCGCCGACGTGGTGGGCACCGACACCACCACCGACCTCGCGGTGATCCGGTTGCAGGACCCGCCGGACGACCTGTCGCCCGCGGCGATGGCGGAGAAGACTCCCACCGTGGGCGACCCGGTGATGGCGGTCGGCAACCCGCTGGGTCTGGCGAACACCGTCACCACCGGCATCGTCTCGGCGCTGGACCGCCCGGTGTCCACCACCGAGTCGGGCTCCTCGGAGACGGTGGTGACCAACGCGATCCAGATCGACGCCGCGGTGAACCCCGGCAACTCCGGTGGACCGCTGTTCAACGCCGCCGGTGAGGTCATCGGGATCACCTCGTCCATCGCGACCACCTCCAGCGCCTCTGGATCGATCGGCCTCGGCTTCGCGATCCCGATCACGCTGGCGCAGTCGGTCGCCGGGCAGCTGGTGAAGGACGGTGTCGCCGAGCACGCCTTCCTCGGGGTCGGCCTGACCGATGGCACCGCGACCGCGGACGGGGTGACCCGCGCCGGTGCGCAGGTGCAGTCGGTCTCCGGTGGTTCACCGGCGGCCAAGGCCGGGCTGCAGAACGGTGACGTGATCGTCGCCATCGACGACAAGGTGGTCGCGGGTGCCGAGTCGTTGACCGGCTACGTCCGCACCCACGCCTCCGGCGACCAGGTCACTCTGACGGTGGTCCGGGACGGGAAGTCGCTGTCGATCGACGTCACGCTCGCCGTCCGCGAGGAGGAGGGCGCCAGCTCCGGCTCCGGCGGCTCCGGGCAGGGCGGCCAGCAGGGCGGCGGCCAGGGCCAGGGTGGCCAGAACGGTCAGGGTGACCAGAACGGCCAGGGCGACGGTTCGGACGGCTCCGGGAACGGGCTGGAGAACATGACCCCGGAGCAGCTCTGGCAGTGGTTCCAGCAGCAGCAACAGCAGCAGGGCGGCGACCAGGGCTGAGACCCGTCCCGCGCTGATCGGCCCGGGAGGTGTACCCCCTGCCCCGCCCGGACCGCCGACGGCCCCCGCATCCACGTCGATGCGGGGGCCGTCGCGTGTCCGGGCTGCGCGGCGGGGGAGCGGGTCAGTCCGAGGCGAGGGCGTCGTGCATCGGGACCAGCTTGGCCCGGGACTCGGCGAGTTCGGAGTCGGGATCCGAGGCCGCGACGATGCCGCAGCCGGCGAACAGCCGCAGCCGGTGCGGGTCGGTCGGATCCAGCTCCGCCGACCGCAGACCGATGCCCCACTCGCCGTCACCATCGGCGCCCAGCCAGCCCACCGGCCCGGCGTAGCGCCCCCGGTCCATCCCCTCGATCCGCCGGATCAGCTCCCGGGCGGCGTCGGTGGGGGTGCCACACACCGCGGCGGTCGGGTGCAGGGCGGCCGCCAGGCTCAGCGAGGTGCTCTCGGTCGCGGCGAGCACGCCGGTCACGTCCGACGCCAGGTGCAGCACGTTCGGCAGGTGCAGCACGAAGGGCACATCCGGCACGTTGGTCGATGAGCAGAACGGTGCCAGGGCGTGGGCCACCGAGCTCACCGCGTACTCGTGCTCCTCGAGGTCCTTGGACGAGTGCGCCAGGATCGCCGCCCGGGCCAGATCGGCCTCGTCGTCGCCGGTGCGACGGATCGTCCCGGCCAGCACCCGCGAGGTGACCAGCCCCTTCTCCGAGCGCACCAGCAGCTCCGGGGTCGCACCGATCAACCCGGCCACGCTGAACGTCCAGCAGGTCGGGTAGTGCGCGGACAGTCGGCCCAGGGCGTGCCGCACGTCCAGCGGCTGCGCGGTGTGCGCCACCTCGTCCCGGGCGAGCACCACCTTGTCCACCTCACCGGCCCGGATCGCGGCGACGCCGCGTGCCACGACCGCGGTCCAGTCCTCGGCCGCCACCGATCCGTCGGTGTAGCTCACCTCGCCCGGCGCCGTCACCGGCGGCAGCGCGGACAGGTGGCGTGCGATCAGCTCGGCGTCCGGTGCCGGACCGAGGTTCCCGGCCGGTTCGATCACCGTCAGCCAGGACCGGCCGTCCCGGCGTCCGACCACCACCCGCGGCACCACCAGGGCACCCCCGGCGGCTGACAGGTCGTCGAAGGCGAAGGAGCCGAAGGCCACCGGCCCAGTGCCGGGCAGGCCGACCTCGTCCCGGACCACGGCGTGCGCGACCAGCCGCTGCCAGGCGCGCTCCGCGTCGGCGAACCGCTGCTCGCCGGTCACGTCGATCCGCACCGCCTCGCCCCAGCCGACCAGACCGTCGCCACGGCGCACCCAGGCCAACGGGGCGTCGGCGGGGAGCAGGGTCAGCAGGTCGTCGGGGGCGTCGAGTGCGACGGTGCGCACGACCAGCGGTGCGGCGGCGGGCGACGCGTGGTCGCCGAGGGGCGTGGTCATCGCGGACCAGGGTACGACCGCCCGGCGGGTCCGGCGGTGTGAGGTCGCCGACCGCGACCGGCCCCGCCGCCGCCCCGACCGTGCGCACCACCCGCGCCGACCTGACACGATGGCCCCATGTCTCGCGCCTCCCTCGACAAGGACCCGCACGACGTCGCCGCGATGTTCGACGGCGTCGCCCGCCGGTACGACCTGACCAATGACGTGCTCTCGCTGGGGCAGGACCGTGCCTGGCGCCGAGCCACCCTGACCGCGCTGCAGGCGGTGCCGGGGGAGAAGGTGCTGGACTTGGCAGCCGGGACCGGTACGTCGAGCGAGCCGCTGGCGGACGCCGGGGTGCGCGTGGTGCCCTGCGACATCTCGACCGGGATGCTCGCGGTGGGCAAGCAGCGCCGACCGGATCTGCCCTTCACCGCCGGGGACGCGACCGCGCTGCCCTTCGCCGACGACTCCTTCGACGCGGTGACGATCAGCTTCGGGCTGCGCAACGTGGTGGACACCGTCGCGGCGCTGGAGGAGATGCGCCGGGTGGTGCGTCCGGGCGGTCGCCTGGTGATCTGCGAGTTCTCCACCCCGTCCTGGAAGCCGTTCCGCGCTGTCTACGACGGCTACCTGACCAAGGCGTTGCCCGCGGTGGCCCGGGTGGTCGCCAAGCAGTCGGCCGCCTACACCTACCTGGCCGAGTCGATCCAGGACTGGCCGGACCAGCTGGGTCTGGCGTCGCTGATGAAGCAGGCGGGGTGGGGTGCCGTCGCGTACCGGAACCTGACCGGTGGCATCGTCGCGCTGCACCGGGCGACCAACCCCGAGCACTGAGCGCCCCCACCCGTGCAGTGACCGGCGTCACGCTGGGCGGTTGAGGCGTGATGCCCGGTTCGGGACATTGGTCCCGAGGGTCGACAGGGTGTCAGCATGAGGCTGAGCAGGCCCCATTCGTCCCGCGGGACCTTGGTCCGGGTTAGACTCGGCCGAGCAAGTGTGACGGCATTCACATAGGTGAGGATTCTGTGACCAGTGCAGTGAGCGATGACGCGGACGTCATCGTCGTCGGGGCGGGGCCTGGTGGGTCCAGCGCTGCCTATCACTGCGCCGCCGCGGGTCTGCAGGTGCTGCTGCTCGACAAGGCGTCCTTCCCCCGGGACAAGATCTGCGGCGACGGGCTGACCCCGCGCGCGGTCGCCGAGCTGGTGCGGATGGGCGTGCCGATCCGCGAGCAGGACGGCTGGATCCGGAACACCGGCCTGCGGGTGCTCGGCGGCGGTCACGTGGTCGAGCTGCCCTGGCCCGAACTGTCCAGCTACCCCTCCTTCGGCCTGGCCCGGGCGCGGATGTCCTTCGACCACCTGCTGGTCGAGCACGCCCGCTCCGCCGGCGCCAAGGTCCAGGAGCGGACGAACGTCACCGGCCCGCTGTTGGACGAGCGCACCGGTCGCGTGATCGGCGTGCAGGCCAAGGTCGCCGGTGCCGACGGCCCGGTCACCTACCGCGCCCCGGTGGTCATCGCCGCCGACGGTGTCTCCGCCCGCCTCGCCACCGGCATGGGGCTGGAGAAGCGCCAGGACCGGCCGATGGGCGTCGCCGTCCGCACCTACTTCCAGAGCCCGCGGCACGACGACCCGATGATGGAGAGCCACCTCGAGCTCTGGGACGGCAAGCCCGGCGAGTCGGACCTGATGCCCGGCTACGGCTGGATCTTCTCCCTCGGCGACGGCACCGTGAACGTCGGCCTGGGCTCGGTGAGCTCCACCGCCGCCGCGACCACCGTCAACTACCGGGACCTGTTCGCGAAGTGGATGGCGAACGCCCCCGCCGAGTGGGAGTTCACCGCCGAGCACCAGCTCGGCCCGGTGCGCGGTGCCGCGCTGCCGATGGGCTTCAACCGCGGCCCGCTGTACGGCAAGGGGCTGATGCTGGTCGGCGACGCCGCCGGGATGATCAGCCCGTTCAACGGGGAGGGCATCGCCTACGCCCTCCAGGCCGGGCGGGTGGCCGCCGACTCGATCGTGCAGTCGCTCGCCCGCGGCACGGTCGCCGGCCGGGAGCGGGCGCTCGCCAGCTACGGCACCCGGATGAAGGACGACCTCGGCGGGTATTACACCCTCGGCCGGGTCTTCGTGAAGCTGATCGAACACCCACAGGTCATGCACCTGTGCACGCGCTACGGGCTGCCTCGTCCGCTGCTGATGAAGTTCGTGCACAAGCTGCTGGCCGACTGCTACGAACCGCACGGCGGCGACTGGGCCGACCGCGTGATCGCCGGACTCGCACGGATGGCGCCCGCGGCATGAGACCACCCGAACCCCGCGCCCGCTCCTGCTCGCCCCCCAGGAGTCGATCGCGCCGATGATCCAGCAGACGCCCCCGGAAGCACTCCACCCCCCACTGGGAGAGCCCCGATGAACAACCCGTACATTCCCCTGCTCGTCCTGATGGGCGTCGCAGCGCTGCTCGCCCTCGGCGGGTTGGGCGCGAGCGCCGTCATCGGACCCAAGCGCTACAACCGCGCGAAGCTCGAGGCCTACGAGTGCGGCATCCAGCCGACCCCGCACGCGATGGGCGGCGGCCGGTTCCCGGTGAAGTACTACCTGGTCGCGATGACGTTCATCGTCTTCGACATCGAGGTGGTCTTCCTCTACCCGTGGGCGGTCAGCTTCTCCGAGCTGGCCCTGTTCGGCCTGATCGCCATGCTCGGATTCCTGGCACTCATCACGGTGCCGTTCATGTACGAGTGGCGGCGCGGCGGCCTGGAATGGGACGAGGACTGACATGGGTATCGAAGAAGCACCGTCCGGATTCGTCCTGACCTCGGTCGAGAAGTTCGCCGGCCTGGCCCGCAAGTCGTCGCTGTGGCCGGTCACCTTCGGTCTGGCGTGCTGCGCGATCGAGATGATGGCGACCGGTGGTTCCCGGTTCGACATCTCCCGGTTCGGCATGGAGGTGTTCCGCGCCTCGCCGCGTCAGTCCGACCTGATGATCGTCGCCGGCCGGGTGAGCCAGAAGATGGCCCCGGTGGTGCGCCAGGTCTACGACCAGATGGCCGGGCCGAAGTGGGTGCTGTCGATGGGCGTGTGCGCCAGCTCCGGCGGCATGTTCAACAACTACGCGATCGTCCAGGGCGTCGACCACATCGTGCCGGTCGACATCTACCTGCCGGGCTGCCCGCCGCGGCCGGAGATGCTGATCAACGCGATCCTCGAACTGCACGAGCAGATCCGGGACGAGCCGCTGGGCAAGAACCGCCAGGAGATCGCCGAGGCGGTGGAGGCCGCCGCGCTGCGTGCCGAGCCGACCTCGCACATGACGGGACTGCTGCGATGACGACACCCGATGAGAAGAAGGACGCCGCGCAGGCGGTGAACACCGCCGCGCAGTCCAGCTCCGAGACCGCCCTCGAGGCCGCGGCCCAGGGCGACCGGGGACACCGCACCCCGCTGGACGTGGTGTCGGTCCGCGAGGGCATGTTCGGTGTCGCCGGCACCGGTGACACCTCCGGCTTCGGCGGTCTGGTCAGCACGGTGGCGATGCCCGGGGCGAGCGAGCGGCCGTACGGCGGCTGGTTCGACCAGGTGGTCGACATCCTGGCCGAGCTGCTGGACGCCTCCGGCACCGGGTACGACGCCGCGGTCGAGTCCGTGGTGGTGGACCGGGGCGAGCTGACCCTGAACATCGACCGCGAGCACCTGGTCGAGGTCACCCGGCACCTGCGGGACGACCAGGACCTGCGGTTCGAGCTGTCCCTCGGTGTCTCCGGCGCGCACTACCCGCACGACACCGGCCGGGAGCTGCACGCGGTCTACCACCTGACGTCGATCACCCACGGTCGTCGCCTGCGGTTGGAGGTGGCGGTGCCGGACTCCGACCCGACCATCCCCACCACCGTCGACGTCTACCCGGCGAACGACTGGCACGAGCGCGAGACCTGGGACTTCTTCGGCATCGTCTTCACCGGCCGCGACGACCTGGCCCGGATCCAGATGCCCGACGACTGGCCCGGGCACCCGCAGCGCAAGGACTACCCGCTCGGAGGCATCCCGGTGGAGTACAAGGGCGCCACCGTGCCCCCGGCCGACCAGCGGAGGCAGTACAAGTGACGACGCAGACCCACGCCACCGGCCACCTGTTCGACGCGGAGACCGAGGGGCTGTCCACCTACGAGGCGACCGGCGGCGACTGGTCGGACATCGCCGAGGAGGCGGCCCGGCTCGGCGAGCAGCGGATCGTGGTCAACATGGGCCCGCAGCACCCGTCCACCCACGGCGTGCTCCGCCTGATGCTGGAGATCGACGGCGAGACGGTCACCGAGGCCCGGGCGGGCATCGGGTACCTGCACACCGGCATCGAGAAGAACATGGAGTTCCGCACCTGGACCCAGGGCGTGACCTTCTGCACCCGGATGGACTACCTGGCGCCGCTGTTCCAGGAGACCGCGTACTGCCTGGGCACCGAGCGGCTGCTGGGCATCACCGACGACATCCCGGAGCGGGCCACCCAGATCCGGGTGCTGATGATGGAGCTGAACCGGGTGGGCTCCCACCTGGTCGCCCTGGCCACCGGCGGCAACGAGCTGGGCGCCACCACCCTGATGACCATCGGCTTCACCGCCCGCGAGGAGATCCTGCGGGTCTTCGAGCTGATCACCGGGCTGCGGATGAACCACGCGTACGTCCGGCCCGGCGGTGTCGCCCAGGACATCCCCGCCGGTGCGCTGGACCAGATCCGCGAGGCGATCACCGGCGTCAAGCGCTATCTGCGTCAGCTGGAAGACCTGATGCTCGGCCAGCCGATCCTCAAGGGCCGGCTCCAGGAGGTCGGCGTCCTGAACCTGGCCTCCTGCATGGCGCTGGGCATCACCGGCCCGATGCTGCGCTCCACCGGCCTGCCCTACGACGTGCGCAAGGCGGCGCCGTACTGCGGCTACGAGACCTACGACTTCGACGTCCCGGTCTCGGACAACGCCGACTGCTGGGACCGGATGGTCCTGCGGATCGAGGAGTGCTACCAGTCGATGAAGATCGTCGACCAGGTGCTGGAGCGGCTGAAGGCCTCCACCGGCAGTCCGGTGATGGTCGAGGACAAGAAGATCGCCTGGCCCGCGCAGCTCGCCCTCGGGTCGGACGGCATGGGCAACTCGCTGGACCACATCCGGGAGATCATGGGCACCTCGATGGAGGCCCTGATCCACCACTTCAAGCTGGTCACCGAGGGCTTCCGCGTCCCGGCCGGTCAGGTGTGGCAGACGGTCGAGCACCCGCGCGGCGAGCTCGGCGTGCACCTGATCTCCGACGGCGGGACCAAGCCGTACCGGGCGCATTTCCGCGACCCGTCCTTCAACAACCTGCAGGCCGTGTCGATGCTCTGCGAGGGCGGGCAGGTGGCGGACGTCGTCTGCGCCGTCGCCTCCATCGACCCGGTGCTCGGAGGGGTGGACCGATGACCGTCGTCAACACGGGCCGTCGGTACGACGACGCGACCCACGCCCGCCTGGCGGCCGACGCCGCCCAGGTGCTCGGCCGCTACCCGGACGCTCGCTCGGCCCTGCTGCCGCTGCTGCACCTGGTGCAGTCCGAGGACGGCTACGTCAGCCCGGCCGGGATCGCGTTCTGCGCCGAGACCCTGGACCTGAGCACCGCCCAGGTGTCGGCGGTGGCGACCTTCTACACCCAGTACAAGCGTCGCCCGAACGGCGAGTACACCGTCGGGATCTGCACCAACACCCTGTGCGCGATCATGGGCGGCGACGCGATCTGGGCGGACCTGACCGAGCGGTTGGGCGTCGGCAACGACGAGACCACCGCCGACGGGAAGATCACCCTGGAGCGGATCGAGTGCAACGCCGCCTGCGACTACGCGCCGGTGATGATGATCAACTGGGAGTTCTTCGACAACCAGACCCCGGAGTCGGCGGCCGACGTGGTGGGTCGGCTGATCGCCGGTGAGCCGGTGGCGCCGAGCCGTGGCCCGGAGCGGGTCGGGACCTTCAAGGAGATCTCCCGGGTGCTGGCCGGGTTCAACGACGGGCACGCGAACGAGGGCGTCGGGGCCGGTGAGCCCACGCTGCGCGGTCTGGCCCTGGCCCGCGAGCACGGCTGGTCCGCGCCGGAATTCCCGAGCGGCACCCCGGACAGCGGCAGCGCCCCGCTGGGTGCCGGTGACACCACCCCGGACGTCGGCGAGCCGCAGTCGTCCACCGACCGACCCGCCGCCGGCGCCACCGAGCGGTCCGGCGAGCAGGTCAAGCGCGAACACGGAAACGAGGAGGCGTGATGTCCCAGTCGCCGACCCTGACCCCGGTGCTCAGCGAGCGGTGGGACGCCGACCGGTCCTGGACCCTGAGCAGCTACGAGGCGCACGGCGGGTACCAGGGGCTGCGCAAGGCCCTGGGCATGGACGCCGCCGACCTGGTCACCCTGGTCAAGGACTCCGGCCTGCGCGGTCGCGGCGGCGCCGGTTTCCCGACCGGGCTGAAGTGGTCCTTCCTGCCCGCCCCCGACGGTGGCCCGCGCTACCTGGTCGTGAACGCGGACGAGTCCGAGCCGGGCACCTGCAAGGACATCCCGCTGATGATGGCCGACCCGCAGGTGCTGGTGGAGGGGGTGGCGATCACCTCCTACGCGATCGGCTGCCACCACGCCTTCATCTACCTGCGCGGCGAGGTCGTGCACGTCTACCGGCGCCTGCTGCAGGCGGTGGAGGAGGCGTACGCCAAGGGCTACCTGGGCAAGAACATCCTCGGCACCGGCTACGACCTGGACGTCACGGTGCACGCCGGGGCCGGGGCGTACATCTGCGGTGAGGAGACCGCGCTGCTCGACTCGCTGGAGGGCCGACGCGGCCAGCCGCGGCTCAAGCCCCCGTTCCCGGCGGTGGCGGGGCTGTACGCCCGGCCGACCGTGGTGAACAACGTGGAGTCGATCGCCTCCGTGCCCGGCATCGTCCGGGGCGGCTCGGACTGGTTCCGGGAGATGGGCACCGACAAATCGCCCGGCCACGGCATCTTCTCGCTGTCCGGCCACGTGGTGCGGCCCGGTCAGTACGAGGCGCCCTTCGGCATCACCATGCGCGAGCTGCTGGAGATGGCCGGTGGTGTCCGGGAGGGTCACGAGCTGAAGTTCTGGACCCCGGGCGGCTCCTCGACGCCGATCTTCACCGCCGAGCACCTGGACGTGCCGTTGACCTACGACGACGTGGCAGCCGCCGGGTCGATGCTCGGCACCCGTGCCCTGCAGGTCTTCGACGAGACGGTGTCCGTGGTCAAGGCGGTCTCGCGCTGGACCCAGTTCTACAAGCACGAGTCCTGCGGCAAGTGCACCCCCTGCCGCGAGGGCACGTTCTGGCTCACCCAGGTGCTCGGTCGCCTGGAGGCCGGGCAGGGGCAGCAGGGCGACATCGAGCTGCTGCTGGACCTGTGCGACAACATCCTCGGCAAGGCGTTCTGCGCCCTCGGCGACGGCGCCACCTCCCCGATCACCTCCGCGGTGAAGTACTTCCGCGAGGAGTTCGAGGCCGGGATGCACACCGCCGCCGACGAGCTGTTCCCGCCGGAGCGCTCGACCCTGTTCGCCTACACGCCCCGTCGGAAGTCGGGTCAGTTCGCGGGAGTCCACGCATGACCCATCCCCACGCAATCGCTCGCTGCGCTCCCGATTCCGCGAGGACCCCGAAATGACTGTCACCGCCAACAAGGCCGACGCGCCCGCAGTCCAGGACGGCGTCACCTTCTCGATCGACGGCATCGAGACCACCGTGCCGAAGGGCACCCTGGTGATCCGCGCCGCCGAGCAGCTCGGCATCCAGATCCCGCGGTTCTGCGACCACCCGCTGCTCGCCCCGGCCGGCGCCTGCCGCCAGTGCCTGGTCGAGGTCTGGGCCCCCGGCCGCGACGGCAACCTGGCCAAGATGCCCAAGCCCCAGGCGTCCTGCACCCTGACCGCCACCCCCGGCATGGAGGTGCGCACCCAGCGCACCTCGGCCGAGGCGGACAAGGCGCAGCACGGCGTGATGGAACTGCTGCTGATCAACCACCCGCTGGACTGCCCGGTCTGCGACAAGGGCGGCGAGTGCCCGCTGCAGAACCAGGCGATGTCCAACGGCCGGGCCAGCACCCGGTTCGTGGACATCAAGCGGACCTTCCCCAAGCCGATCGCGGTGTCCACCCAGATCCTGCTGGACCGGGAGCGCTGCATCCTCTGCCAGCGCTGCACCCGGTTCTCCCGCGAGATCGCCGGTGACCCGTTCATCGACCTGCAGAAGCGCGGGGCGATGCAGCAGATCGGTCGCTTCGACGCGGACGTGCTCGGCTTCGCCGGTGGCGCCGACGGCGCCGACGACGACACCGCTCCCGCCCAGGACCGGCTCACCACCGACGGTCAGGTCCTGCTCGGCACCGAGATCCCGGTCGGCCCGACAGGGCCCGCCGCGCTCGCTGAGGACGGCCACGCCTTCGCCTCCTACTTCTCCGGCAACACGGTGCAGATCTGCCCGGTGGGCGCGCTGACCAGCGCCGCGTACCGGTTCCGCGCCCGGCCGTTCGACCTGGTGTCCACCCCGGGCGTCTCCGAGCACGACTCCAACGGCTCCGCGATCCGGGTCGACCACCGCCGCGGCGTGGTGCTGCGCCGGCTCGCCGGGGACGACCCCGAGGTCAACGAGGAGTGGATCAGCGACAAGGACCGGTTCGGCTTCGCGTGGCAGTCCGCCGCCGACCGGATCACCAGTCCGCTGATCCGTGAGGACGGCGCACTGCGTCCCGCCTCCTGGGCCGAGGCGCTGGAGGTCGCCGCTCACGGGCTGTCGACCGCTGCCGGTGTCGGGGTGCTGCCCGGTGGTCGTCTGACCCTGGAGGACGCCTACGCCTACGCCAAGTTCGCCCGGGTGGCGCTCGGCACCAACGACGTGGACCACCGCTCCCGCCCGCACTCGGCCGAGGAGGCCGACTTCCTGGCCCACGCCGTCGCCGGGACCGGACTCGGTGTCACCTTCACCGACCTGGAGCACGCACCCACCGTGCTGCTCGCCGGTCTGGAGGCCGAGGAGGAAGCGGGCATCCTGTTCCTGCGGCTGCGCAAGGCGGTGACCAAGGGCCGCACCCGCGTGCTCGCCGTCGCCCCCTTCGCCACCCGTGGCCTGGACCGGATGAACGGCACGCTGATCGCCGCCGCCCCCGGCACCGAGCCGGAGGTCCTGGACGCGATCACACGGTCGAGCACCGGGCGACTGACCGACGCCCACGACGCGCTCTCCGCCGACGGTGCGGTGATCCTGGTCGGTGAGCGCCTGGCCGCCGTGCCGGGTGCGCTGTCCGCCGTGCTCGGTCTGGCCGAGCGCACCCATGCTCGACTTGCTTGGGTGCCCCGCCGTGCTGGTGAGCGCGGAGCCGTCGACGCCGGTGCCCTGCCGGGTCTGCTGCCCGGCGGTCGTCCGGTCGCCGACCCGGCCGCCCGGGTGGACGTCGCCGCCGCCTGGGACGTCGAGCAGCTGCCGACCGCACCGGGCCGCTCGGCCGACCAGATCCTGGCCGCCGCCGCTGCCGGTGAGCTGGGCGCGCTGCTGGTGGGCGGTGTCGACCTGCGGGACGTCGCCGACCCGGCCGCCGCGCGGGCAGCCGTCGCGGCCGCCGGTTTCGTGGTCTCGCTCGAGGTGCGGGCCTCGGAGGTGACCGAGCTGGCCGATGTGGTGTTGCCGGTCGCCCCGCCGGTGGAGAAGCCGGGCACCTTCGTCAGCTGGGAGGGTCGTCGCCGGCCGTTCCCGCAGGCGCTGACCTCCACCGCGATGTCCGACCACCGGGTGCTGGACGCCCTGGCCGACGAGCTGGGGGTCACCCTCGGCACCAAGACCGTCGCGCAGGTGCACGCCGAACTGGAGGCGATCGGCAGCTGGGACGGCGCACGCGCAGCCGCTCCGTCGGTCAGCGCCGGAGCCGCGCCGACCATCGAGGCCGGTCAGGCGGTGCTGGCGACCTGGCACCTGCTGCTGGACGCGGGCCGCCTGCAGGACGGCGAGCCGTTCCTGGCCGGGACCGCCAAGCGCCCGGTCGCCCACGCCTCGGCCGCCACGGCCGCCGAGATCGGGGTGGTCGCCGGTGGATCGGTCCGGGTCAGCACCGACGCGGGGGCGATCGTGCTCCCGCTGGTGATCGACGACCTGCCCGACCACGTGATCTGGCTGCCCACCGCGGCCCCCGGCTGCCAGGTGCGGGACTCCCTGCACGCGGTGGCCGGTGACGTGGTGCGGATCGCTGCTGCTACTGGGGAGGTGACGGCGTGACCGGCCTGATGACTGCCACCACCACCGGTGCCGACTTCAGCAACGACGTGTTCTGGGTCTGGCTGCTCAAGGCGGTCGGGATCATCGTCTTCCTGCTGCTGTCGGTGCTGATCGCGATCTGGTTCGAGCGGCGCGTGGTCGGCCGGATGCAGCTGCGTCCCGGCCCGAACATCCACGGACCCTTCGGCCTGTTCCAGTCCCTCGGCGATGCGATGAAGCTCCTGCTCAAGGAGGACGTCACCGTCAAGGCGGCGGACAAGGTGCTCTACATCGTGGCGCCGATCATCGCGGTGTTCTGCTCGCTGCTGACCTACGCGGTGATCCCGTTCGGGCCGGAGGTGAACATCTTCGGCGTGATGACGCCGTTGCAGCTCACCGACTTCCCGGTCGCGGTGCTCTACATCCTGGCCTGCGCCTCCGTGGGCGTGTACGGCATCGTGCTCGGCGGCTGGTCGTCCAACTCGACCTACCCGCTGCTCGGTGCGGTGCGCTCCACCGCCCAGGTGATCAGCTACGAGCTCTCGATGGGCCTGAGCCTGGTCAGCGTGTTCATCGTCGCCGGGTCGATGTCGACCTCGGACATCGTGGACTCGCAGACCCAGATCTGGTGGCTGATCCCGCTGCTCCCGGCCTTCGTGATCTACGTGATCTCGATGGTGGGCGAGACCAACCGCCTGCCCTTCGACCTGCCGGAGGCCGAGGGCGAGCTGGTCGGCGGCTACACCACCGAGTACTCGTCGATGAAGTTCGCCTGGTTCTTCCTGGCGGAGTACATCAACATGCTGAACGTCTCCGCGGTCGCCACCACGCTGTTCTTCGGCGGCTGGCGGGCACCGTGGCCGATCTCCGCGATCAACGACGGGATGTTCAACACCGGCTGGTGGCCGCTGCTGTGGTTCGTGGTCAAGGTCTGGCTGTTCATGTTCCTGTTCGTCTGGATCCGCGGCACGCTGCTGCGCTTCCGGTACGACCAGTTCATGAAGTTCGGCTGGAAGGTGCTCATCCCGGCCGCGCTGGTGTGGGTGTTCTGCGTGGCGATCGTGCAGGGCGTCCAGCAGTTCACCGACCTGGACGTGCGGGTGTGGGCGATCGGTGCCGCCATCGTGTTGCTGGTCGGCGTCGGCGTGACCTTCCTGATCCCGGAGAAGAAGAAGCCGGAGCAGCCCGACCCGAGCGCCGAACCCTTCGACGCCTTCGCCGACGGCTTCCCGGTACCGCCCCTGCCCGGACAGCAGCTCCCGCCGTCCCCCCGTGCCGCCCGACTGGCCGCTCCGGCGCTGGTCGGTGGCGACGACTCCACCGCCGAGGAGGCGCCCCGTGGCTGACGACATCGTGCACAAGGACACCGGTCAGGGTGGTGCGGTGCAGCGCTCCGGCCGCGAGGTCGCGGCCCCGCAGCCGTACCAGTCGCTGATCCCGAAGCGCTCGCCGCTGGAGGACGCCCTCGGGCCGGCCGCCGGGTTCGGCGTGACGATCAAGAACTTCTTCAGCAAGACCGTCACCGAGCAGTACCCGCGCGAACCCGCTCGGGTGAAGCCCCGGTTCCACGGTCGCCACCAGCTGAACCGCTACCCGGACGGGCTGGAGAAGTGCATCGGCTGCGAGCTGTGCGCCTGGGCATGCCCGGCGGACGCGATCTACGTCGAGGCAGCCGACAACACCGCCGAGCAGCAGTTCTCGCCGGGGGAGCGCTACGGCCGCGTCTACCAGATCAACTATCTGCGCTGCATCTTCTGCGGGCTCTGCATCGAGGCGTGCCCGACCCGGGCCCTCACGATGACCAACGAGTTCGAGCTCGCCGGTCCGACCCGGGAGGGCCTGATCTTCGAGAAGCAGGACCTGCTGGCGCCGCTCGCCGACGGCATGCTCACCGCGCCGCACCCGATGGTCGAGGGCACCACGGACACCGAGTACTACCGGGGTGAGGTCACCGCACCGACCGCCGCCCAGGTGGACTGGGTCGCCGAGCAGCGCCCGGACGACCCGTCGCTCGCGGCCGCTCGGACCCGCGCCGGGGCAGGAGAGGGGCAGGAGACCCGATGAACAACCCGTCGACCGCCGAGGCAGTCCTGTTCTGGGTGCTGGCGATCGTCATGGTCGCCGCCGCCTGCGGGCTGCTGTTCGCGCGGAAGGCCGTGCACGCCGCGATGAGCGTCGTGCTCGTGATGATCTGCCTGGCGTTCATGTACGTCACCCAGGACGCCCCCTTCCTCGGGGTGGTCCAGGTGGTCGTCTACACCGGCGCCGTGATGATGCTGTTCCTGTTCGTGCTGATGCTGGTCGGGGTCGACGCCTCGGACTCGCTGGTCGAGACGATCAAGGGCCAGCGCTGGGTCGGCTGGCTGGCGGGCATCGGCCTGGCGGTCGTGCTGATCGGCGTCGTGGTGAACGCGACCTTCCCGGAGGTCGCCGGTCTGGACGAGGCCAATGCCGACGGCAACCCGACCGGGGTCGCGCGGATCATCTTCGGTCAGCACGTCTTCGGCCTGGAGGTGGTCGGCGCCCTGCTGGTGATCGCCGCCCTCGGTGCCCTGGTGCTCACCCACCGCACCCGGCTCAAGAAGCTGATCAAGCAGCCGGAGCGCCAGGCGCTGCGGATGAAGGCCGGCGGGCGGGTCACCCCGCTGCCCGCCCCCGGTGTCTACGCCCGGCACAACGCGATGGACGTCCCGGCACTCGACCCGCAGGGCAACCCGATCGAGGACTCGGTGCCGCGTGTGCTCCGGATCCGCGGCCAGGAGGCCGGTACCGCGAGCTACCACGCCGACACCTACCGCCGCGCGGTCACCGCCGTGGTCGACTCGCCTGATGACCCCGCCGCGCTGCTCGGCACGGAGGAGTCCGAGGCGAAGCCCCCGGCCGCTGCTCCGGGCCAGACCAGCGGACCCACCACGGATGTGGATCTGGGCCCCGCGTCGACGAAGACGGAGACCGAGCCGTGAGCCTGACCCACTACCTGGTGCTGTCCGGGATCCTGTTCTCGATCGGGGCCGCCACCGTGCTGCTCCGCCGGAACGCGATCATCGTGTTCATGGGCATCGAGCTGATGCTGAACGCCTCGAATCTCGCCCTGGTGACCTTCTCCCGCCTGCACGGGAACCTGACCGGCCAGGTGATGGCCTTCTTCGTCATGGTGGTCGCCGCGGCCGAGGTGGTCGTCGGACTGGCGATCATCGTGTCGATCTTCCGCACCCGGAAGTCGGCCTCGGTCGACGACATCAACCTGTTGAAGAGCTGAGGGGACCGTGAACGACCTGACCTCCCTCGCCCCATTGCTGGTGGCGGTGCCGCTGGCGAGCGCGGCGGTGCTGCTGCTGCTCGGCCGGGCGGCCGACCGCTGGGGCCACTGGCTCGGCGTGCTGGCCTCCGCCGCCTCCTTCGTGGTGGGCGCGCTGCTGCTGATCGACCTGCTCGGGCGCGATGCCGCCGACCGGGTGGTGGACGTGCACCTGTTCGACTGGATCAGCGTCGGCAGCTTCGACCTGTCCGCCGGACTGCGGGTGGACCCGCTGTCGCTGACCTTCGTGCTGCTGGTGACGTTCGTCGGCACCCTGATCCACCTCTACTCGGTCGCCTACATGGCGCACGACGTGGCCCGGCGCCGGTTCTTCGCCTACCTGAACCTGTTCATCGCCGCGATGCTGATCCTGGTGCTCGCCGACTCCTACCTCCTGCTGTTCGTCGGCTGGGAGGGTGTCGGTCTGGCGTCCTACCTGCTGATCGGCTTCTGGAACTACCGCACCGAGTACGCGGTCGCCGCCAAGAAGGCGTTCGTCGCCAACAGGGTCGGTGACATCGGCCTGCTGGTCGCGATGGGGCTGCTGTTCAGCCAGCTCGGTTCGCTGGACTTCGCGTCGGTGTCCGCCGGGGTCGAGTCGGGTGCGGTGTCCACCGGGATGCTGACCGCGATCGGTCTGATGCTGCTGCTCGCCGCCTGCGGCAAGTCGGCGCAGTTCCCGTTGCAGTCCTGGCTCGGCGACGCGATGGCCGGTCCGACCCCGGTGTCGGCGCTGATCCACGCGGCCACCATGGTCACCGCCGGTGTCTACCTGATCGTGCGCTCGGCACCGGTGTTCGAGGGTGCGCCCACCGCGCAGCTGATCGTCACCATCGTCGGTGCGATCACCCTGGTGCTCGGCGCGATCATCGGCTGCGCCAAGGACGACATCAAGAAGGCGCTGGCCGCCTCCACGATGTCCCAGATCGGCTACATGGTGCTGGCGGCGGGTCTCGGCCCGATCGGCTACGCCTTCGCGATCTTCCACCTGGTGACCCACGGCTTCTTCAAGGCCGGGATGTTCCTGGGTGCCGGGTCGGTGATGCACGGCATGGACGACACCACCGACATGCGGCACTTCGGTGCGCTGCGCACCTCGATGACGATCACCTGGGCCACCTTCGGCCTCGGCTGGTTGGCGATCCTGGGTGTGCCGCCGTTCTCCGGCTTCTGGTCCAAGGACAAGATCATCGAGTCAGCGTTCGTGGTGCCCGAGGGTGCCGGCGAATGGCGAGCCTGGGTGTTCGGCATCGTGGCCCTGGTCGGTGCCGGGATCACCGCCTTCTACATGTCGCGGATGTTCTTCATGACGTTCCACGGCAAGGCGCGCTGGACCGACAATGCCTCGCAGGCAAGCGACGAGCGACCGCTGCGGCACCCGCACGAGTCGCCGTGGCTGATGACCATTCCAATGATCATCCTGGCGGTCGGCTCGCTCGGCCTGGGCTTCGTGCTCCAGCTCGGCGGCGGGTTCACCCACTGGCTGGAGCCGGTGACCGGTCATGTCGAGCACCACGAGCCGGTGCTGTCCGTCCCGGTGATCCAGATCGTGACGCTGCTCGCGGTCGCCATCGGTCTGGTGCTGGCCTGGCGGCAGTACGGCGCGCTGCCGGTGCCGACCACCGCCCCGCGCGGATCGGTGCTGACCCGGGCGGCCCGGGTCGACATGTACCAGGACACCGTGAACGACGCCGTCCTGGTGCAGCCCGGTCAGTACCTGACCCGCTCGCTGGTCTACGGCGACCGGTCGGTGGTCGACGGCGCGTTCACCGGCCTCGGCAAGCTCACCGTCGGGATCGGCCAGTTGCTGCGACGCCTGCAGTCCGGCTACGTCCGGCAGTACGCCGCGACCATGCTGTTCGGCCTGGTCGTGCTGGCGGTCGTCGTCCTGGCCCCGCGGATCTGAGGGAGAAGAAGAACCTTGCTCACGCTCACCCCCGCCGCGACGGTCTCCGCCGACGTCCCCTGGCTCACCCTGCTGATCGTGTGGCCGCTGATCGGCGCCGCACTGCTCTGGCTGCTGCCCCGCCCCGCGGGCACCACCGCCGCTGGCCCGCGCCGGGTCCGCGAGATCGCCCTCGGTTTCGCGCTGGTCGAGGTGGTGCTGGCGGTCGTCGCCGGGATCACCGCCTTCGGCTCCGGTGCGAACGCCGGTGACTACCAGCTGTCCGAGCTGCACCAGTGGATCCCGCAGTTCGGCATCTCCTACGCCCTGGGCGTCACCGGTGTCGGCATGCTGCTGATCGGGATGGCCGTGGTCCTGGTGCCGCTGGTCGTGCTGGCCGCCTGGAAGGAACAGGGCTCGCAGTCCGAGCCGTCCAACAAGCTGCGGCACTACCTGGCGCTGGTCCTGGTGCTGACCTCGTTCATGGTCGCGGTCTTCGCCGCCCGGGACCTGTTCCTGTTCTACGTGCTCTTCGAGGCGATGCTGATCCCGGTCTACTTCATGATCGGCGCCTTCGGCGGACCGCAGCGGCGCTACGCGGCAGTGAAGTTCCTGCTGTTCTCGCTCGCCGGTGGTCTGGTCATGCTGGTCGGCGTCATCGTGCTCTACCTGCACGGACCCGGCGGCGAGCAGGGCTTCCTGATCAGCAACCTCACCGGCCTGGACCTGCCGACCGGCACCGGCCGCTGGCTGTTCCTGGCGTTCTTCCTCGCCTTCGCGATCAAGGCGCCGATGTTCCCGGTGCACTCCTGGCTGCCGGACACCGCCGAGCAGGCACCGGCTGGGACCTCGACCCTGCTGGTCGGCGTGCTGGACAAGGTGGGCACCTTCGGGATGCTGACCCTGTGCCTGCCGTTCTTCCCCGAGGCGTCCCGCTGGGCGGCCCCGGTGATCATCGTGCTGGCCCTGGTGTCGATCTTCTACGGTGCGCTGCTCGCCCTCGGTCAGCAGGACATGTTCCGACTGGTCGCCTACACCTCCGTGTCGCACTTCGGGTTCATCGTGCTGGGCATCTTCGCCTTCACCTCGACCTCGATCGGCGGCTCGTCGTTCTACATGGTCAACCACGGTCTGAGCACCGGGGGACTGTTCCTGCTGGTCGGCTTCCTGGTCGCCCGCAAGGGCTCCGCGCGGATCGCCGACTTCGGCGGGCTGCAGAAGGTCACCCCGGTGCTGGCCGGGACCTTCCTGGTGATCGGCCTGTCGGCGCTGTCGCTGCCCGGCCTGTCCACCTTCGTCAGTGAGTTCCTGGTCATCGTCGGCACTTTCGCCACCCACCGTCCGGCGGCGATCATCGCGGCCGTCGCCGTGGTGCTCGCGGCGCTGTACGTGCTCTGGACCTACCAGCGGGTGTTCACCGGCCCGGTCCGGGACGACCTGGCCGAGACCCGGGACCTGTCGGGTCGGGAGCGCTGGGTGGTCGGACCGCTGATCGCCCTGATGCTGGTGCTCGGCTTCTACCCGGCACCGGCGCTCGACCTGGTGGACCAGCCGGCCGCCACCACCATCACGCAGGTGGGCGTCACCGACGCCCCGGATCCGGTCACCGCTGGTGACGAGGGGAGCGAGCAGTGACCTTCAACGCTCCGGACATCGCGTGGGCCCAGCTCACCCCGGTGCTCCTGCCGCTCGGTGCGGCGGTGATCGGCGTCCTGATCGAGGCCTTCGCCCCCCGGGCGGCCCGTCGCCCCAGCCAGCTGGTGCTGTCGATCCTGGCCCTGCTCGGCAGCATCGTCGCGGTCGGCTTCCTCTGGTCGGACGTCAAGGACACCGGCGGCACCGACGTGCTCGGCGGTTCGGTGCTGGTGGACGGCCCGACCCTTGTGCTGCAGGCGATCATCGCGCTGCTGGCCCTGCTCGCGGTGCTGATCGCCGCCGACCGGACCACCACCGGCGAGGACGCGTTCGCCCCGCAGGCGGCCTCGGTCCCCGGCTCCGGTTACGAGGAGTCGGCCCGGCGCGCCGGTCTGCAGCAGACCGAGATCTTCCCGCTGATGCTCTTCGCCACCGGCGGCATGATGATCTTCCCGGCCACCGGTGACCTGCTCACCCTGTTCGTCGCCCTCGAGGTGCTGTCGCTGCCGCTGTACCTGCTGACCGGGATGGCGCGCCGCCGCCGCCTGCTCAGCCAGGAGGCGTCGATGAAGTACTTCCTGCTGGGTGCCTTCGCCTCGGCGCTGCTGCTGTTCGGCATCGTGCTGCTCTACGGCTACTCCGGCTCGCTGCGCTACAGCGACATCGCCGCCGCGGTCACCACCACCACCGGGATGGACGGCCTGCTGCTGGTCGGCTCGCTGCTGGTCCTGATCGGCCTGCTGTTCAAGGTCGGCGCGGTGCCGTTCCACTCCTGGACCCCGGACGTCTACCAGGGTGCGCCGACCCCGATCACCGGCTTCATGGCCGCCTGCACCAAGGTGGCGGCCTTCGGTGCGCTGCTGCGGGTGTTCTACACGGTGCTGCCCGGCATGCGCTGGGACCTGGAACCGATGATGTGGACCGTCGCGATCGCCACCATGGTGGTCGGCACCGTGATCGCCCTGGTGCAGACCGACGTCAAGCGGATCCTCGCCTACTCGTCCATCGCCCACGCGGGCTTCGTGCTCACCGGCGTGATCGCGCTCGCCCAGTCCGGCATCGTCGCGGTGCTGTTCTACCTGCTCGCCTACGGTGCGGCCACGGTCGGCGCCTTCGGCATCGTCTCCCTGGTCCGGGAGCGGGGCGTCGCCTCCACCGAGGTCCCGGAGGCGGCGGCTGCCTCCCTCGGGGTCGCGGTCGCGGCCGGTGTCCTGCCCGCCGGGTCGGCCGGGTCGGCCGGGTCCACGGTCGCCACCACCGCGGCCGGGTCCGGTGCCGCCACCGGGTCGACCGCCGACGGTGAGACCGTGGCAGCCGGTGACGACGACGCGACGGTGCTCGGTGAGGCCACCGACCTGTCCCAGTGGGCGGGACTCGGCCGCACCCACCCGGTGCTCGCCACCACGTTCGCACTGTTCCTGCTGTCCTTCGCCGGCATCCCGCTCACCGCGGGCTTCACCGGCAAGTTCGCGGTGTTCACCGCCGCGGTCGACGGCGGTACCTGGCCGCTCGCCCTGATCGGTGTGCTCGCCTCCGCCGCCGCGGCGTTCTTCTACGTCCGCCTGATCGTGCTGATGTTCTTCACCAGCCCGCACGGCGGACCGCTCTCCGACGACGACGCCGACACCACCCTCGACCGGCCGCGCACCGTGGTGGTCACCTCCCAGGGCTTCGCGGTCGCCGCCATCGCGGTCTGCGCGGTGCTGACGGTGCTGCTGGGCGTGCTGCCCGGACCGGTGCTGGACGCGATCGGTCAGGTAGCGGTGTTCCTGCCCTGACCGCGTACCCTCATCGAGTCTCCACCGCCGCCTCGCACCGAGCTCCACCGCGGGGCGGCGGTCGCACGTCAGTTCTGCTCCCAGCCGTCATGCCAGATAGGTTCGTCCCGTGACATCCTCGACCGCCCTGCCGCTCGCCGACCCGGCCCTCGCCGAGCGGATCGCGGGACGCCTCGACCTGGTCGAGAACCGCCTGCGCGACGCCGCCGCCTATGCCGACGAGCTGGTGGACAACGCCGCGCACCACCTGGCGGACGCCGGGGGCAAGCGCCTGCGCCCGATGCTGACCCTGCTGGCGGCCGAACTCGGCGACGGCGAGCGGGACGAGGTGCTGGCGGCGGCCGTGGTGGTCGAGCTGACCCACCTCGCCTCGCTCTACCACGACGACGTGATGGACTCGGCGCCGCTGCGCCGGGGCGCGCCCGCCGCGCACGAGGTGTGGGGCAACTCGGTGGCGATCCTGGTCGGCGACCTGCTGTTCTCCCGGGCCTCCACCACCGTGGCCGACCTGGGCCCGGAGGCGGTCAAGATCCAGGCCGGGACCTTCGAGCGGCTCTGCCTGGGCCAGCTGCACGAGTCGATGGGCCCCGCCGAGGGCGACGACCCGGTGCAGCACTACCTCCGCGTGCTGGCGGACAAGACCGCCTCGCTGATCGCCACCTCGGCCCGGCTGGGCGCGATGTACGGCGGCTGCTCGCCCGAGACCGTGGAGACCGTCGCCGCCTTCGGTGAGCGGATCGGCGTCGCCTTCCAGCTCGCCGACGACGTGATCGACCTGTCCCAGGACGGTTCGCTGTCCGGCAAGACCCCCGGCACCGACCTGCGCGAGCAGGTGCCGACCATGCCGGTGTTGCTGCTCCGCGAGCGTGCGGCCCGCGACGGGCGGGCCGAGGACGTGGCACTGGTCGAGCTGCTCGACTCGGATCTGTCCGACGACGCCGACCTGGCCCGTGCCGTCGCCGCGCTGGCGGGGCACGAGGTCGTCGCCGAGACCCGGAACCGCGCGCTCAGCCTGGTGGCCGAGGCGGTCGCGATCCTCGCCCCGCTGCCGGACGGGCCGGTGAAGGCGTCGTTCATCTCCTTCGCCGAAGCCCTGGTCAACCGCGCCAGCTGACCGCCCCCGCACCCGCACCGCGCGCTGTCCCCACGGTCGGCACCGCGCGCCCTGTCGCGAAGGTCGGGCACCGCGCGCCCTGTCGTCGAGGTCGGCACTTCGCGCCAGGAAGAGCTGGCCGAAGTGCCGACCTCAGGCGCGAAGTGCCGATGTGGGGCGCAAGTGCCGACCTCGGGTGGGAGTTCCGACGTCGGGCCGGCGCGTCGGCCCGAGGTGCCGACCTGGGCTGGAGCGCCGGTCCGGGGTGGAGCCGGCGACCTCAGCGACCTGGTCGCCGGCGTGCCGCACCCGGCGACCCCGGGGCCGCGGTCAGTCGGCCGCCAGCTCCAGGGCGACCCGGATCATGTCCTCGCGCGGGACGACCTTGACCCGCTCGCGCCCCTCCGCCTCGCCCAGGGTGCGCTCGTAGGCGTCCAGCAGCTCCCAGCCGGACCAGTGGATCGGCCGGGCACCCTTGCCGCGCAGGAAGTCCAGCACCGCCTCCGGCTCCGGCTCGGTGGCCGACGGCAGGCTCGCCGCGTCCGAGACCAGGTGCTCGACGGTCTCCTTGGCATCGGACTTGGTGTGGCCGATCAGGCCGACCGGTCCGCGCTTGATCCAGCCGGTGGTGTACACCCCGGGCACGGGGTCCCCGGCGGCGTCGACCACCCGGCCCTCCCGGTTCGCGATCACCCCGCCCTGCTCGTCGAACGGCACGCCGGACAGCGGCGACCCGAAGTAGCCCACCGCCCGGTAGACCGCCTGCACCGGCCAGTCGTGGAACTGCCCGGTGCCGGTGACCGTGCCGTCGCCGGTCAGCACGGTGCGCTCGGTACGCAGACCGACCACCTTGCCGTCCTCGCCGAGCACCTCGGCCGGGGCATGCAGGAAGTGCAGGTGGATCCGGCGGCTCGCGGTGAGCTCCTCCGGCTCCTTGAGGGTCCAGTCGGTGAGGGTCTTGACGACCTGCTTGGTCTGGTTGGAGGACCGGATCGCGGCGTTCGAGCCCTCGTCGAACTCGAAGTCCTCCGGGTACACGATCACGTCGACATCGGGCACGTGGCCCAGCTCGCGCAGCTCCAGGCTGGAGAACTTGGCCTGCGCCGGACCACGCCGGGCGAAGACGTGCACGTCGGTCACCGGCGATGCGGCCAGCACCTGGTAGACGTTCTCCGGCACCTCGGTCGGGCGCAGGTCCTCGGCGTGCTTGGCGAGGATGCGGGCCACGTCCAGCGCCACGTTCCCGGCGCCGATCACCGCGACCTCGCGGTCGTCCAGCGGCCAGGTGCGCGGCACGTCCGGGTGGCCGTCGTACCAGGACACGAAGTCGGCGGCACCGTAGGAGCCGTCCAGCTCGATGCCCGGGATCGGCAGGTCGGCGTCCCGGATCGCCCCGGTAGCGAAGATGACCGCGTCGTAGTGCCGCCGGATGTCGTCCAGGGTCAGGTCCGTGCCGAAGTCGACATTGCAGATCAGCCGGATGTCCCCGCGTTCGAGCACCTTGTGCAGCGCGGTGATGATCTGCTTGATCCGCGGGTGGTCCGGGGCGACGCCGTAGCGCACCAGGCCGAAGGGCGCGGGCAGTCGCTCGATCAGGTCGATGGACACGTCCAGGTCGGACCGGGACAGGATGTCGGAGGCGTAGATGCCGGCGGGTCCGGCGCCGATCACGGCCACCCGGACGGGTCGGTGGGAGCTCACGCAGCAGCCTTCTCTCATTGGTGGTCGGGTCTGCGGTCAGTCTAGGTGCCGAGGCAAGGGCACCCTCAGTCGGTGGTCGGGGCTACCGTCTGCGCTGTGACTGCACCCTCCACCCCCACCCTGGACCCGCGCGGCCTGGCCAACGGCACCGCCGCGTACCTGCTCTGGGGGATCCTCCCGCTGTACTTCACCCTGCTGGTCCCGGCCGGTCCGGTGGAGATCATCGCCCACCGGGTGCTGTGGTCCCTGGTGTTTTGCGCGGTCGTCCTGACGGTCGGGCGGGCGTGGGGCGCCTTCGTCACGGCGCTGCGGTCCGGGCGCACGCTGGGCATCCTCGCGGTCGCGGCCGTCCTGCTCGCGGTGAACTGGCTGACCTTCGTCTACGGCACGCTGTCCGGACATGTGGTCGACGCGGCGCTGGGCTACTTCATCAACCCGATCGTGACCGTGGCCCTGGCGGTGCTGGTGCTGCGGGAGCGGCTGCGCCGGTTGCAGTGGGTGGCCCTGGGGGTGAGCGCTGCCGCGGTGGTGGTCATCACGATCGGAGTCGGCCGCCTGCCCTGGGTGGCGCTCACCCTGGCGTTCTCCTTCGGCATCTACGGCCTGCTGAAGAACCGGGTCGGTCGTTCGGTCGGGGCGGCACCGTCGCTGGCCGTGGAGACCCTGGTGCTGGCACCGCTGGCCGCCGGGTACCTGCTCTGGCTCACCGCCTCCGGTGACGGCAGCTTCGGGCACCACGGTGCCGGTCAGGCGTGGGCGCTGGTCGGCACCGGGGTGATCACCGCACTGCCGTTGCTGTTCTTCGGAGAGGCCGCCCGCCGGTTGCCGCTGAGCGTGGTCGGGATGCTGCAGTACCTCGCACCGATCCTGCAGTTCCTGATCGGTGTGATCGTCCTGCACGAGACCATGCCGCCCGCCCGGTGGTGGGGCTTCGGACTGGTGTGGGTGGCACTGGTCCTGCTGACCGTCGACGGGGTGCGGGCCGGTCGGGCCCAGCGCCGGTTGATCAGCCGGTGAACCGGCGCAGGAAGTCGCGGGTGCGCTGCTCGCGCGGCTCGACCAGCACCTGATCCGGGGGCCCCTGCTCCAGGATCCGGCCCTGGTGCAGGAAGCAGACCTGATCGGCGACGTGCCGGGCGAAGCTCATCTCGTGGGTGGCGAGCACCATCGTGGTGCCCTCGCCCTTCAACTCCTCCAGCAGCGCCAGCACCTCACCGACCAGCTCCGGGTCGAGCGCGCTGGTCACCTCGTCCAGCAGCATCAGCGCCGGTTGGCCGACCAGTGCGCGGGCGATGGCGACTCGTTGCTGCTGCCCACCGGACAGCTCGTCGGGGAAGGACCGGGCCTTGGCGCCGAGCCCGACCCGGTCCAGCATGGCGGCCGCCCGCTCCCGGGCCTCGGTCTTGTCCATCTTGTGCACCAGCCGAGGTGCCAGGGCCACGTTGTCCAGCACCCGCAGGTGCGGGAAGAGGTTGTACGACTGGAAGACCATCCCGATCCGGGACCGCACCTGGTTGGCGTCCACCCGGGGGTCGGTGATCTCCTGGCCCGCCATCGTGATCGCGCCGTCGTCGACCTCTTCCAGCAGGTTGATGCAGCGCAGCAGGGTGGACTTGCCGGAGCCGGAGGAACCGATCAGCACCACGACCTGGTGCTCGCGCACGTCCAGGGAGAGGTCGTCCAGCACCACGTGGTCGCCGAACGCCTTGCGCACCCGGTCGATCTGCAGCAGCGGCGCGCTCATCGCATGGCCCCCGCCCCGGCCAGGCCGCTCTGCGACCCCAACCAGCCGCCCCGCTTGGCCAGGGCGTCGGTGAACCGGGTCAGCGGGATGGTCAGCAGCACGAACAGCACCCCGGCGACGACGTAGGGCGTGAAGTTCGCGTACTCGGCGGTCTTCAACTGGGCGGCCCGCACCGCGTCGATCGCGCCCAGGATCGAGATCAGCCCGGAGTCCTTGGACAGCGACACCAGGTCGTTCAGCAGCGGCGGGATCACCCGGCGCACCGCCTGCGGCAGCACGACGTGCCGCAGCGTCTGACCCCGGGTCAGCCCCAACGACCGGGCGGAGGCGATCTGCGAGGGATGCACCGACTCGATCCCGGCGCGGAAGACCTCGGCGACGTACGCCGAGTAGGTCAGCACCAGGGCCACCCCACCCAGCACCACGGCGGAGGTCGGGATGCCCTGCAACCGCAGCCCCGGCAGCCCGAAGCCGACCAGCAGCAGCACCAGGATCAGCGGCAGACCGCGGAACACGTCGACGTAGCCGGTCGCCAGCGCGCGCAGCGGGAAGAACGCCGGGCCGCGCAGCGTGCGGGCCAGGGCGAGCAGCATGGCCAGCACCACGATGATGACCGCGCAGACCACCATCACCCGGACGTTCAGCCACAGCCCTTCCAGCACCCGGGGCAGCGACTCCCAGGCCACGTGCGGGTCCAGGAACGACTTGCGCACCCGCGGCCACCCGGGCGAACTCACCAGGGCCAGCACCGCGACCGCCGCCACCGCCACCGTGCTGACGACGGCGATCAGCACCGACCGCCGGGCACGGCCCCGCCGGTAGCTGTCGCGCTCGACCTGACGCGCCGACGGCGCCCAGGCGGTGGCCCGGGCGCCGTCGGCGGAGCCGGCGGACATTACTTGAGGACCGGTGCGCCGGCGGCGTCGGTCAGCCACTCGGCCTGCAGGTCGTCCAGCGTGCCGTCCTCGCGCAGGGCGTCCACCGCGTCGGTCACCGGCTGGGTGAGCGAGGAGTCCTTGTCCAGCACGATCCCGAACTGGTCCGGGTCGTCACCGGCCGGGAGCTGACCGACCAGCACGCCGCCGTCCAGCTCCGCCGCGGTGATGTAGAGCGCGGTGGGCAGGTCCACGACGATCGCGTCGACCAGGCCGGAGGTCAGGGCCTGCTTCACCTGGTCGTTGTCGTTGAACACCTGGATGTCGGTGTTCGGGTCGATCGCGTCCTGCGCCACCTGGAGGCTGGTGGTGCCGACCATCGCGCCGAGCTTGACGTCCTTGAGGTCGGCCAGGCTCGCGGCGTCGGCGGCCGGGCTGCCCTCGACCGTCACCACTGCCTGCGCGGTGTCGTAGTACGAGGAGGAGAAGTCCAGGTTCTCGGCACGCTCCGGGCTGATCGACACCTGGTTGATCGCGATGTCGAAGCTCTTGGCGCCCGGCGCGATGATCTGGTCGAAGGTGACGTTCACCCATTCGACCTGGTCCGCGTCGTATCCGAGCTGCTCGGCGACCGCGTAGGCCACCGCCGACTCGTACCCCTTGCCGTTGCTGGGGTCGTTGTCCACGATCCACGGCTCGTAGGCGGGGTCGGAGGTGCCGATGGTCAGCACGCCGTCGGTCAGGGTGTCCAGCGCGCCGTCGGAGGCCGCGGGGCTCGCGCCGTCGCTGCCGTCGTCGTCGACCGGCGCACACGCCGCCAGCGCCAGGGCGCTCGCAGCGGCCAGGGCCAGAATGCGGGTGGTGGTGCGCACGGTGTCTCCTCGGGCAGTGGCGGGACGCGCGGGTGATGGCGCGGGGCCACAGAGTAGGGGAACCGGCCGCGAGCCTGCGGCGTTGTCTCGTCAGAGATGACGCGCACTGCATGAGGAAGGACCGCCATGGGTCACCGGCACTACAACGGCTTGAAGACCGCGCTGCTGTTCGGCGTGCTGTGGGCGGTGCTGCTCGGCATCGGTGCGGTGATCGCCAACGGCCGGTTCATCTGGGTGTTCGCGATCTTCGGACTCGCGACCACCGCCTACTCGTACTGGAACTCGGACAAGATCGCGATCCGGTCGATGCACGCCCGGCCGGTGTCGGAGATCGAGCAGCCCGTGATGTACCGGATCGTGCGCGAGCTCTCCACCGAGGCTCGTCAGCCGATGCCGCGGCTGTACGTGTCGCCCACCGCCGCCCCGAACGCCTTCGCGACCGGCCGCAATCCGCGCAATGCCGCGGTCTGCTGCACCGAGGGCATCCTGGTGATCCTGGACGAGCGCGAACTGCGTGGGGTGCTCGGCCACGAACTGATGCACGTCTACAACCGCGACATCCTCACCTCGTCCATCGCCGCCGCCGTGGCCGGAGTCATCACCTCCATCGCCCAGATCGCCCTGATCTTCGGCGGCGGCACCGACCGGGAGCGGGGCGGCAACCCGTTCGCCGCGCTGCTGACCGCTCTGCTCGCCCCGTTCGCGGCCACCCTGATCCAGCTCGCGATCAGCCGGACCCGGGAGTACGACGCGGACGAGGACGGCGCGAAGCTCACCGGCGACCCGCTGGCGCTCGCCTCCGCACTGCGCAAGCTCGAGGCCGGCACCCAGGCCCGACCGCTGCCGCAGGAGCGCGACCTGGTGGACGTCTCGCACCTGATGATCGCCAACCCGTTCAAGGGCGGCGGCGTCGGCAAGCTGTTCGCCACCCACCCGCCGATGGCCGACCGGATCGCCCGGCTGGAGCGGATGGCCGGGGACATCGGCGGCATCACGCGGTACTGAGCGCGCGGCGGGTCAGTCCTCCGTCCCGGAGACCCCGCCGTCCAACAACCAGTGGTAGCGCAGCCGCAGTGCACGCTCCACCGACGCCAGGATGCCCGCCACCACCAGGGCCGCATTGGTCCAGCCCGGCAGGTGCACCGGCGACTCGAACGTCCCCAGCCGTTCCGCCACGGGTGGGATCTCCGTCACCTGCTGCACGAGCTGCGGCACCCCCAGCACCAGGCTGACCAGCAGCACAGCGACCGACACCGCGCCCAGGACCCGGCTGGCGACCGGGTGCCGTCGCTGCAGGTGTGCCCGCCACCCCTCGGCGGAGCGCGGCTCGGGAGACAGCGGGCGCTCGTCCCCGGACCCGGTGACGTAGTGGCACCGTCGCAGGCCGAAGTCGCTGGCGTTCACCTCGATCACCCCGCCCGGCACCGGGAACTCGGCCGGGAGCTTCGACCGGGCGGTGTGCCGACCGTCCCGGAACAGGTGCGCGCGGACCGCGGTGTCGCTGTCGCCCCAGAAGCGCAGGTCCACCGACCACCGTTCCGGCTCGCCCGCGGTGTCCAGGTCGAGGTGCATGAGGGCCCGGGTCAGCGGCTGCCACCAGCGGTAGGGCGTCAGCGCACGACCGTCCCCGGGTTCGACCCGTCGGGCGGCGCGGCGGCGTTTCCACTCGGAGAACATCCGGGCCACGGTAGCGGCCCCGGGCCGCGGGCTTCCCGGATGCCGGCGGGGTGTGGCGGCCGAGGACCTACGGCGGGCGCTGGAGGTCCTCGGCGTCGGGTCAGCGGTAGTTCACGAACTGCAGCGCCGCGTCGATGTCGTCGGCCCCCTTGAGCAGCGCGATCACCGTCTGGAGCTCGTCACGGCTCTTGGAGGACACCCGGACCTCCTCGCCCTGGATCACGGTCTTGACGCCCTTGGGTCCCTCGTCGCGGATCTTCTTGGCGACCTTCTTGGCGTTCTCCGAGGACAAGCCCTCCTTGAGGGACCCGGTGAGGCGGTACTCCTTGCCGAAGGACTTCGGCTCGCCGTCGCCGGTGTCGATCGCCTTCAGGGAGACGCCGCGCTTGATGAGCTTGGTCTGGAACACGTCCAGCACCGCGAGCACCCGCTCCTCGGAGTTGGCCGCCATCACGATGCTGTCGCCGCTCCAGGCGATCGAGGCGCCCACGTCCTTGAAGTCGTAGCGCTGGGCGATCTCCTTGGCCGCCTGGTTCAACGCGTTGTCGACCTCCTGACGATCCACCTTGCTGACGACGTCGAACGACGAGTCGCTGGCCATGACTACCTCCTGCGATGCGGGGTCGGTGCGATGCCCGGACGGCACTGCTCGCGGACGGATGTCACGAGAGGGTCCGAACTCTTGCTATCCTTCCATCCGCACGCAGGTCGCTTCGACCGGCGAGCCACCCTTGGCGGGTTACCCGAGTGGCCAAAGGGGGCTGACTGTAAATCAGCTGGCAACGCCTACGGGGGTTCGAATCCCTCACCCGCCACCCTCGACAGGGCGTCCTCCGCACGGAGGGCGCCCTGTTGCCGTCTCCGGTGCTCTGCCTCAGGCGGTACGCGGGTCTGGTGCGCTGGCGGACCGGCACGGGGCCGTGATCACGCGGGTCACCGGCCTGATTTCACTCCGGGCCAGCAGCCGTGTAATGTTCTGCCCGCTGCCCCGATAGCTCAGTCGGCAGAGCGTCTCCATGGTAAGGAGAAGGTCAAGGGTTCGATTCCCTTTCGGGGCTCTGTGATGTGACACGGGCCAGGACTCCATGGTCCTGGCCCGTGACTCATCCCCGGCGGGGTAGCTCAGCTGGTCAGAGCGCACGACTCATAATCGTGAGGTCGCGGGTTCAAGCCCCGCTCCCGCTACCAGGTACGAATCCCGCGCGTCGGCCGGCGCGCGACCAGCAGCAGATCACTGCGCCACGGGGCGCGAAGGGTGGCACGAACATGGCCAGCAAGAGCTCGGACGTCCGTCCGAAGATCACGCTCGCATGCACGGAGTGCAAGGAGCGGAACTACATCACCAAGAAGAACCGTCGGAACGACCCCGACCGCCTGGAGATGAAGAAGTTCTGCCCCCGCGACGGCCGTCACACGCTGCACCGCGAGACCCGCTGAATCTGATCAGCCGTGGCCGTCAACGCTGAGTTCGCCGGGCGGGAATACCCGCCGAACGCACCGTACGAGGTCGGCCGCGAGAAGCTCCGCGAGTTCGCGGAGGCCGTCGGGGCGACGCACCCGGCGCACACCGATCCCGCCGCCGCCCAGGCGCTCGGCCACCCGGACGTCATCGCTCCGCCCACCTTCGCGGTGGTCGTGGCGCAGCGTGCCGAGGCCCAGCTGATCCAGGACCCGGCGGCCGGGATCGACTTCAGTCGCGTCGTGCACGCCGACGAGCGCTTCGTGCACCACCGTCCGATCCATGCCGGCGACCGGCTGGTGACGGTGCTGCACGTCGACGCGATCACCGAGCGCGCAGGGCTGTCGATGATCACCACCCGCTGCGTGATCTCCACCGAGTCCGGTGAGCCGGTCGCCTCGGTCACCTCCACCCTCGCCGTGCGCGGAGAGGACGCCTGATGCCCACGCTGAGCGAGCTCGCCGTCGGCCAGGAGGTCGCCCGCCGCACCCTCACCGTCGACCGGTCCCGGCTGGTCCGGTACGCGGGTGCCAGCGGCGACTTCAACCCGATCCACTGGAACCAGCGGTTCGCCACCGAGGTCGGCCTCCCGGGTGTGATCGCGCACGGCATGTGGACGATGGGCGCCGCGAGCTCCGTCGTCGCCGACTGGCTCGGCGACCCCGGCGCGATCCTGGACTACCAGACCCGCTTCGCTCGCACGGTGCCGGTGCCCGATCCCGGCGAGGCCGAGGTCGAGGTGGTCGCCGTGGTGGGTGCGATGGACCCGGAGTCCGGCACCGCCAGGATCGATCTCACCGTCACCTGCGACGGTGCCCGCGTCCTGGCCAAGTGCCAGGCGCTCGTCCGTCTGGGCTGAGTCGTACCACGCCACGTGCGGCCTGAACTGCCCGGTCGTTTCCCGGTCCGGGTCCGCTGAGGCGGAACGCATGACCTGAGGTCGGCTCAGAGGCTAGGCGCCGGACCCGTCGTGCTGCCGATCCGCAGGCTCACCGGCAGCACGGCATCCTCGGGCTGCTCGCCCGCCAGGAGCCGCTGCACCGCCCTCCCCACCACGGCGCCCTTCTCCGCGATCGGCTGCTCCACCGTGGTCAGCACGTCCGGGGTGAGCCACGGCAGGTCCAGCCCGTCGAAACCGGCGACCGACACGTCCTCCGGCACCCGCAGGCCCAACTCCCGGGCACCGATCACCACGCCGGAGGCCAGCAGGTCGGACTGGGCCACGATGGCGGTCGGTCGCTCGGCCGGGTCACCGGACAACAGGGCGTGGGCGGCGGCGGTCCCGTGTTCGACCAGCGAGGCCGGGGTCTCGTAGACCGCGGTGGGCCGCACCCCGGCGTCTGCCAGTCCCGCCAGTCGTCGTTCGGCGATCTTCCACCGGATGTCGGCGATCCGGTCCTGATCCGCCACCGCCGACCGGCGATCGGGCCCGAAGGGCAGTGTGACGGTCGCGATCCGCTGGTGACCGAGGTCGAGCAGGTGTCGGGCCAGGGCGGCGACCCCGTCACGGTCGTCGATGCCCACCGTGACGATGTCGCCCAGCTCGTGTCCCTCGACCACCACTGCCGGGATGCCCCGTCGGCGCAGGGCCTGGAGCGTGGGGTCCTCGGTGGTGCCGCCCCAGATCATCACCGCGACATCCATCGCCGCGGACTCGATCAGCGGGTCCACCGCGGGTTCGTCCGCGCCGGTCGGGCCCGGGATCAGCAGCACCCCCAGCCCGGCCGGGGCGATGGTGTCGACCAGGCCGTCCAGCAACTGCACCGACACCGGGTCACGGAACGACCGCTTGAGCGCATCGCCGACGACGACGCCGACGATCCCGGACCGGCCGGAGCGCAGCTGGCGACCGAGCGGATTGGGCCCCGAGTAGTCGAGCTCCGCGGCGGCGGTGAGCACCCGCTGCTTCGTGGCCTCCGCGATCGGCCCGGCGCCGGAGAAGGCGAGGGAGGCGGTGGAGACCGACACCCCGGCCCGGGTCGCGACGTCGGCGAGGGTGGGTCGTGACACGCAGGTCTCCTGCCTGCCGGGCGGTGGCCCGGCGTTGGTCGCGTGGCCGGTCGGGCGGGTGGTCGTGCCCGGATCACCAGGAACGATGTTGACGCCGCCGCCAGGGTACCCGCACACTGATGCCGACCCTCAAATCGATTCGACCCCGATGATCGCTCGTCGGCTTCGAATCGATTCGACCGGGCAGGCACCGGGAGCACTCCGACGGTAGCCGCCCTGCTCCAACCCGGGGCCGCCGCGGATGTCGCCGGCGGTTCCGTCCCGTTCGACCCCGGGGCCGCCGTGTACCTCCTCGGCCGGCTCCGCACCGCTCGACCCCGAGCCACCGCGTGCTGAACCCGCCCAGTGGCACCACCCAGCTCGACAGCCCAGGAGACCGTCGTGAGTATCCCCCGTCCGCGCACACCCCGGGGTGAGCGTGGCCCGGTCGACCCGGTCGTGGCACGCGCCCGGTGGTTGCTGCTCGGCCTGTTCATGCTGACCGGGCTGATGTTCTCCTCCTGGCTCGCCCGCATCCCCGCGGTCCGCACGGCGCTCGGGATGAGCGAGGCCGAACTGGGCGGCATCCTGATCGCCGGGTCCATCGGCTCGCTGGCCACCGTCTCCCTGGCCGGGTGGATGGTCACCCGGTTCGGCGGTCGCGTGGTGCTGTACCTGTCGACGGCCGCATTCTCGCTCGCCTATGTGCTGATCGGGCTGGGGCCGACCTTCCACTCGGTGCCGGTGCTCGCGGTGGGCATCTTCCTGTCCGGCGCCGCCTTCGCCCTGGGCAACGTGCCGCTGAACGTGGAGACCGCCGCGGTGGAGCGACGGCTCGGGCGCACGGTGCTGCCGCAGTTCCACGCGGCGTTCTCGATCGGTTCGGTCGTCGGCTCCGGGATCGGCGCGCTGGCGGCGCACGCGCAGGTGCCGCTGCTGGTGCAGTTCACCGTGACCGCCGTGGTCGGCGCCGTGTGGCGGCTCGCATCGGTGCCCGGCGCGGTGCTCGACTCCCTGCCGCCCGACCCCGCACGCCGGGCCGAGGCCCGGGCCGCCCGTGGTCCGCGCACCCTGCGGCTTCGTGGCGTGCGACGCACCGCCCGACCGGGCTCCGCGCTGCACGCCTGGCGCGAGCCGCGCACCCTGCTGATCGGCGTGGTCATCATGTCCGCCGCCCTGTCCGAGGGATCGGCGAACGACTGGCTCGCCCTCGCGGTGGTCGACGGCTTCGAGCAGACCGAGGCGATCGGTGCGGCGATGTTCGGGGTGTTCGTCGGCGCGATGACCGCCGTCCGGCTGCTCGGCACCACCCTGATCGACCGCTACGGCCGGGTGACCGTGCTGCGCACCTCCGGTGTGGTGTCCCTGCTTGGCCTGGTGCTCTTCGGCTTCGCGCCCTCGCTGCCGCTGGCCGCCGTCGGCATCGTGCTGTGGGGCTTCGGCGCCGCGCTCACCGTGCCGATCGGGATCGCCGCCGCCTCCGACGACCCGCTGCAGGCGGCGGCCCGAGTGTCGGTGGTCTCCTCCTTCAGCTCCACCGCCTCCCTGGCTGCCCCGCCGCTGCTCGGCCTGGCCGCCGAGGCGATGGGTGCCCGGCACGCCCTGCTGCTGATCACCGTGTCGATGGTGACCAGCGTGCTGCTGGCCCGGGTGGTCGCTCGCCAGGAACAGCCGGCACCTGCCACCCTCGAACCCGCCACCCCCTGATCCGAGAGCCTGGACGATGACGACCACCCACCCGCAGGTCCGTGCCGCCTCCTTCGCCGTGTTCGCGGTCTTCGTGCTCAACGGCGCGAACTTCTCCAGCTGGGCGGCCCGACTGCCCGCGGTCCGGGACGGTCTGGACCTGCAACCCGCGCAGATGGGTCTGCTGCTGCTGATCGGCTCGCTCGGGTCGATCGTCGCCCTGCCGCTGTCCGGGCTGATCGTGACCCGGCTCGGTGCGGCGCGGACCGTGCTGACCTTCGCCCTGGTGAACGCCTGCGGCTACCTGCTCGCCGCGCTCGGCGTCGGACTGGGACAGGTCCCGGTGGTCGCCGCCGCCCTGGTGCTGTGCGGCATCGGCACCGGGGTGTGGGACGCGTCGATGAACCTGGAGGGCGCGCTGGTCGAACAGCGGCTCGGCCGGACCGTGATGCCGCGGTACCACGCCGGGTTCTCGGTCGGCACGGTGGCAGCCGCCGGGATCGCCGCCCTCGCGGCCGCCGCGCGGGTGCCGGTGTGGATCCACCTGCCGCTGGTGGTCCTGGTCACCACGGTCGGTGTGTTCTTCGCGGTGCGGAAGTTCCTGCCCGTCGACCACGCCGAGACCGGGACGGTGGCCGCCGACGGGCCGAAGCAGTCGGTCTTCGCCGCCTGGCTGGAGCCCCGCACGCTGCTGATCGGCCTGGTGGTCCTGGCGGCCGCCCTCACCGAGGGTGCCGGGAACGACTGGTTGAGCCTGGCGGTGGTGGACGGCTTCGCGCAGAGCGACACGGTCGGCGCGGTGTCCTTCGGCATCTTCGTGGCGGCGATGACCGCGATGCGCTTCCTCGGCACCGGGCTGCTGGACCGGTTCGGCCGGGTCGTGGTGCTGCGGCTGTGTGCCGGGCTGGCGCTGGTCGGCCTGCTGATCTTCGGCCTGGTGCCCACCGACATGCTCTGGCTCGCGGTGATCGGGGCGGTGCTGTGGGGGATGGGTGCCGCCCTCGGCTTCCCGGTCGGGATGAGCGCCGCCTCCGACGACCCGCTGCGGGCGGCGGCCCGGGTGTCAGTGGTCTCGACCATCGGCTACACCGCGTTCCTGGCCGGTCCGCCGCTGCTCGGTCTGCTCGCCGACCACGTGGGTTACCGGCACGCACTGCTGGTGATCGCGGCGCCGATCGTCATCGGACTGCTCGTGGTGAAGGTCGCCGCCCCGCCGGTCACCGCCAAGACGCCTACCGTAGGGGCATGACCGTCAGCACCCGCAGCGCCGCCCTCGCCGATCTGACCACCCTGCGGGTGGGCGGCCCGGTGCGGGAACTGGTCGAGACCGACACCGAGCAGGAGTTCATCGACGCGATCCGGGCGGCGGATGCCGACGGCACCCCGCTGCTGGTGATCGGCGGCGGATCGAACCTGCTGGTGGACGACGCGGGCTTCGACGGCATCGTGGTGCGGGACACCCGGCAGGGCTTCACCGTGCCGGACCACTCGGCCTGCGCCGGGATCACGATGACCGTCCCGGCCGGGACCCGGTGGGACGACGTGGTCGAGCACTGCGCCGGGGTGCGGCTCAAGGGCATCGAGGCGCTGTCCGGCATCCCGGGTTCCACCGGGGCGACCCCGGTGCAGAACGTCGGCGCCTACGGCCAAGAGGTCTCCGAGACGATCGCGACCGTCCGAGTGTGGGACCGGGAGCGCTCGCGGGTGCGGACCCTGCCGCTGTTCGACCTGAAGTTCGGCTACCGGACGTCCCTGCTGAAGCAGTCGATGCTGGCCGGACCGGACGACCCCGCGGCGCCCTGGTACCCCACCCCGCGCTACGTGGTGCTGGACGTGACCTTCCAGCTCCGGGTGGCGCAGCTGTCCGAGCCGATCCGGTACGCCGAACTCGCCCGCACCCTGGGCATCGCGGTCGGGGAGCGGGCGCCGCTGCCGGAGGTGCGGGCGGCGGTGCTCGGGCTGCGTACGGGCAAGGGGATGGTGCTGGACGCCGACGACCCGGACACCCACTCGGCCGGGTCCTTCTTCACCAACCCGGTGCTGACCGAGGCGGAGGCGGCCGCCCTGCCCGATGACGCGCCGCGGTTCCCCGCCGGTGACGGGCTGATCAAGACCAGCGCCGCCTGGCTGATCGAGCACGCCGGCTTCGGCAAGGGCTACGGGATGCCTGGGCCCGCCGCACTGTCCACCAAGCACACCCTGGCGCTGACCAACCGGGGCGGGGCGACGTCGGGCGACCTGCTCACCCTGGCCCGGACGATCCGCGAGGGCGTGACGGAGCGGTTCGGGATCACCCTGGTGCCGGAACCGGTGCTGGTCGGCACCGCGCTCTGACCCCACCGGCACGGGCCGGCTGCTCCGGGCGCCCGGCTGACCCGCCCGGTTGGGCCCGGCGCCCGGCTGACCCGCGCGCCCGTCTGGCCCGGCCCGGCTGACCCGGCCCGGCTGACCCGCGCGCCCGTCTGGCCCGGCCCAGTTGGCCCGGCCCGGCTGACCCGCGCGCACGTCTGACCCGGCCCGGCCCGGCCCGGCTGGCCCGGCCCGGCTGACCCGAGCGCCCGGCTGGCCCGGCCCGGCTGGCCCGGCCCGCCCTCCGCCACCCGGCCCGCCCTCCCCGCCGCCCGGCCCGCCCCCCGCCGCCCGAGGTCGGTACTTCCCGCCACATGAAGCCCCGCTAACTGCCGAACTCGGGGGCGAACTGCCGAACTCGCCGGTGGACGTGATGGACGCGGTGGGCGCGGTGGGCGCGGACTTCGCGGGGGCGGTGGTCTGCGCGGGCGGTGGGCGGGGCGTTGGGGTGCGGTGGGCGAGGGTCAGGGGGAGCTGAGCCAGGTGTCGACCCCGGCGAGCAGGCGGTCGCGGGTGGCGTCCGAGGCGCGGGACGCGCGGATGGACGACCGTGCCAGGTCGGCCAGCTGCTCGTCGGTGAAGCCGTGCACCTCGCGCGCCGTCGCGTACTGCTCGACCAGGCGGCTGCCGAACAGCAGCGGGTCGTCGGCGCCGAGGGCGATCTGCGCCCCGGCGTCGACCAGCGCGCGCAGCGGCACCGACTCCGGGTCCGGGTAGACCCCGAGCGAGACGTTCGACGCCGGGCACACCTCGAGGGCGATCCCGGCGTCGACCACCCGGTGCAGCAGGTCCGGGTCCTCGCTCGACCGCACGCCGTGTCCGAGACGATCCGGGTGCAGGTGGTCCAGTACCTCGGTGACGTGCGAGGGCCCGAGCAGCTCTCCGCCGTGCGGCACGGAGGCCAGCCCCGCGCGCCGGGCGATGGCGAAGGCGGCGCCGAACTCGGCCGTGTCACCACGCCGCTCGTCGTTGCTCAGTCCGAAGCCGATCACCTCGCCCGGTCCGTCCCCGGCGTGGCGGGCCGCCAGCCGGGCCAGGGTGCGGGCGTCCATCGGGTGCCGCATCCGGGAGGCCGCCACGATCACCCCGACCTCGGTGCCGGTGTCCTGCCAGGCCGAGCGGGCCTCGTCCAGCACGATCTCCAGGGCCGGGGTGATGCCACCGACCCCGGCGGCGTAGGAGGTGGGGTCGACCTGGATCTCCAGCCGCCCGGAGCCCTCCGCCGCGTCGTCCACCGCCGCCTCGCGCACGATCCGGCGCAGATCCGCCTCGCCCCGCACGCAGGCGCGGGCCGCGTCGTACAGCCGCTGGAACCGGAACCAGCCGCGTTCGTCGGCCGGGACCCGCAGCCCGACCCCGTCCAGCAGGGTCGCGGGCAGCCGCACCCCGCGTTCGGCGGCCATCTCGGCCAGGGTGGACACGCGCATGGACCCGGTGAAGTGCAGGTGCAGGTGCGCCTTCGGCAGCAGCGCGAGGTCTCGCATCCACTGGATCATGCCTGATCAGACGGCCAGTGTCCCATCGGCGAGCAGGCGCAGGTGGGTCGGCCCACCGGATCGGGCGGCCACGAGCGCCTCCTGCACCCCGCGCAGCAGCACGACCTCGGTGTCCCGGCTGACCGGCGTGGCGGGGAAGTCCACCGTGACCTCGATCCCGGTCTCCGCGCGGAACCGCCCCAACAGCCGGTCCAGGGCGTCGGACAGCCCACCGTCGTCCAGCGCCGGGCTGCCGAAGGCGGCGACCAGGGCCCGGGACTCGGCCAGCCCCGCGCGGGCGACCCGTTCGAGGTCGACCGCCGTGCTGCGGGCCTGCGCCTCGTCCCCGGAACGACCGGCCTGGGCGAGCAGCACGATGCTGGTGAACCCCTGGGCGAGCGTGTCGTGCACCTGCTGGGCCACCCGCTCCCGTTCCGCCAGCACCCCGGCCTCGTGCTGGGCGCGGGCCGAGGCGGCCCGGGTCTGCTCCAGCTCCGTGATCAGCAGGGCGAGCACCTCGTTCTCCTCCGCCATCCGGGTGAGCCAGAAGCCGAGCGCGACCGAGAACCCGAAGCCGACCAGGTACTGCCCGGCGAGCTGGGCGATCTCCATCCCGTGCGGCTCGGCCCGCCAGACGTTCGCCAGCGCCACGCTGACCGTGAGCACGATGGACCCGATCGTGCCGCCGAGCAGTCCGGTGGAGAAGTACCAGACCTGGGCGAAGCCGAGGAACAGCAGGATCGACCCGAGCGAGTTCACCGCGGTGCACAGCGACACCACGATCACCAGCAGCACCAGGTAGGCGCCGATCAGCCGCTGGTCGCCCCGGCGTGCCCCCGGTCGCGCCAGGGTCAGGTAGCCGATCAGCAGCACGAGCAGCAGCCCGATCGCCGTCGCCCGCTCGGTCGCGGAGCTGCCGCCGAAGCCCATGGACGCCGCGCTCAGGGCGAGCAGGGCGTAGCAGCCGGCGTCCCAGCCGGGCAGGGTGTGCCGCCAGAAGGTCAACCGCTCCGGGGTCTGGCTCACGGTCGGGGCAGCAATCCGCGTTCCAGGGCGACGGTGACCGCGCGGGTCCGGTCGTCCACGCCGAGTTTGGCGAACACCCGCAGCAGGTGGGTCTTCACGGTGGCCTCGGCGATGAACAGCTCTGCGCCGATGGCGGCGTTCGACAGCCCTCGGGACACCGCCGCCAGCACCTCGATCTCGCGCGGGGTCGGACGCTCGGCGTCCCCGCCGCGCATCTGCTGCACCAGTCGGGAGGCCACCGACGGTGACAGGGCCGTCTCGCCCCGGGCTGCACCCCGGACCCCCGCCACCAGTTGGTCGCGCGGGGTGTCCTTCAACAGGTACCCGGTGGCCCCGGCCTCCACCGCGCGCAGGATGTCGGCGTCGGTCTCGTAGGTGGTCAGCACCAGCACCCGGACCCCGGGCACCTCGGCGACGATCCTGGCGGTGGCGGCGGCACCGTCCAGCACCGGCATCCGCAGGTCCATCAGCACCAGATCGGGCAGCAGCTCGGCGGCGGCCGCCACCGCGGCGGCACCGTCCGGCACCTCACCGACGACCTCGATGTCCGGTTCCACCGCCAGCATCCCGGCCAGGCCGGACCGCACCACGGGGTGGTCGTCGGCCAGCAGCACCCGGATCCGGTCCTCGGCATTCATCCTGCGGTCTCCCTCATCGGTAGCTCGGCCAGCACCCGGACCCCGGGGTCGGTGTTCTCGATCAGCAGCGTGCCCCCGGCGGCGGTGATCCGCTGGCGCATCCCGCGCAACCCGACCCCGTCGGCGCTGCCGGGTGCCAGCCCGGTGCCGTCGTCCTGCACCGCCAACCGGACGTGCTGGTCGGCGGCGGTCAGCCGCAGGGCGACCCGGGTGGCGCCGGCGTGCCGCCGCACGTTGTGCAGCGCCTCCTGGGCGGTGCGCAGCAGGACGACCTGCAGCTCCCGGTCCTCCGGCGGCTCACCGTCGATCGTCAGGTCCACCCGCAGGCCGGTCTCGGTGCGGGTCCGCTCGGCGATCCGGTGCAGCGCGCCGGGCAGGTCCTCGGACAACAGGCCGGACGGGCCGAAGGCGGCGACCAGCGACCGGGCCTCGGCCAGGTTCTCGCGGGCGACCGACTCGATCTGCTCCAGGCGCGCGGTCGCCCGGCCGTCGTCGACCTGGGCGGTCTGCGCCAGCATCACCACGCTGGTGAAGCCCTGGGCCAGGGTGTCGTGGATCTCCTGCGCCACTCGCGCCCGCTCGGCCAGCACCCCGGCAGCGTGGTGCCCGGCCGCCAGCTCGGCCTCCGCCGCACGCAGGCGGCCCAGCAGTTCCTCGCGCTGCTCCCGGGACCGTCCGATCCGGGTCAGCCACCAGCCCATCACCACGGAGAACAGCAGCCCGATCCCGAGCTGACCCACCAGCTCCGGCAGGTCGGTGGCCCGCAACGACTGCCCGGTGAACACCGAGACCGCCACCGCCACGGTCAGGGCCGCACACCAGGCGATCCCGGACCGCATCGACGGGGTGAGCAACCAGATCTGGGAGAAGCCGACGAACAGCAGCAGTGTGCCCAGCGAGCTGGCACCCGAGGCGGTCGCCACCACGAGGACCAGCAGCACCAGGTACACCCGCACCCGGACCTGGTCGCCGGTCAGCAGGCCACGACGGCCGAGCACCGGGTACGCGATCATCAGCAGCGCGATCGCCGCCACCGACCACAGCACCGGCCGCGGCTCGGCCGCCTCGGCGACCAGCATCGAGGCAGCCGACAGGGTGGTGAGCACGTAGAACGCCGCGTCCCAGCCGCGCGGCATGCTGAGGACGTCGTCCTCGGGCGCGGGCTGGTCGGCGGCGTTCATCGTGCTCAGTGTGCCGGAGGTCAGCTGTCGCCCCGGCGCTGCCACCGGAAGGTGCGCACCCCGATCACCAGGCCGATCACCAGCCACACCACGAGCACCAGTGCGACCAGGCCCAGCTCCCACGACCCGGCGGGTTCCAGTGCCGCCGCGCCGTCCGGCAGGAACACCGACCGCATCCCCTGCGCCATCCACTTCAGCGGGAAGATCGAGGAGACTTCCTGCATCCAGCTGGGCAGCTGGAAGAAGCTGAAGAACACGCCGGAGATGAACTGCAGGACCAGCACCACCGGTGTCACGACCGCGCTCGCGGACTTGGCGGACCGGGGCAGCGAGGAGAAGCCGACGCCGCAGATCGTGCCGGTGGCGGTGCCGAGCAGGAAGACCCAGGCCAGGGTGAACCAGCGCTCCGGGCTGTCCGGCAGACTCACATCGAACAGCAACGCCGCCACCGCCAGCAGCAACGCCAGCTGGACCAGCGAGGTGACGAGCACCTGCCCGACCTTGCCCAGGAAGTACGACGCCGGGGGCAGCGGGGTGCCGCGCAGCCGCTTCAGTCCGCCCCGGTCCCGTTCGGCCGCGATGTCCAGCGCCATCGACTGGAAGGAGCTGAGCAGGATGCCGGTGGCGATCATCCCGGGCAGGAAGTACTGCGCGAACGGGATGTCGTCCCCGACGGTCGCCCCGCCCTGGCCGAAGACCGTGGCGAAGATCGCCAGCATGATCACCGGGTAGGCGAAGATGAAGATCACCGCGTCGCGCTCGCGGAAGAAGCTGCGCACCTCGTAGCGGGTGCGCTGCCAGCCCAGTCGCATCGTGGTCATCGCACTGACTCCTTCGCGTCGACCAGCGACAGGTAGATGTCCTCCAGGGTGGGCCGCAGCACCTGCAGCCCGGGGATCTCGGTGAACCGTCCGGCCAGCTCCGCGACCACGGCGGTCGGGGTGTCGGTGCGGACCTCGCGGTGTTCGCCGTCCTCGACCCAGCGCACCATCGCCTGCCGGGCGTTGCGGTCGCCCAGGTCGGCGGGCGCCCCGGTGGCCACCACCCGACCGTCGCTGACCACCACGGCCCGGTCGGCGAGCTGCTCCGCCTCGTCCAGGTAGTGGGTGGTGAGCAGGATCGCGGTGCCGTCGTCGCGCAGGCCGGCGATCAGCTCCCAGAACGCGCGCCGGGCCTCCGGGTCGAAGCCGGTGGTCGGCTCGTCCAGGAACAGCAGCTCCGGGCTGCCGACGATCCCGAGGGCGACGTCCAGCCGTCGGCGCTGCCCACCGGAGAGCGCACCGGCCCGGGTCTTCGCCTTCTCCCGCAGGCCGACGGCGTCGATCACCTGCTCCGGGTCCCGGGGGCGGGGGTAGAACGTGGCCCAGTGGTGCACCAGCTCGGTGACGGTGGCCTCGTCCAGGTCGCTGCTGGACTGCAGCACGATCCCGATCCGGGCCCGCCAGTCCCGTCCGGCGGTCTGCGGGTCCTGGCCGAGCACGGTGACCTCACCGGCGTCGCGGTGACGGTAGCCCTCCAGGATCTCCACCGTGGTGGTCTTCCCGGCACCGTTCGGCCCGAGCACCGCGACGATCTCCCCGCGGGCCACCTCCAGGTCGAGGCCGTCGACGGCATGCTTGTCGCCGTATCGCTTGTGCAGTCCGCGCACCCGGACCGCGAGTTCGTCTGTCATGCCCACCAGCCTGCCGAGCGGGTGGGGTGGAGCGGGACGACCGGAGGAGGGGACCTGGTGTCCACCGATCGGTGGACGGGCGGCTCAGTCCGCGTCGGCGAGCAGCGCCTGGATCCGGCGCACGCCCTCGACCAGGTCCTCGTCCCCCAGGGCGTACGACAGCCGCAGGTAGCCCGACGGACCGAAGGCCTCACCGGGCACCACGGCGACCTCGGCCTGGTCCAGGATCAGCGCCGCGAGCTCCGCCGAAGTGGTCGGGGTGACGCCGCGGATGGTGCGGCCCAGCACCCCCGTGACCGAGGGGTAGGCGTAGAACGCGCCCTGCGGCACCGGGACCAGCACCCCGTCGATGGCCGCCAGCATCTCGACCATGGTGCGTCGCCGCCGGTCGAAGGCGGTGCGCATGGCGTGCACGGCCGACAGATCACCGGTCAGCGCCGCCACCGCCGCCCGCTGGGAGACGTTCGCGACGTTCGAGCTCAGGTGCGACTGCAGATTGGTCGCCGCCGTGATGACGTCCTGCGGGCCGATCATCCAGCCCACCCGCCAGCCGGTCATCGCGTAGGTCTTGGCGACGCCGTTCAGCACCACGGTGGTGTCGGCCAGCTCGGGCACGGCGCGCACGATCGGCGTGGCGACGGCACCGTCGTAGACCAGGTGCTCGTAGATCTCGTCGGTGATCACCCAGATCCCGTGCTCCAGTGCCCAACGGCCGATCTGCTCGGTCTGCTCCGGGGTGTAGACGGCGCCGGTCGGGTTGGACGGCGACACGAAGAGCACCACCTTGGTGCGCGGGGTGCGCGCCGCCTCCAGCTGCTCGACGGTGACCCGGTAGTCCTGGTCCTCGCCGGCGAAGACCTCCACCGGAACGCCGCCCGCGAGCCGGATCGCCTCCGGATAGGTGGTCCAGTAGGGGGCGGGCAGCAGCACCTCGTCGCCCGGGTCGAGCAGGGTGGCGAACGCCTGGTAGACGGCCTGCTTGCCACCGTTGGTGATCAGGACCTGGCTCGGCGAGACCTCGTAGCCCGAGTCGCGCAGCGTCTTGGCCGCCACCGCCTCGCGCAGCACCGGCAGCCCGGCGGCGGGGGAGTAGCGGTGGTTCGCGGGATCGTGCACGGCGCGCGCCGCCGCCTCGACGATGTAGTCCGGCGTCGGGAAGTCGGGTTCACCGGCACCGAAGCCGATCACCGGGCGACCGGCCGCCTTGAGCGCCTTCGCCTTCGCATCCACCGCCAAGGTCGCGGACTCCGCGATGCTGCCGATCCGGGTGGAGACCCGGCGGGGACGGTCGGCGGGGACGGGGCTGGAGGCGGCGTGCGCGGTCACGGGAACCATCCTGTCAGACCGGGTTCGATTCTGACGCGTGCGTCGCGTACAGTGGTCCCTCGGTGGTTGACCTCCGCCATGATGAGCCGTGCCCAGCGCGGAGCCTCGTGGCATGGGACGCCGCCGTAGGGCAGTGGCGCAATTGGTAGCGCACCGGTCTCCAAAACCGGCGGTTGCGAGTTCGAGTCTCGCCTGCCCTGCGCGTGTGGTCACGGCCCGCCGCTCCGTGACACGGACGGCGGTTCGATCGCTGGCCACCGATGATCAGACGCCGCACGGCGTCGCCTAGACGTAGGGGAACGAACCGTGAGCGAATCGGCACCGGTGGCGGCGTCCGGCGCGGACGAGCCGACCCGGACCACCAAGTCCGGCGGCAAGACCGGCACGCCCGAGAAGCGTCGCGGACTGTTCGCGCGGATCGCGTTGTTCATCCGCCAGGTGGTCGCCGAGCTCAAGAAGGTCGTCTGGCTGACCCGCTCCGACCTGGTCACCTACACGATCGTGGTGCTGGTCTTCGTGGCCGTCGTCATGGCCTTCGTGACCGTGGTCGACCTGGGCATCGGACAGCTCACCCGGTGGATCTTCGGCGGCTGACGCCGACCGTCCCCCTCTTCATCCGCAGCAGAAAGCAGGTCAGTACGTGTCGCAGGAATCGCAGGAGCCCGAGGTCGGCGCCGCAGCTGACGCGGCCCAGCTCGACGATGCCCTGACGTCGGTGCAGGCCACGGAGGACGAGGCCGCGATCGAAGCAGCCGACGCCGTGGGCGACGAGGCAGCCGAGCCGCAGGAGCTGGCCGAGGACGACGAGGTCGTGGAGGCCGAGCCTGAGTCCGACGTCGACGAGGACCCGGTGGCGGCGTTCAAGGCGCAGCTGCGGTCCCAGCTCGGTGACTGGTACGTCATCCACTCCTACGCCGGGTACGAGAACCGGGTGAAGGCGAACCTGGAGAACCGCACCCAGTCGCTGAACATGGAGGACTTCATCTACCAGGTGGAGGTCCCCATGGAAGAGGTCGTGGAGATCAAGAACGCGCAGCGCAAGGTCGTGCGCCGCGTCCGGATCCCCGGCTACGTCCTGGTGCGGATGGACCTGACCGACGAGTCGTGGGGCGCCGTCCGGCACACCCCGGGCGTGACCGGGTTCGTGGGCCACACCCACCAGCCGGTGCCGCTGACCCTCGACGAGGTCTTCTCCATGCTGGCCCCGACCATCGAGGAGAAGGCTCCGGCCGCCGCCTCCGGTGGGCAGGCGCAGTCCGGCAAGAGCGCCACCCCGATCGAGGTCGACTTCACCGTCGGCGAGTCGGTCACCGTCACCGACGGTGCCTTCGACACGCTGCCGGCCACGATCTCCGAGATCAACCCCGAGAACCAGAAGCTCAAGGTCCTCGTCTCCATCTTCGGCCGGGAGACCCCGGTCGAGCTGTCGTTCAGCCAGGTCGCCAAGATCTGAGCCCCAGGGCGGCCTGAGCCGCCCGCGACGGCACTGCAACCGGGTCATCGCCCACGGCGTCGGTCCACGAACAAGGAAGGGGATGGCGCATGCCTCCCAAGAAGAAGGTCACCGGCCTTATCAAGCTCCAGATCAACGCGGGTGCCGCGACCCCGGCCCCCCCGATCGGTCCGGCCCTCGGTGCCGCCGGTGTGAACATCATGGAGTTCTGCAAGGCCTACAACGCGGCCACCGAGTCGCAGCGCGGCAACGTGATCCCGGTGGAGATCACGGTCTACGAGGACCGTTCCTTCACCTTCATCACCAAGACCCCGCCGGCCGCCGAGATGATCAAGAAGGCCGCCGGTGTGGCCAAGGGTTCCCCGACCCCGCACACCGTCAAGGTCGCCTCGATCTCGGCCGACCAGGTGCGCGAGATCGCCACCACCAAGATGCCGGACCTGAACGCGAACGACATCGAGCAGGCGATGAAGATCGTCGCCGGCACCGCTCGGTCCATGGGCATCACCGTCAACGACTGACACCGCTTGATGCGAGCGCCGGATCGCCCGGCGTTCGTAGTGGCAGGGCCAGTGCGGCCCGATGACCACGACTGCTCACGATTGGGAGAAGCAGATGGCAAAGCACAGCAAGGCATACCGCGCCGCGCTCGAGAAGATCGAGCCGGGCGAGGTCTACAACCCGCTGCAGGCGATCCGCCTGGCCCAGGCGACGTCGACCACCAAGTACGACGCGACCGTCGAGGTCGCCATGCGTCTCGGTGTCGACCCGCGTAAGGCCGACCAGATGGTCCGTGGCACGGTCAACCTGCCGCACGGCACCGGCAAGACCGCTCGCGTCATCGTCTTCGCCACCGGCGAGCGTGCCGAGCAGGCCCGTGAGGCCGGCGCGGACGAGGTCGGCGGCGACGAGCTGATCGAGAAGGTGGCCGGCGGCTGGACCGGCTTCGACTCCGCGGTCGCCACCCCGGACCTGATGGGCAAGGTCGGTCGTCTCGGTAAGGTGCTGGGCCCGCGTGGTCTGATGCCGAACCCGAAGACCGGCACCGTCACCATGGACGTGGCCAAGGCCGTGTCCGACATCAAGGGCGGAAAGATCGAGTTCCGCGTCGACAAGCACTCCAACCTGCACTTCATCATCGGCAAGACCTCGTTCTCCGATGTGCAGCTGGTGGAGAACTACGCCGCCGCGCTGGAGGAGATCCTGCGTCTGAAGCCGTCCGCGTCGAAGGGTCGCTACATCTCCAAGGCGACCATCTCGACCACCAACGGCCCCGGCATCCTGGTCGACCAGTCCAAGACCCGGAACCTCACCTCCGAGGAGGACGCTGCCTGAGGTAGCGCCCCACTCGAACGAACGGCCCCGGCCCCCCGTGAGGGGGACCGGGGCCGTTCGTCATGCACCGACGGGTGAGGAGCCCGTCGGGTCAGTGGTGGTGCTCTTCGGTCGGAAGCCCATGACTGCCGTGCGGCACAGCGTGCTCGCCGGCAGTGGTCGCCGCCAGTCCGGGGACGATGACGGCGGCGATCAGCATCGCGCCGACGAACAGCGCGAGGGCCAGGCGTCCTGCGGGCGGGGCACTCTGCTCGACCCCGCACCGCAGATGGAGGGCGGTGAGCACCGCCGCGCCCAGCCCGAGGGCCAGGGCGGAGGCCTCCGCCGCGGTGAGTGCGGTCCCGGTGAGCGGGGCGCTCAACAGGACCGCGGGTGCCAGCACCACCAGCGTCAGGGTGGCCGGGCGCGGTCGGGGGAGGGTGCCGCGCAGGGCGAGCACCGCCCACCCGATCCCGAGGGCCCCCGCCACGGTCAGCGCGATGCCGACCGGGAGGTGGTGGTCCAGGTGCCCGGCACCGATGCCGAGGGTGACCAGCCCGAACCCGAGGGCAGCCAGTGCCGCCCACATCCGGGTGGCCGTGGGCAGCACCGCACCGGTGGCCCGCTCCCGGGTTCGGAGGTCGGTCAGCCGGAGCTGACCGACATGGGCGGTGGTCATGCCCGGGCCGGCGCCACGGTCTTGTCGGCACCCAGACCCACGGCCAGGAGCAGGATCGCCGAGCCGAGGTGCAGCACGTTGTCGGCACCGTTCAGCGCAATGATGTTCGCCGAGGAGTTGACCAGGAACAGACCGACGATGCCGACCAGCAGGTAGACGGCGCCGACCGCGGTGTTGGCGGACTTGGCGGCGCGGACCGACGAGGCGGCACCGGCCACCAGCAGGGCGCCGATCAGCAGGTGGATGATGTTGTGCAGCGGGTTGACCTCGAACACGATCAGCAGCTTGCCCTCGGTCCCGGCGAAGTCGACGCCGGAGGTGATGAAGAAGCCGACGATGCCGACCAGCAGGTAGACCACGCCGAAGATGCCGCCGACCAGGCGGTTCACAGAGTTGCTCATGATGGTGTCCTCTCCTCCCGGGGCCCGGTGGACCCCGAACGCGCGTGCACCGGTGTGCACGACCGAGGTTCGGAGTCTGCTGTGGATCGGATGGGTGAGCATCCGGGGAGAGTTTCGGCCCGGGGCTGGACGGCTCCGGACAGGTACGGGAGGGTGGGGACATGTTGGTCGCGTTCTCGGTGTCCCCACTCGGTGCAGGTGAGTCCGTGGCGGCGGCGGTGGCCGACGCCGTCCGGGTGGTCCGGGAGTCCGGGCTGCCGCATCGGACGGATGCGATGTTCACCACCATCGAGGGCGAGTGGGACGAGTGCATGGACGTGGTGCGCCGGGCCTCCGAGGCCGTCGGGGCGCACGCCGGTCGGGTGAGTCTGGTGCTCAAGGCGGACATCCGCCCCGGCCACACCGGTGAGCTGACCGGCAAGCTGGAACGACTGGAAGCCGAACTCGAGCGCTAGGGCCGCCGCAGCGGAGCGTGGACATGCTGTGCAGAAGGTCCACGTTCGACCGGCTGCTGCCCGGCGGGATGAAAGACTTCGGTGCGGCGACCCGGGTACTCGGGTCAGGGGATGCAAGTGGGATGGAGCAACCGACGAATGGCGATCTTCGAGCTCGACGACGGCCACGGCACGCTCGTCCAGCCGATGCGGCCCAGTGCCGACTCCTTCGACCGCGACGCCGCGGCTCTGGTGGCGGAGAACGCCGGTGAGCTGATCGGTGAGCCGGTGCTGACGGTGCGTGAGATCGGGGCCGGCGACGGCTCCCAGTTGCTCGCCCTGGACGCTGCCGCCCAACCGGTGGTGGTGGAGGCCGTGCAGCTGCTCGACGCCAGCACCCTGCTGCGCGCGCTGCGGCACGCCGGTGGTGCCGCACGGATGAGCCGCTCGGACATCGCCCGGTTGTACCGCGGTGGCCCCGAGGCGTTCGAGGCCGATCTGGCGGTGTTCCGGGACCGGGCGCCGCTGGTGCGTTCCGAGCGGACCGGCCGTGAGGGCGTGCGCCTGGTGTTGGTCTGCGGCGACATCGCCGAGGGCCTGCAGGAGGCGGTCGAGTACCTGACCTCCGGCACCCAGGTCGACGTGCTGCGGCTCGGCGTGACCGAGGGGCCCGGCGGTCGGCGCTATCTGGACGTCTCGCCGCTGCGCCCGGGCGCTCCGCGGGAGCGCCGTCCGGTGGAGCCGGGGTCGGCGACGGGTGCGATCCCGACCGTGTCCGCTCCTCCGACGGCCCGCGCCACGCCCACCGACACCACCGCCCGTTCCGAGGCCCCGGCCGGACCGGCCGCCCAGGTCGACGACCCGTCCCGTGCGGCCGCATCGGCACCGCCTCAGCCGACGCCCACCGCCACCGAGCGACCGTTGACCCGGCGTCGTCGCCACCACGGCGGCGCACCCGCGGTGCCGACCCCGGCCGGTGAGCCCCGACCGGTCCCCGCGGACGCGACCACGGTGATCCCCCCGGTGCGCGGCGACGGCCCGCTGCCCGAGCTCGCGGCGTTCGCGGCCGCCGAGCGGCAGCCGGTGGAGCTGCTGTGGGTGCGGGTCCGGCGCAACCAGCGGCTGACGGCGACCCTGCGCACCGACGGCATGATCGAACTCGAGGACGGCAGCCTGCACGCCGACCCGGGTCAGGCAGCGGTGTCCGCCGCCGATCTGGAGCGACCGGCCGACGGCTGGCGGCTGTGGCACCTCGGCGCCGACGGCCCGAGTCTGGGTGAGGCGGTCGGCGTCCTCTAGGGCGTCAGCGGGGTCACTCCCAGCCGTAGCCCGCGCACCAGCGAGCGATCTCCGCGTACAACCGTGCCCGCACGGGCGCCGGTGACAGCGTGAGGTCGTGCAGCCCCCCGGTGATCCGGACCACGGTCACCACCGGGCCGAGGTGCACTGCCCGCCGGACCAGCGACTCCACGTCCAGCACGGTGTCGGCACCGCGCATGTCCTCGTTCCACCACGGGCTGATCAGGCTGCGTGCGGAGGCCATCATCAGCACCGGCACCGTGATGTCCAGGCCGCGGGCGACCCGGGCGTGTCCGGCGATCACCGCTGCCAGCCAACCGGCCCGCACCGGGAAGGACGGGGTGGGCCGCCACTCGTCCTGGTAGGTCCACTCGCCGCCGTCGGCCTTGCGCACGGTGCGGGCGTAGAAGCCGGGGTCGACATTCGGCAGCGGCGCCTTGGGCTGCAGCTTCGCCAGTCGAGCCACTGCCGGGGCGCTGAAGTGCCGGACCACCGAGGAGCCCTGCAACTCCAGCCACGGGCTGTTCAGCACCAGACCGTGCACCCGCCCCGGGTGGCGGTCCACCCACAGCGTCGCGGTCAGGCCGCCGGTCGAGTGGCCCATCAGCATCACCCGGGCCGGGTCGCCGAGGTCCTGCTTGATCTGCGCGAGGGCCGCCTCGATGTCCTCGTCGTAGGTCGCCAGGTCGTCCACGTAACCGGGGGTCTGGTGCGGGCGCAGGCTGCGGCCGTACTTGCGCAGGTCGAGGGCGTAGAAGGCCACCCCCTGCCCGGACCAGAACTCGGCGAGTCCGGTCTGGAAGAAGTAGTCCGACCAGCCGTGCAGGTAGAGCACCGCCCGTGACGGCCGCAGCGGCTCGGGGGTGGGCGGCGCGTGCCGGACCAGAGTGGCGACCACCGCGCCCTCGTCGTCGTCGGCCAGCTCCAGGGTCAGTGCCCGGTAGTCCGGGCCGAGCACGTCCTGCTGCCACTCCTGCGTCACTGCGCCTCCCCGCCGACTGTCAGGACCACCTTGCCGAACTGGTCGCCGCGGGCCAAGCGTGCCAGCCCGTCGGCGGCCCGGGCGAGCGGATAGCTGCTGTCGACGATCGGTCGCACCCCGGTGCGGGCGCAGAACGCCAGCAGCGCCGCCAGGTCCTCCTTGCTGCCCATGGTGGCGCCCAGAACCTGGATCTCGGTGAAGAAGATCCGTTGCAGCTCCATCCGTTCCGGGTCACCGGTAGTCGCTCCGGCGACCACGATCCGTCCACCCGGACGCACCGACCGCACCGAGTGCGACCAGGTGGCGGCCCCGACCGTCTCGATCACCAGATCCGCCCGGGTGGGCAGCCGGTCACCGGGGGCGAGGGCGCCCGCAGCACCGAGGCCCAGGGCGCGCTCCCGGCGGGCCGCGTCGCGGCTGGTGACCCAGACTTCGAGCCCGGCGGCGGCGCCCAGCAGCAGGGCGGCCGTGGCGACACCGCCTCCGGCGCCCTGCACCAGCACCCGCTGACCGGGCTTCGCACCGCCGGTGGTGAACAGCATCCGATAGGCGGTCAACCAGGCGGTCGGCAGGCACGCGGCCTCCGCGAAGGACAACTCCGCGGGCTTGTCCACCAGGTTCCAGGTCGGCACGGCGGTGCGTTCGGCCAGGGTGCCGGGGTGGCGCTCGGACAGCAGCGACCGGGGCTCGTCCGGGCCGACGCCGTGGCCCGACCCGCCGCCGATCACCGCGTGCAGCACCACCTCGCGGCCGTCGGGGGTGACCCCGGCACCGTCGGTGCCCAGCACCATCGGCAGCTGCTCGGCCCGCAGACCCACGCCGCGCAGCGACCACAGGTCGTGCTGGTTCAGCGCCGCCGCCCGCAGGTCGACGGTGGTCCAGTGCTCCCGGGCCTCCGGCTCGGGATGCTCACCGACGGTGAGCCCTGCCAGCGGATCGTCGGGGTGGAAGGCGGTGACCTGTGCGGCGAGCATGCTGCGACCCTAGGCCGGTCAGAGCACCGGCAGCATGCGACCGAGGTCCGGCACCGCATCCGAGGAGAACCGGGGCACCAGCGCCGCCGCCATCACGTCGACGTCGTAGGGCACCCGCCCGGCGGCGAGCCGCACCCAGGTCAACGGCTGCGCCACCTCCAGATCCCAGCCGCCCCGGGCCACCACGATGGTCAGCAGCTCCCGGGCCACCAGGTCCAGGGCGTCGCCGTCGATCGGGCCACCCGACTGCACGCCGTCGCCGAGCCCGCCGATCGGGCCCAGCCCACCCGGCACCCCCGGCAGCGGACCGATCCCGTCGCCCAGTTCCGCCCGGCTGCCCGGTGCCGCGCCCCGGGAGCGGGCCAGCGACCGTTGCAGGTCGTCGGCGTGCACCACCAGCTCGGTGATCCGGGAGGCCAGCATGGTGGACAGCAGCACCGGTCCACGCCGGGCCAGCACCACCCGGTCCTCCGGTCCGAGCTCGCGCGCACGCGCCAGGGCTGCCCGCGCGCGCTCGTCCACCTGCCGCAGCGGGTCGTCGGCGATCTCCTCCGCCAGGTCCCGGGTCACCGCCGCGATGTCGGCTGCCCGCCCGGCGTAGCCCCCGAGGTACTCGGCCAGCGTCGCGGGCACCGTGCCTTCCGGTGCGGGCTCGCACACCGCCAGTGCCTCCATCGCCCGGCCCAGGTGGGCGACCAGCTCGGCGACCGTCCACCCGTCCAGCACCGAGGCCGATCCGCGCTCGCGGACGGTGACGGCGGTGCCGACCCAGTCGCGCAGGGTGTCCCACTGGCGGGCCAGCAGGTCGATCCGGGCGGCGAGGTCGTCAGGGCGCAGGCGCATGGGGACAGGGTCGCACGCGGATCACTCCGGGTGCCCGGTGCTCTCCAGGTGCCCCCGCACCATCGGCCCCAGCTGCTCGAACTCGATCAGGAACCCGTCGTGCCCGTAGGGCGTGTGCAGGGTGTGCAGCGGCGCGGCACCGGGCACTCCGGCGGCGATCCGGGCCGACTGTTCGGGCAGGAAGAGCCGGTCGGAGTCGACGGCGACGACCAGGGTGCGGGCGGTGATCTGGCGCAGCGCCGCCTCGACGCCGCCCCGGTCCCGGCCGATGTCGTGGGTGATCATCGAGCGGGTGAGCACGGCGTAGGTGTTGGCGTCGAACCGGCGGGCGAGTTTGTCGCCGTGGTGGTCCAGGTAGGACTGGACCGCGAACCGGCCGCCGGACAGCGGCTGCTCGCCGCCCTGCGGGAACCGGCCGAACCGGGTGTTGAGCTCCTCGGCGCTGCGGTAGGTCTGGTGCGCGATCTGCCGGGCCAGGCCGAGCCCGGCGTGCGGACCGTCGCCGTCGGCCGCGTCGTAGTAGTCGCCGCCCCGGAACCGGGGGTCGGCGGTCAGCGCGGTGAGCTGGGTGTGGAAGGACGCGATCTGGTCGCCGGAGGTCTGGGCACTGGTGGCGATCGCGGCCAGCGACCGGACCCGGTCCGGGGCGGTGACGGCCCATTCGAGGGCGCGCTGCCCACCCATCGAGGCACCGACCACCAGGGCCCAGGACCGGATGCCCAGCGCGTCGGCCAGCCGCAGTTCGGCCGCCACCTGGTCCCGGACAGTCAGCTGCGGGAACCGGCTGCCCCAGGGGCGGCCGTCGTCGGGGTGCGGGGAGGACGGGCCGGTGCTGCCCTGGCAGCCGCCGAGCACGTTGGGGGCGACCACGAACCAGCGGTCGGTGTCGATCGGGGCGCCGGGCCCGACCAGGGTGGACCACCACCCGGGGGTGGGGTGGCCGGGTCCGGCGTCCCCGGTGACATGGGCGTCACCGGTGAGGGCGTGTAGCACCAGCACGGCGTTCGACCGATCGGGGGCGAGGGTGCCCCAGGTCTCGTAGGCCAGCCGGACCCCGGGCAGGAAGCCATCGGCCTCCAGCGCCAGGGGGCCGAGGTCGACGAACCGCCGACGGCCCACCGGGTCGCCCTCGCGCCAGGCGGAGGACGCCCGGGGCGGGCCCTCGGGCACGATGCGGGGGCTCGCCACGCGGTGCTGCGGCATCAGGCTCCCTTGGCGGCGCGGAACCCGGCGTCCAGGTCGGCGAGGATGTCCTCGATCCCCTCCAGGCCGACGGCGAGCCGGACCAGCCCCGGGGTGACGCCGGACTGCGCCTGCTCCTCCGGGGTGAGCTGGCTGTGGGTGGTCGAGGCGGGGTGGATGACCAGCGACCGGACGTCGCCGATGTTGGCGACGTTGGAGTGCAGTTCCAGGGCGGAGACGAACGCCTGCCCGGCGGCCGCACCCCCGGCGATCTCGAAGGCCAGCACCGCGCCGGTGCCGCGCGGCGCGTACTTGCGGCCCAGCTCGTACTGCGGGTGGCTCGGCAGCCCGGCGTAGGTCACCGACAGCACGTCGTCCCGCGCCTCCAGCCACTCGGCGACCCGCTGTGCGTTGGCGACGTGCCGCTCGATCCGCAGCGAGAGCGTCTCCAGGCCCTGGGCGATCAGGAAGGCGTTGAACGGGCTGATCGCCGCCCCCAGGTCGCGGAGCAGCTGGACCCGCGCGCGCAGGACGTAGGACAGGTTCACCCCGAAGGCGCCGTCCTTGCCCAGGTCCCGGGCGAACACCAGGCCGTCGTAGGACGGGTCGGGCTGGTTGAACGAGGGGTAGCGCTCGGGGTCGGCGCCGTAGTCGAAGGTGCCGCCGTCGACGATCACGCCGCCGATCGCCGTGCCGTGGCCGCCCAGGTACTTGGTCGCCGAGTGCACCACCACGTCGGCACCGTGCTCCAGCGGCCGGATCAGGTAGGGGGTGGCGACCGTGTTGTCCACGATCAGCGGCACACCCGCCTCGTGGGCGATCCCGGCGACCGTCTCGATGTCGAGCACGTCCTGCTTGGGGTTGGGCACCGACTCGGCGTAGAAGGCCTTGGTGTTCGGTCGCACCGCGTCGCGCCATGCCTGCGGGTCCTGCGGGTCGGAGACGAAGGTGGTCTCGATCCCGAGCCGGGGCAGCGTGTAGTGCAGCAGGTTGTAGGTGCCGCCGTACAGGCTGGGGCTGGCGACGATGTGGCTGCCGGCCTCGGCGACGTTGAGGATCGCGTAGGTCTCGGCTGCCTGGCCGCTGGCGACCAGCAGGGCGCCGACCCCGCCTTCCAGGGCGGCGATCCGGTTCTCGACCACCTCGACGGTGGGGTTGCCGATCCGGGTGTAGATCGGGCCGAGGTCCTTGAGGGCGAACCGGTCGGCGGCGACCCCGGCGTCGGGGAACACGTAGCTGGTGGTCTGGTAGATCGGCAGCGCGCGGGCGCCGGTGGTCGGGTCCGGGGTCTGGCCGGCGTGGATCTGCTGGGTCTCGAAGGACCACTGCTGCGACATGGTTTCTCCTGGGGTGTGCGGGGCGGGGCTGCTTCGGGGGAGCGGGGCGCACGCCGCGGTGCCAAGAGGGTGCCGGATGCCACTGGCCGGATTCCGGCCCACGGGCACAGCCGAGCGTGCGCTGGTCAGCGACACATTCGGCAGGTCATGTCTGGACCCTACGACCGACGATCCACCAGATGGAACCGGCGTCTTGCCCAGTGAGATGGGCTACCCGTCGGCACCTGGATGGGTGAAAGTCTGTCCGATTCGTCCCGAATGTTACTGCTGTGACGTCAGTGAAAACTGTGACGACAGTTCACTTCTGTGAAGAAGGCGGGTAGCGTCGCCGCGGAACACCTGACTGATGTGAGAGGGACGGCTCTGTGAGGCAACCGAATCGTCGGCGGACCGGGCGCGCGGCCGCCGCGGTGATCGCCGCGGCACTGCTCGTCGTCCCCGGCAGCATGGCCATGGCCGACCCGGACGTCAGCGACAACGACGTCCGTCAGGCACAGCAGGCCGAGGCCAGTGCGGCCGACTCTGTGGCCGACATCGAGGTGCGGCTGGCCCAGCTGTCCGCCACCAGCGACCAGGCCCAGATCGCCGTGCAGCAGGCGGCCGAGGCCTACGCCCAGGCGCAGGCCGACCTGGCCACCGCCCAGCAGGCGGCCACCGACGCCGAGTCCAAGTACGCGGGTGCGCAGGACGACCTGGAGTCCGCGCGCTCCACCCTGGTCGCCATCGCCCGTGAGGCGGCCCGCAACGGCGGGTCGATGGACGACCTGCAGGCGGTGCTCTCCGCCGAGGGCCTGGAGGACGTCGTCGCCCGCAGCGAGGCGCTCGGTCTGGTCAGCACCAAGGCCGATCAGGCAGTGCAGTCCTACCGGGCGGCCGACCAGGTCGCGAGCACTCTGAAGGAGGAGGCCGACGCCGCGCAGACCGCGAAGCAGTCGGCCGCCGACGCCGCACAGTCCACGCTCACCGCGGCCGAGGACGCCCAGTCCGACGCGGATGCCGCGGTCGCCAGTGCCGCCGCCCAGCGCCAGTCCCTGATCCAGCAGCTCGCCGCCGCGCGGAACACCACCGCCGAGGTCGAGCAGCAGCGTCAGGACCAGATCGACGCCGAGCGCCAGGCCCAGGCCGAGGCTGCCGCCCGCACCGAGCGCGCCGCCGAGCCCGCCCCGACCCAGTCGGCACCGTCCGCACCCGCAACACCGTCGGCTCCCGGGCCGAGCACCCCGGCGGCGCCGAGCACGCCGTCGAACCCCGCCGCTCCGGCTGCCCCGAGCAACCCGGCCCCGAGCAACCCGACCCCGGTCACGCCGGCCCCGAGCAAGCCGAGCGTGCCGAGCGGCAGCTCCTCCGGCTCGGCCAGCTCGGCGGAGACCGCCATCGCCTGGGCGAAGACGCAGCTGGGCAAGCCCTACATCTGGGGTGGCACCGGCCCGACCGGTTATGACTGCTCCGGGCTGACCCAGGGCGCCTGGCGTTCGGCCGGGGTGAGCCTGAACCGCACCTCCCGCGACCAGTACCGCCAGGTGCAGAAGATCAGCTACAACGAGCTGCGGCCCGGCGACCTGATCTTCTACGGCACCAATGCCAACGACGCGAGCAGCATCTACCACGTCGCGATGTTCATCGGGAACGGTCAGATGATCGAGGCCCCGAAGCCCGGCGACGTGGTGAAGATCGCCTCGGTGCGCTGGTCGAACTCGATGGCCTACGCCGGCCGTCCCTGAGCACCCAGCACGAAGCCCCTGACACCGACCGGTGTCAGGGGCTTCGTCGTGTGCGGGCGACTCAGTGGTCGTTGTACCCGGCGTCCGCCGCCCGCTGGATGGAGCGCTGGATCTCGGCCTCGGCCTCGGCCCGGCCGACCCAGTGCGCGCCCTCGACCGACTTGCCCGGCTCCAGGTCCTTGTAGACCTCGAAGAAGTGCTGGATCTCCAGCCGGTGGAAGTCGGAGACGTCGTCGATGTCCTGGCGCCAGGCGGCGCGCTGGTCACCGGTCGGCACGCACAGCACCTTGTCGTCGCCGCCGGCCTCGTCGCGCATCCGGAACATGCCCAGGGCGCGGCACCGGATCAGGCAGCCGGGGAACGTCGGCTCCTCGAGCAGCACCAGGGCGTCCAGCGGGTCGCCGTCCTCGCCGAGGGTGCCGTCGATGAACCCGTAGTCGTCCGGGTAGCGGGTCGAGGTGAACAGCATCCGGTCCAGCCGGATCCGCCCGGTGGCGTGGTCCACCTCGTACTTGTTCCGCTGACCCTTGGGGATCTCGATCGTGACGTCGAACTCCACACCCGCTCCTTCGTCTGGACATGGCTCCCTGCGGCGGGACCCTGCTGCCCACATCCTCACACGGCCGCAGGCGTGACGTTAGTGTGACGCACGCGGCCCGGCGGCGGGACGCTGGATCGAAGCGAGGAGACGGACGCGTGGCGCGTGCTGCCCGGACGGTGGGGGTCACGGCCCTGGTGCTGGTGCTGGCCGGTGGCGGGTACCTGACCGCCGATGCCTACGACGTGGCACCCGGATTCCTCACCCTCGCCCCCGAACCGGACCCGGCGGCACCCTTCCCGACCGCACCGGCCGCCACCGATCTGACCACCGACGCCACCGTGCTCACCGACCTGGACCCGGCCGCCCCGGTGCCCAGCGCCTCGGTGCTCGCCGGTCAGGTGGCCGGGCTGACCACCGATCCCCGCCTCGGCCCCACCGTCGGGGTGCTGGTCGCCGACGCGCTGACCGGGCAGGTGCTCGCCCAGAACAACCCGGACCAGGGCCGGACCCCCGCCTCCACCCAGAAGGTGGTCACCGCGGTCGCCGCGCTGTCCGAGCTGGATGCCGACACCACCTTCGACACCACGGTGGTGCAGGGCGGGGCCTCCGACCAGATCGTGCTGATCGGCGGCGGCGACATGATGCTGGCGGCCGGGGCGGGCGACCCGCAGGTGGTGAACGGTCGTGCCGGGCTGGCCGACCTGGCGACCGCCACCGCGCAGAAGCTGCAGCTGGCCGGGATCACCTCGGTCACCCTCGCCGTGGACGACACCCTGTTCACCGGCAGCCTGCTCGCCCCGGGCTGGGACCCGGCCGACGTGGGTGCCGGGTACGCCGCGCCGGTGGCCGCCCTCGGGGTGGACATCGCCAAGATGTCCGACGAGGAGTACGCCCCGCGCTACCCGGACCCGGCGATGAACGCCGCCGAGGTCTTCGTGCAGCGGCTCGCGGACCAAGGGATCAGCGTGCAGGGATCGCCCGCCCGGGTGTCCGGCGACTACACCCGGGGCGACACCCTCGCCACGGTGTCCTCCGCGCCGCTCCCCGATGTGGTGGCGTACTTCCTCGACCACTCGGACAACACCATCACCGAGGTCGTCTCCCGGATGGTCGCAGTGGAGCAGGGCTTCCCGGCCAGCTTCGAGGGCGCGACCCAGGCGGTGTTACAGACCGTGCGCGGCCTGGGGGTGGACATCACCGGGGCGGCGTTGGCCGACGCCAGCGGACTGGCCGAGGGATCGCGGCTCAGCCCGGCGATGCTGCTCAGCCTGCTGCAGCTGATCGTGGACCCCGCTCACCCCGAGCTGCGGGCGGTGGGCACCGGGATGCCGATCGGTGGCCTCACCGGCACGCTGTCGGACCGGTTCACCTCCGGTGCGGGCACCGGCGTGGTGCGGGCCAAGACCGGATCGCTCAAGGGTGTGACCTCCCTGGCCGGGTTGGTGGTCGACGCCGACGGTCGGATGCTGCTCTACGTCGTGATGGCCGACCAGACCGGTGAGGGCGGCCAGTGGGGCCCGCGCCAGGCGATCGATTCCTTCGTCACCGGGTTGGCCGGCTGCGGGTGCCAGGGCTGAGCCGTGGCTACCGTGGGCGGATGAGCGCACCCGCCGTCGACTGGGACCTGGCAGCCCGGCTCGCCCCGACGCTGGTCCGCCCCGGGCCGCCGTCGACCCTGGTCGAGCGGGCGCTCCTGGTGGAGTCGCTGCGCTCCGCCGCCGCGACCGCCCTGCCGCATGCCGCCCGGGTGACCGGGTTGGAGCCGCCCGAGGCCCCGCAGACCCTGGTGGTGGACCGGGGCACCTGGGCGCGGGCGAACGTCCGGGCGCTGCACCGGGTCACCCGCGCCGAGCGGAGTCGCCGGGGCGCGGGCACCGGGATCGAACTCGCCGGAGCGCTGGCCCTGTTGTCCGGGTCGGTGCTGGGCCAGGTCGAGCCGTGGGGCGCCGACCGGCCCCGGTTGCTGCTGGTCGCGCCGAACGTGCTGGCGACCGAACGCGGGCTGGACGTCCCCCCGGACGACTTCCGGCTCTGGGTGGCCCTGCACGAGCAGGCCCACGTGCTGCAGTTCGCCGCCGCCCCGTGGCTGGCCGGTCACCTGGCGGACCGGGTCGCGGCGCTGTGGGCGCAGCAGCCGCGGGTGAGTCCCGCCGCCCTGGCGCGCGCCGCCCGGGCCCGCAGCCTGTCGCCGCTGGATCTGCTGCACCCGGAGCAGCGCGCCGAGGTGGACCGGATCGGTGCGGTGATGTCCCTGCTGGAAGGGCATGCCGACGTGGCGATGGACGCGGTGGGCACCGCGGTGATCCCGAGTGTGCGGTTGTTGCGCCGCCGGTTCGGCCGCCGTCGTGCGGCCGGGGCCCGGGCGACCGGCCTGCGCCGGGTGGTCCGCACCGTCCTCGGGGTCGACGTGAAGATGGCCCAGTACGCGCAGGGCGCGGCCTTCGTGCGCACCGTGCGGCGCCGGGTCGGTCGGGACGGGCTGAACGCGATCTGGTCGGCACCCGACCAGCTGCCCAGCCCGGCGGAGATCGCCGACCCGGCGGCCTGGGTGCGACGGGTGCACGGCTGAGATGCCAGGTCCGCATCCGGCGGTGGCCCGTACCCGCAGAGCGGTGGCGGACGCCTGCGCCGATCTGCCGGACGGGGCGCTGGTGCTGGTCGCCTGCTCCGGGGGCACCGACTCCCTCGCGCTCGCGGCGGCCACCGCGTTCGCCGTTCGGGACCACGGACCGTCCACCCTGCGCGCCGGGGCGGTGGTGATCGACCACGGGATGCAGCCCGACAGCGCGGTGGTGGCCGAGCGGGCTGCGGAGCAGTGCCGGGCGCTCGGGCTGGACCCGGTGCGGGTGCGCCGGGTGCTGGTCGCGGGGGCCGGTGGGCCGGAGGCGGCTGCCCGGCAGGCCCGGTACGCGGCGCTCGCGGCGGCGGCGGAGGAACTCGGCGCGGCCACGGTGCTGCTGGGTCACACCCGGGACGACCAGGCGGAGGGGGTGCTGCTCGGCCTGGCCCGTGGATCGGGCGCGCGGTCACTGTCCGGCATGGCGGTGATCCGGGACCGGTGGCGACGGCCGCTGCTCGACCTGCCGCGCACCGACACCGCCGCTGCCTGCGACGCCCAGGGCCTCGACCCCTGGCACGACCCGACGAACACCCCGGCCGTCGACGACCACGACGCCCCGCTGCGCTCGCGGGTGCGGCACCGGGTGCTGCCGGTGCTCGAGGCAGAACTCGGACCGGGGGTGTCGGCCGCACTCGCCAGGACGGCGGCCTCGCTGCGCGAGGACGCCGACGCGCTGGACGCCTGGGCGGAGTCGGTGGCCGGAGCGGCGGTGTCCGCGGGCGCGCGCCCGGTGACGGCACCGGCTGACCAGGGACCGGGGACGAACCCCACCAGCCCCGCCGAGGTGCCCCGCGTCCCGACCGAGCTGCTGGTCGAGATCGCCCCTCTGCTCCCGGTGCCCCCCGCCGTCCGCCGCCGGGTGCTACGCCTGGCGGCACTGCGCGCCGGGGTCCCCGCCGCGGCGCTCACCCGCACCCACCTGCTCGCGGTGGAGGCGTTGCTCACCGACTGGCACGGGCAGGGGCCGATCCCGTTGCCCGGGCGTGTGGTCGTCTCCCGCGGGTGTGGCAGGCTTGCTCTGCGCGCGGGTGCGACCCACACCGCCGCCGAACACGACGTCCAGCACCAGCAAGGAGAGCCGCAGCGGTGAACGTGGAGGACATGGGCGAGGACCTGGAGCGCGTGCTCCTGACCGAGGAGCAGCTCGGCACCCGCCTGGACGAGATCGCCGCCGAGATCGACGCGGACTACGCCGGGCAGGACGTGCTCCTGGTGGGCGTGCTCAAGGGCGCCGTGATGGTGATGGCCGACCTGGCCCGCCGGATCAGCACCCCGGTGTCGATGGACTGGATGGCGGTGTCCTCCTACGGCTCCGGCACCAAGTCATCCGGTGTGGTGCGGATCCTCAAGGACCTGGACGCCGACCTCACCGGCCGGCACGTGCTGATCGTCGAGGACATCATCGACTCCGGGCTCACCCTGTCCTGGCTGCTGGCGAACCTGCGCAGCCGCGGCCCGGCGAGCGTCGAGATCGCGACCATGCTCCGCAAGCCGGACGCCGCGAAGGTCGAGGTCGACGTGCGCTACGTGGGCTTCGACATCCCGAACGAGTTCGTGGTCGGCTACGGACTCGACTACGCGGAGAAGTACCGGAACCTGCCGTTCGTCGGCACGCTGGCACCGCACGTCTACTCGCACTGAGCGCCACCGCTCAACTGGGCACGATTCCCACCCGCCCGCGCGGGTGTGGCCACTCAATCGCGGCCCGATCACCACTCAATCCCTGCTGAAGTCGTTGCGCCCCTGACTCGGCGCTGCGAGCTTCGTGCTGTCCCGGCCTGACCGGGGGCGAGCAGGGGAGCAGGGCGTGACTGAGCTGGCCATCAGCGCGGACGATGCCGAGGATGCGTGCGCGCAGCTGACGCGCATCGGGGATGCGGTGGGTCTGGACCTGCGGGCGTTCAGTCCCGATCCGGGGGCACCTGGTCCGCGGGATGCGGTCGAACAGTGGCTGGGCTGGGTCGCGATGCGTGCGGGCATGCTGGCGGGTCGGGTGCAGGGTTCGGGGCGCGCGGCCGCGGATGCTGCCGGTCTGCTGACGGACACCGACCAGCATCTCGGGCGTGCCACGGCCGGGATGCAGGTGGCGGTGTGACGGACTGGGACGAGCAGCACCCGGGCCGGGGCGACACCGCCGGGATGGACGCGTTGATCGCGCGGGTGCTGGAGCACGTGCACACCCTGGATCAGAGTGCCGACGAGCTGCGTGCTGTCACCGAACGGCTGACATCGACCTGGCGCGGTGCCGGTGCGGACGCGTGGGCGGTGGAGAACACCGGCGCGGAGGGTGAGCTGCGTGCGTTCCGTCAGCAGCTGTACGACGGGTTGGACGTGGCCAACCAGTACAACGAGGCAGTGCGCCTGATCGCCGCCCGGACGGTCACCATCGAGGGTGATCTGGACCAGGCGCGGTACGCCGAGTCGGTAGCGCAGGCGGCGTTGGACGAGCTGCGGTCGCTGGACGACCCGGACTCGTGGGAGGTGTCGCGGGCGCGCTCGCGGGTGGACCTGGCGCAGGAAGATGCCCTGTACGCCACTCGCCAGCTGGCGCAGTTGGTCTTCGAACGTCAGCAGGCGGATACCTACCTGACCTCGTCGTTGGGAGCGGGGCTGCCCACCGGGTGGGGTGGTGGCGGCGGATTCGGTGCGCTGACCGCGGCCCTTCCGGCCGTGGCTTTCAGTCGTGGTCCGGAGGGACTGGCGGTCTGGATCGCCGGGCTGCCGGACGGGGCTGAGGGTGATGCCGCGCTGCGGTGGTTGGTCGAGAACCTCTCGGATGCGCAGTTCGAGGCGTTGCTGGCTGCGCGCCCGGAGGTCGCGAGCCGGTTGATGGGCGGCCCGGATGGGGCTTTCGCCGAGCGGTTCCCTGCTCTGGCGACCGCGTTGGACGTCGAAGGCCCGGATGCCAGGATCGCGGCGGTGATCGACGCGTGCGCGGGGTTGAGCGCGCACGATCTGGTGGTCATCGCCCGGTGTTACCCCGGGGTGGTCGGGAACCTCGACGGGGTGCCGCTGACCACGCGGATCGCTGCCAACCGGGTCGCGATCAGCGCGGACCTCGCCGCATCCCGGGCGGGGCTGGCGGCGATGGAGGACCTGCTCGCCGAGGAGCCGGGTGAACCGGCACCCATGCAGCTCACCCTGCTGGCCGGCTTCCGCACCTCGGTCGCCCGCTGCGAGGACCTGCTGTACGGCGAGGTGGCTGTGGTCGGGGACGGCGGTGGGTTCACCACCGGTCGTCATCAGGTGGTGGTCTTCGACGCCGCTGCGGGCAGGTTCGGTGAGCTGGTCGGCGACCCCACCGCCCCGAACATCGCGGTCCTGCTCGGGGGAACCGGGACGGGAGTGTCGAACATGAGTGGGCAGTACGACCGGGCGCTGGACCTGGTGGCGGGCGTCCCGGAACACAGCCTGGCGATCATCACCTACCTGGGCGGGTCCATGCCGCCGACCCTGGATATGGCGACCCGGTCGCGATACGCGATGGACATCGCCCCGCACCTGGCGTCCTTCGCCAACGGGGTCAAGGCGGTCACCGGGGCCACGATCACCGTGGCCGGGCACTCCTACGGCGGATCGGTGGTCGGCCGCGCCGAGGTCGAGGGCATGGTCGTCGACCGCATCCTGCACATCGAGTCCGCGGGTTCCGGCCCAGGTGTGGACAGCGTGCAGGACTATGCGGCACCCGAGACTCCACGGTATTCGATGACCGCTCCGGGCGACCCGATCGGGATGATCCAAGGGCTGTCGGCGGGCGGCACCGACATCGGACACGGCATGGACCCGGACATCCTCGACGGCGTGGTGCGGTTGGAGACCGGGCGCGTGAACGCGCGTGATCCGCACAGTCCAGTGCTGTCGGGGAGTGACGCCCACAGCGGGGTATTCGGCGATGACACCAAGCGGAACGTCAAGCCGGACGCGTGGGACAACATCTTGGCAGTCATGACCGGGGGAGAGGTGACGGTATGGACGGCACCGACGGTCGAGTCGACCGTGCCATGGGATGTCGAGGTCACGTATCCGATGTCCGATCCCACCTTTGTGCCACCGACGCAGGTAGTGCGGTGAGGCGGGGAGCGGCCGTCGCCGCAGTGCTGCTGGTGCTGTCGTTGGTGTCGGGGTGCGGTGCGGGGTATCCGACCGAGACCCAGGAGGTGCGGTACAGCGACGCGCAGATTTCCTACCGGCTGACGACCGAGATGTCGGACGCGATCTTGTCCCACGCGCGGGAGGTGTTCCCGGAGCTGACGTTCGACCTCAATTACGACGCCAGTAGGGACGACACCTGGCGAGATTGCAGCGAGGTCCCAGGCAACGCGCACCCGACGCATGTGGCGTGGAACTCCGATCGCAACGTCACTATAGAGCCGCGCCAGACGACGGGTGAACTAGTGATGCCCATCATGCAGATCTTCATCGAAGACGGGTGGGAGGTGAATGAGACAGAATTGGGTCGCAGTATGGGATTCTACGGTTTCAGCAAAGACGGCTTCGATGTCGGGTTCCAGACCGCAACCGAGGGGTCGATCGAGGCGGGAATGGTCGCTCGCCTGTACTTCGGTACCGGGTCGCCGTGTCTGGAAGCCCCCGACGACCTCGCGGACTTCGACCCTGACAACCCGGACGCGTACTTCGGCCCGGGCTCGGCACCCACAGTCGGCCCGTTCACCCCGCCGCCGACACTGCCTCCGGTGTGGCAGCGGTCGCCGTGAGGCCGGGCCGTGGGGCGCAGCCTGCTGGTCCGGGTGTCCGTCGTGGCCTGTCCGGGACGAGGAAGCGATCCGTTGCGGGTGCTGCGTGCGGTACCACCGGCATGATGCGGGCGGTGCCGGTGGCGGCGATGCTGCTGGTGGCCTGGCTGGTGTCGGGATGTGGCACCGGGTATCCCACCGAGACCCAGGAGGTGCGGTACAGCGACGCGCAGATCTCCTACCAGCTGACCACCGAGATGTCGGACGCGATTTTGTCCCACGCGCGCGAGGTGTTCCCGGAGCTGACGTTCGACTTGAACTATGACGCCAGCAGGGATGACGCCTGGGGTGATTGCAGCGAGGTCCCGGGTAACGCGAATCCGACGCATGTGGTGTGGAACTCCAATCGCAATGTCACGATCGAGCCGCGTCAGCCAACGGTCGAGTTGGTGACGCCGATTATGCAGGCGTTCATCGATGATGGCTGGGAGGTCAGCGGAGGCGATCTGGGTCGCGGCATGGGTTTCTATAGATTTAGCAAGGATGGTTTCGGTATTGGGTTCTGGACGGCGGACGAGGGGTGGATCGAAGAGGGCTACGTCGCCCGCCTATACTTCGGCACCGGGTCGCCGTGTCTGGAAGCCCCCGACGACCTCGCGGACTTCGACCCTGACAACCCGGACGCGTACTTCGGCCCGGGCTCGGCACCCACAGTCGGCCCGTTCACCCCGCCGCCGACACTGCCTCCGGTGTGGCAGCAGTCGCCGTGAGGGCCGGGCGTGACGCACAGCCCGGTCGGGTCATTGTCGCGGCGGGTGCCAGGTCCGCAGTGGGTACCGCGGGTGCGAGCGCACGGCGGTGCCCACCCGAGGAGCCGCACCCCTCCGGTGCGGTGGCCGCGCACCCGCTGTGGCAGCGGTGCTCCTGACCAGCAAGCCCTGGGCGAACATCGGGTGATCGGACTCCTGCTGTCCAGATCCACCGTGTAGCTTCAAGGCCTCCACCCCTGCAACCGGAGGGACGAGGGGGCGCACGCCCTCGCTGACCACATGACTCTCAAGCGACTCACCCGCGGCCCCATCCCGTGGATCCTGCTCGGCGTCCTGGTGCTGTGGATCGGGGCGAGCTTCTTCACCTCCTCCGGGGTGCAGCGCATCGACACCTCCGACGGGCTTGCCCTGATCGAGGACGGCAAGGTCGAGCAGGCGAAGATCACCGAGGGCGTCCAGCGCGTCGACCTGGTGCTCGCCGACGACTTCGTCAAGGACGACAAGAACTACGGCAAGGACGTCCAGTTCAACTACGTCCTGCCCCAGGGGCCGACCGTGGTGGACGCGATCGCCAAGGCGGACCCGGACAAGGGCTACACCTCCGAGGTGCCCACCACCCCGTGGTGGAGCAGCCTGCTGACCCTGGTCCTGCCGTTCGTGATCATCGTCGGCCTGTTCTGGTTCCTGATGAGCTCGATGCAGGGCGGCGGCCGGGGTGCGATGGCCTTCGGCAAGTCCAAGGCGAAGCTGGTGTCCAAGGAGTCGCCGCAGGTCACGTTCGCCGACGTCGCCGGGGTGGACGAGGCGGTCGAGGAGCTGCAGGAGATCAAGGAGTTCCTCTCCGAGCCGGACAAGTTCCAGGCGGTCGGCGCCAAGATCCCGAAGGGCGTGCTGCTCTACGGCCCGCCCGGAACCGGCAAGACCCTGCTGGCCCGCGCGGTCGCCGGTGAGGCCGGGGTGCCGTTCTATTCGATCTCCGGGTCGGACTTCGTCGAGATGTTCGTCGGTGTCGGCGCCTCCCGGGTGCGTGACCTCTTCGACCAGGCGAAGCAGAACGCCCCGGCGATCATCTTCATCGACGAGATCGACGCGGTGGGTCGCCACCGTGGCGCCGGGATGGGCGGCGGCCACGACGAGCGCGAGCAGACGCTGAACCAGATGCTGGTCGAGATGGACGGCTTCGACGTCAAGACCAACGTGATCCTGATCGCCGCCACCAACCGGCCGGACATCCTGGACCCGGCGCTGCTGCGCCCGGGCCGCTTCGACCGCCAGGTCGCCGTGGAGCCGCCGGACCTCAAGGGCCGGGAGCGGATCCTGCAGGTGCACGCCGCCGGGAAGCCGATGGCCACCGACGTGGACCTCAACGGCGTCGCGCGTCGCACCCCGGGCTTCACCGGTGCCGACCTGGCCAACGTGCTGAACGAGGCGGCGCTGCTGACCGCGCGGTCGAACGCGCAGATCATCGACAACCGGGCGCTGGACGAGGCGATCGACCGGGTCATCGCCGGACCGCAGAAGCGCACCCGCGTGATGAACATCAAGGAACTCAAGATCACCGCGTACCACGAGGGCGGTCACGCCCTGGTGGCGGCGGCGCTGCGATACACCGACCCGGTGACCAAGGTGACGATCCTGCCCCGTGGCCGTGCCCTGGGCTACACGATGGTCATGCCCACCGAGGACAAGTACTCCACCACCCGCAACGAGCTGCTGGACCAGCTGGCCTATGCGATGGGTGGCCGGGTGGCCGAGGAGCTGGTGTTCCACGACCCGACCACCGGCGCCTCGAACGACATCGAGAAGGCATCCGGCACCGCCCGCAAGATGGTCACCCAGTTCGGGATGAGCACCAAGGTCGGCGCGGTCAAGCTCGGCCAGGACTCCGGCGAGGTGTTCATGGGCCGGGACATGGGCCACGGCCGGGAGTACTCCGAGTCGGTCGCCAGCACCGTGGACATGGAGGTGCGCGGTCTGATGGACCACGCCCACCACGAGGCGTGGGAGATCCTCAACGAGTACCGCGACGTCCTGGACGCCCTGGTGCTGGAGCTGCTGGAGAAGGAGACCCTGAACCAGCAGGAGCTGGCCCGGATCTTCGAGCCGGTGACCAAGCGCCCGCCGCGCACCGTGTGGCTGACCAACGACGAGCGCGGTGTCTCCGACCGCCCGCCGGTGATGACCCCCGCCGAGCTCGCCGAGCAGACCGGTCCGGTCATCCCGCAGGACGAGGCGGCCGCCGCGAACGACGAGCACCCGGCGGTGGGCGCCGTCGAGGTCCCGCCGAACCAGGCCCCGGACGCCAGCGGTCCGGCCGACACCCAGCAGGACTGACACCGTGGGCGAGACCATCCCGCCGTACGACGCGGCGCGGGCCGAGGCGGCAGTGCGTGAGCTCCTGCTCGCGGTCGGGGAGGACCCGGACCGCGAGGGGCTGCGGGACACCCCGGCCCGGGTCGCCCGCGCCTACCAGGAGATCTTCGCCGGGCTGCGGCAGGACGCCGGGGAGGTGCTCAGCGCGACCTTCGACATCGGCCACGAGGAAATGGTCCTGGTCAAGGACATCGAGGTGTACTCCACCTGCGAGCACCACCTGGTGCCCTTCCATGGGGTCGCCCACGTCGGGTACATCCCGGGGGAGAACGGCAAGGTGACCGGGCTGAGCAAGCTGGCCCGCCTGGTGGAGGTGTACGCCCGCCGTCCGCAGGTCCAGGAGCGGATGACCGGGCAGATCGCTGACGCCCTGGTCGAGCACCTGCAGCCGCGCGGCGTGCTGGTCGTGGTCGAGTGCGAGCACCTGTGCATGTCCATGCGCGGGGTGCGCAAGCCCGGCAGCCGGACCATCACCTCCGCGGTGCGGGGCCAGATGCGCGACCCGGCCACCCGTGCCGAGGCGATGAGCCTGATCCGCTGACCGGCCCTGCGACCGCCTAGGCTGATCCACGTGCATCACCCCCTCCCGCTGCCCGATGCCATGACCTCCCTCGACCGCACCCTGGTGATGGGAGTGGTCAACGTGACCCCGGACTCGTTCTCGGACGGCGGGGAGTGGTTCAGCGCCGATGCCGCGGTGGCGCACGCGCGGGAGCTGATGGCGGACGGCGCCGACCTGGTCGACGTCGGCGGCGAGTCCACCCGGCCCGGTGCCGAGCGGGTGCCGGTCGAGGAGGAACTGCGCCGCGTGGTGCCGGTGATCCGCGAGCTGGTCGCCCAGCAGATCCCGGTCAGCGTGGACACCACCCGGGCGGCGGTGGCCGCGGCCGCCGTCGAGTCCGGCGCGGTGATCGTCAACGACGTCTCGGGTGGGTTGGCCGACCCGGAGATGTACCCGGTCGTCGCCGGGACCGGAGTGGTCTACGTGGCGATGCACTGGCGCGGGCACGCGGATGTGATGGACCAGCTCGCCGACTACGACGACGTGGTGACCGACGTGGGCGCCGAACTGCGGCAGCGGGTCGCCGGGCTGCGCTCCGCCGGGGTCGCCGACCACCAGATCGTGCTCGACCCCGGACTGGGCTTCGCCAAGCCCGGATCGGCGAACTGGCCGCTGCTCGCCCGCCTGGACGAGCTGCTGGCCGAGGGCTTCCCGGTGCTGGTCGGGGCGTCCCGCAAACGCTTCCTGGGCCACCTGCTGGCGGGCGCCGACCACGTGCCGGTGCCGCCACGGCAGCGGGATGCCGCCACGGCGGCGATCTCGGCACTCGCGGCGGCGGCCGGGGCCTGGTGCGTCCGGGTGCACGACGCGCGGGGGACGGCGGACGCGGTGCGGGTCGCGTCGGCATGGCAGGGCGGACGGACCGTAGGAGAGGACGCACGATGACCGAGCAGCCGACCACCCCGGACACGATCCGCCTGACCGGCGTCAGCGCCACCGGGTACCACGGGGTCTTCGACCACGAGCGCCGCGAGGGCCAGACCTTCGTGGTGGACCTGGTGATCGAGCTCGACACCCGACGGGCCGCCGCCACGGACGACCTGGACCACACCCTGAACTACGGCACCCTGGCCGAGCAGGTGGTCGCGGTGCTGCGCGGCGAGCCTGCGAACCTGATCGAGACCGTGGCCGAGCGGATCGCCGCCACCGTGCTCGCCCATCCGCAGGCGTACGGCGTCGAGGTCACCGTGCACAAGCCGCAGGCCCCGATCACCGTCCCGTTCGGCGATGTCGAGGTGCGGGTGCGTCGGGACCGGAACCGGCTGCCCGCCGCCGAACCGTTGGCCGCGGACGCCCGCCCGTGGCAGCCGGAACCGGCCCAGCCCGAGTCGACCCAGCCCGAGTCGGCCCCGGTCCCGGCGACGCACGCCGCGCCCGCGCTGTCCGAGTCGGCGCCGGAACCGCCCGAGGTCGAGCCGCTGCTGTCATCCGGCGAGCACCCCACCACCGACGGTCGTCCGACCACCGGCCCGATCCGGGTCTCCGGCACCGGTGCTCCGGCCACCGCCGTCCTGCCCGCCATCGCCGCCGAGGACGCCGGTGCCGCCAGCGCCGGAGCCGCGCTGGCCGGTGCCGCCCTGGCCGGGATGCTGGACCTCGGCGACGCGGGTCGCCCGACGGCGGAGGTCGATGCCGACACCGCGGCCGCGGCGGCCGCCGTCGCCGGTCTGAGCGGCTCCGCCCCGGTGCCGGTGGTGGACGCCCGTGACCCCTTCGATCTGCCGCCCACCGAGCCGACCGAGGTGGTGCTGGCCCTGGGGTCGAACCTCGGCAACGCGCAGGACACCCTGCGCTCGGCGGTGGCCGCCATCGCCGCCATCCCGGGACTCGAGCTGCTGGACGTCTCCGCGCTGGCCCGGACCGCGCCGGTCGGTGGCCCCGAGCAGCCCGACTACCTGAACGCGGTGCTGATCGCCCGCACCACCCTCGCCCCCCGCGAGCTGCTGCACGCCACCGCGGCGATCGAGCAGGAGCACGGCCGGGAACGGCTGGAGCACTGGGGCCCGCGCACCCTGGACATCGACATCATCGCCTTCGGCGGCCTGAGCCTGGTCACGGACGACCTGGAGCTGCCGCACCCCCGGGCGCACGAGCGAGCATTCGTGTTGCAGCCCTGGGCGCAGATCCGACCCGACGCGGTGCTGCACGGTCTGGGTGGCGGCCCGGTGGCTCAGCTCGCCGCGACCGCCCCCGACCGCGAAGGGGTGCGGTGGCTGGCCCTGGACTGGCTGACCCAGCCGGTGCCCGCGGCGCCCGAGTCCGCGACCGCCGCACCCGAGCACGACCCGCTGCGTGACCACCCGGCCCTGTTCGACATCCCGCCGATCACCCCGGATCTCGACCCCGAGCGCCCGGCGCCGTGATGCACCGCACCCGGGTCGGTTCGCTGCTGCTGGTCGTCGCGCTCACCACCGCCGCCGCCTGGGCGGTGCTGCGCGTGCTGGCGAGCCGGGGCGTGCTGCCGCCCGAGGTGCCGTGGCCGACCGGCGGGGTGCTGGTGTTCATCGCCGCGGTCGTGTTCTGGCTCGGTTGGACGGTCCGGCAGTACCTGCACGGCAAGCGGCCGAGCCTGGACCCGATCCGCGCCGCCCGGACCGCCGTGCTGGCCAAGGCGTGCTGCTATGCCGGGTCGCTGCTCGCCGGCTGGTACCTGGCCCAGGTGCTGCACACCGTGACCGAGCTGAGCGGTCCCGCGCTGGTGGACCGTGCCTGGTCGGCGGGTCTGGCGGTGGCGGGCGCCGTCGTCCTGGTGGTGGTCGGACTGGTCGTGGAGTGGTTCTGCCGGATCCCGCCACCGGAGGACCCGGAAGAGCACGAGCACGCGCTGGACCCCGCCGCGGGCTGATCGCCCCCCGGACGGTGCCAGGATGGTCGCCATGAGCACCGAGCCGTTCGAACCCGAGGGCGTGACCTGGACCCCGGTCTCCCCGCGCCTGATCACCGCACGACTGCTGCTGGCCGGGCTCTGGCTGCTGCCGGTGCTGGTCGGCGCCGTCCTCGCCCCGGTGCTCTCCGGTGTGGTGTGGCTGTGGGCCATCCCGCTCGCCGTCGTGCTCCTGGGCGTCTGGATCGCCTGGCTGGTCCCGCGACAGGTGCGCGCGATGGGCTACGCCGAGCGGGCCGACGACCTGCTGGTGCGCCGCGGCATCCTGTTCCGCTCGATGGTCGTGGTGCCCTACGGGCGGATGCAGTACGTCGACGTGAACGCCGGTCCGCTGGCCCGTCGCTTCGACATCGCCACCGTGCAGCTGCACACCGCCTCGCCCAGCAGTGAGGTCACCGTGGACGGGCTGCCCACCGACGAGGCGGCCCGGTTGCGCGACCAGCTCGCCTCCCGTGGCGAGTCCCGGCTGGCGGGGCTGTGAACGAGCCGATCACCGCGGGCAGCCCGGCCGAGGTCGAGGACGGCGTCGAGTGGCGGCGGATGCACCCGGTCACCCCGGCGGTGAAGGGCTGGAAGGTCTTCGTCGCGGTGCTGGTCGTGATCGGCAGCCAGTCGACGAACGGCGTCCAGGAACTGGCCGAGTGGCTGGGCGGACGGGTCTGGCTGGCCGCGCTGGGTCTGCTCGCTGTGGTGTTCCTGGTCGGGTTCGGCTACTCGGCGATCGCCTGGCGGGTGACCCGGTTCGCCGTCACCGACGACGCGGTGCGGCTGCGCACCGGTGTGCTGTTCCGCCAGCACCGACAGGCCCGGCTGGACCGGTTGCAGGCCGTCGACGTGGTCCAGCCGCTGCTGGCCCGGCTGTTCGGGCTGTCCGAGCTGCGGCTGGAGGTGGCCGGGGGCTCCGGCAGTGCGGTGTCGCTGGCCTTCCTGCGGGAGGACGACGCGGATCAGCTGCGGGCGGAGTTGCTGGCACGCGCGGCGGGATTGCACCACCGTGCGGCCGCGGCTGTCCCCACTGTTGACGGCACTAACGGCACTAACGGCACTGACAGCACTGACAGCACTGACAGCACTGACAGCACTGACGGCACTCTCGGCACTGATGCCCCGGCCGATGCCGTGCGACCGCTGCCCGCGGGGCCGATCCCGGCGCAGACCGCCCCGGAGAACGCGGTGTTCGCGGTGCCGGTGAAGCGGCTGCTGCTGTCCACCCTGCTGACCTGGTCGGTGTTCTGGCTGCTGCTGTGGGTCACGGTCCTGGTGGTCAGCATGGTGCTGGCCCGCAGCATCAGCCCCGCCTTCGGCATTCTGCCCGGTCTGCTCGTCGTGGTCTCCTACCAGTGGAACCGGATCAACCGCGGCGCGAACTTCCGGGCGGCGATCTCCCCGGACGGCATCCGGCTGCGGCACGGCCTGACCGAGACCCGGGCGCAGACGGTTCCGCCCGGTCGGGTGCAGGCGGTCCGGGTGTACCAGAGCATCCTCTGGCGCAAGGCCGATTGGTGGCGGGTGGAGATCAACGTCGCCGGGTACGCCCAGTCCGAGGCCGGACAGGAGAGCGAGACCGCGCTGCTGCCGGTGGGCACCCGGGAGGACGTGCTCCTCGCACTGTGGCTGGTGCTGCCCGACCTGGGCACCGACGACCCGCGCGCCCTGGTGCAGGCGGGCCTGACCGGTACCGAGCAGGAGTTCGGCTTCCTCACCGCCCCGCGGCGCGCCCGCTGGCTGGACCCGATCGCCTGGCGCCGGACCGGGGTGACCGTCACCGACCGGGCGCTGCTGATCCGGCGCGGCCGGTTGACCCGCAGCCTGATCGTGGTCCCGCACGAGCGCACCCAGTCGCTCGGCATGCGGCAAGGACCGCTGGAGCGACGGCTCGGCCTCGCCGACTTCAGGCTGCACTCCACCCCGGGCCCGGTGACCCCCGCCGTGGCGCACCTGGATGCCGGGGACGCCGCCCGGCTGATCGAGGACCAGGCGGTGCGTGCCCGCACGGCCCGGGCAGGGGCCGGCCCCGAGCAGTGGATGAGCGCCCGATGACGACACGGCTGGGTGTGGGCGTGATCGGCGCCGGACGAGTCGGCGCGGTGCTCGGCAGCGCGCTGCGTGCCGTCGGCCATCGGGTGGTCGGGGTGTCCGCGGTCTCCGAGGCGTCCCGGGAGCGCGCCGACACCCTGCTGCCCGGCGTCCCGGTGCTGGAGGTGCCCGAGGTGGTGCGCCGCGCCGAGCTGGTGCTGCTGGCGGTGCCGGACGACGCACTGCCGGAGCTGGTCGCGGGGCTGGCGCGGACCGGTGCCTGGCAGGCGGGACAGATCGTGGTGCACACCGCCGGTCGGTTCGGGGCCGCGGTGCTGGACCCCGCGCGGGCGATGGGGGCGATCCCGGTCGCTCTGCATCCGGCGATGACCTTCACCGGCACCTCGCTGGACCTCTCCCGGCTGGAGGGCTGCACCTTCGCGGTCACCGCCCCCGCGCCGGTGCTGCCGATCGGTCAGGCATTGGTGGTCGAGATGGGCGGCGAGCCGGTGGTGATCGAGGAATCGGCGCGCCCGCTCTACCACGCGGCCCTGGCGCACGGCGCGAACCACCTGGTCGTGCTGGTCGCTCAGGCGGGTGACGCGCTGCGGGCCGCCGGGGTGAGCGACCCGGGGGCGGTGCTGCGGCCGCTGCTGGACGCCGCCCTGGACGGGGCGCTCCGGGCCGAGTCGGCGGGCGGTGCGATCGCCACCCTGACCGGTCCGGTGCGGCGCGGGGACGCGGGGACGGTGCGCGACCACCTGCGCGAACTCGCCTCCCTGGGGTCGACCGACCTGCTCGACTCCTACCGGGCGCTGTCCCGGGCCGCGACCGCGCGGTCCCTGGTCGACGGGCAGATCACCGCCCAGCAGGGTGCTGCCCTGTTGGACGAGCTGACCCCGACTCACACCTCCGGCCGCGACGGGGGTAGCGTTCCGGAGGCCCCCACCACCGATCCGGAGGACGACGACGCATGACCACCGCACCGACGCTGGCCCGCACCCGAGCGGAGCTGAGCGTGGCACTGCGACCGGTCAGCCGGGCGGTGGTGATGACGATGGGTGCCCTGCACGACGGGCACCTGGCCCTGGTCCGAGAGGCGCGCGGTCGCGGCGAGCAGGTGGTGGTGACGATCTTCGTCAACCCGCTGCAGTTCGGCCCCACCGAGGACCTGGACCGCTACCCGCGCGACCTGGCCGGCGACCTGGAGCGCCTGACCGGCCCCGGGCTCCTCGGTGCCGGGGACGTGGTCTTCGCCCCCGAGCCCGACGAGGTCTACCCGGACGGCGACCCGGTGGTGCGGGTGTCGGCCGGTGCGATCGGCGAGGTGTACGAGGGAGCGATCCGCCCGGGTCACCTGGACGGGGCGCTCACCGTCGTCCTGAAGCTGATGCACCTGACCCGGCCGGATGCCGCGATGTTCGGCCGCAAGGACGTGCAGCAGCTGGTCGCCGTGGCCCGGATGGTCCGTGACCTGGACCTCGGCCTGACCGTGGTGCCGGTGCCCACCGTCCGGGACGCCGACGGCCTCGCGCTGTCGTCCCGGAACGCGTACCTCAGCGCCGACCAGCGGGAGACGGCCCTGGCCCTTTCCCGCGCCGTCACCGCCGGTCAGCGGGCGGCGGCGGACGGTGCCGGACCGGACGCCGTGCGCGACGCCACCCGCGCTGTGCTGGTCGCCGCCGGGATCGAGCCCGACTACGTGGCGTTGGTCGACCCGCAGACCTTCGGCGACATCCCCGACGACCGGGCCACCCAGCCCGGGGCGGTGGCGGTGCTCGCCGTGGCAGGCCGGGTGGGCGACACCCGGTTGATCGACAACATGGACGTGAGGTGGGCGTGACCATGCTGCGCCCGATGATGATCGGCAAGATCCACCGCGCCACCGTGACCCAGGCCGACCTGCACTACGTCGGTTCGATCACCGTGGACGCGCACCTGCTCGCGGCGGCTGACCTGCTGCCAGGGCAGCAGGTCGACGTGGTCGACGTGACCAACGGTTCCCGGCTGACCACCTACGTGATCGCGGGGGAGCCCGGCTCCGGGCAGATCTGCATCAACGGCGCCGCCGCGCACCTGGTGCACCCCGGCGACGTGGTGATCCTGATCGCCTACGGCATGCTGGACGACGCCGAGGCACACAGCTACGAGCCGAAGGTGGTCCTGGTGGACGCCGACAACCGGATCGTCGACACCGGCCACGACCCGGGCACCGTCCCGGCCGAGTGGACCGAGCGGTCCGGGCTGCATCCCAGCGGACTGCCCTTCGACGACGGTCGGTCCGCCGTCACCGGTGACGCCGAGCCGGACGGCGGTCGGTGAGCACACCGGTCCTGGCGCGCAGCCTCGCCGCACCCGCACCCGGGTGGACCATCACCGCCGACGCGATCGTGGTCGGATCCGGGATCGCCGGGCTGACCGCCGCCCTGGAGCTGCGCAGCCGGGTGGACCGGGTGCTGCTGGTCACCAAGGGCGAGCTGGTGTCCGGCTCGACCATCTGGGCGCAGGGCGGCATCGCGGCCGCCCTGGACCCGACCGACTCACCGGCCGCCCACCTGCGCGACACCCTGGAGGCCGGGGTGGGGCTCTGCGACCCGCGCGCCGCCGAGGTGCTGGTCACCGAGGGCCCGGCCCGGGTCCGGGAACTGGTCGCCGGGGGTGCCGTCTTCGACACCGCACCCGACGGCAGGATCGCCCTCACCCGGGAGGGTGGCCACCGCGCCGACCGGATCGCGCACGCCGGGGGCGACGCCACCGGCGCCGAGATCTCCCGGGCCCTGGTCGCCCAGCTCGCCGCCGTCCGCGAGGACCCGGGCATCGAGGTGATCGAGCAGGCCCTGGTGCTGGACGTGCTCACCGCCGCCCCGGACGCCGACGGTCGACCCGGACCGGTCTGCGGCGTCACCCTGCACGTGATCGGTGCCGGGTCCCGGGACGGTGTCGGTGCCGCGCTGGCCCCGGCCGTGCTGCTGGCCACCGGCGGGATCGGCCAGGTCTTCCGGTCTTCGACCAACCCGGCGCAGGCCACCGGCGACGGGTTGGCCGCCGCGCTCCGGGCGGGTGCCGCGGTCGCCGACATCGAGTTCGTCCAGTTCCACCCCACCGTGCTGTGGCTCGGCTCCGGGGTGAAGGGCCAGCTCACCCTGATCTCCGAGGCGGTCCGGGGTGAGGGCGCGATCCTGCTCGACGTCGACGGGCACCGCTTCCTGCCCGCCGCGCACCCGATGGCCGAGCTCGCCCCCCGCGACGTCGTCTCCCGGGCCATCGTCGACCAGTTGGCCCGCACCGGCTCCGACCACGTCCTGCTGGACGCCCGGCACCTGGGCAGCGCGGGAGCCCGACGCCGCTTCCCGACCATCGCCGCCCGGCTCGCCGAGCACGGACTCGACCTGGGCGCCGACCTGATCCCGGTCGCCCCCGCACAGCACTACCACTCGGGCGGGGTGCTCACCGACCTGTCCGGCCGGTCCACGCTGCGCGGGCTGTACGCGGTCGGCGAGGCGGCCTGCACCGGCGTGCACGGCGCGAACCGGCTGGCATCGAACTCGCTGCTCGAGGGCCTGGTCTTCGCCCACCGCGCCGCCCACGACGTCGCCGACCGGGTGGGCCGTGGCCGTCTGACCCACGCCGACCCGGTGCCGCGCGCCGGCGACAGCGCCCTGGTCTCCGGCGCCGCCCGGTCCCGGGTGCAGCGGATCGCCACCGCCGGACCCGGGGTGCTGCGCTCCGCCGAGGGCCTGGCCACCGCCGCCGAACGCCTGGCAGCCGTCCGCACCGACGCGCACCGGGTCGGCGACGGGGGAGTCGCCCCGATCGCCGACCCCCAGGTCGCCGAGTGGGAGACCACCAACGTGCACCAGGTCGCCACCGTTCTCACCGCGGTGGCCGACACCCGGACCGAGTCCCGGGGCGGGCACGTCCGCACCGACTTCCCGGAGCGGGACGACGCGTGGCTGGTCCGGGTGCGGGCCGAGCTCGACCCCGACGGTCGACTGCTGCGCACCCGCGCACCGGTCGCCGACTGAGGCGACCGACGGGCCCTAGGCTGCGGGGGTGAGCGATCTCGATGGGCAGTGGCTGAGCCGGACCGTGCGGGTGGCGTTGGACGAGGACCTGGGCCCCGAGCCCGGCCGCGACCTGACCACCCAGTCCACGGTCCCGAGCGACCTGATCGGCACCGCACACCTGGTCGCCCGCCAGGACGGGGTCGTGGCAGGTCTCCCGGTCGTCGCCGAGGTCACCGCCCAGGTCGCCGCCCGCCTCGGTCTGCCCGCCCCCGCCGTCGACCAGCGGGTCGCCGACGGCAGCCGGGTCGCCCGGGGTGACGTCCTCGCGGTGCTCACCGGCCCGGTGCAGGTGCTGCTGATCGCCGAACGCACCGCCCTCAACCTCGCGTCCCGTGCCTCAGGCGTCGCCACCCACACCCGGCGCTGGGCGGATGTGCTCGACGGCTCCGGCGCGCAGGTGCTGGACACCCGCAAGACCACCCCCGGACTGCGCGAGCTGGAGAAGTACGCGGTGCGCTGCGGCGGCGGTACCAACAAGCGGATGGGCCTGTACGACGTCGCCATGATCAAGGACAACCACGTGGTCGCGGCCGGTGGCATCACCGCCGCGATCGACGCCGTCCGTGCCCGGTTCGGCGACGTGCCGCTGCAGGTCGAGGCGGATACCCCCGCGCAGGCCCTGGAAGCGGTCGCCGCCGGTGCCCGGTTCCTGCTGTTGGACAACATGCCGCCGGAGGTCCTCACCGAGGTGGTCACCGCGGTGCGTGCGGGCGAATCCGGCACCGGCCGGGTCGAGCTGGAGGCCACCGGCAACCTCACCCTGGACCGGGCAGCCGCGGTCGCCGCCACCGGGGTCGACTACCTCTCCGTGGGGGCGCTGACCCACTCGTCGCCGATCCTCGACCTCGCGCTCGACCTGGTCGACGGGCTCTGACACACGACGAGGCCCCGGGATATCCCACCCCGGGGCCTCGTCGAACCAGTGGTGTCAGCCGCGAACGCCCTTGCGGCCGGTGATCGCACCGTAGATCGCGAGCACGATCACGGAACCGACGATCGCCAGCGCCCAGGTCTGGATGGACCAGAAGTTCTCCAGCGGCGCATCGAAGAGGATGCTCCCCAACCAACCGCCGACCAACGCACCGATCACACCCAGCAGCAACGTGGCGAACCAACCGCCGTTGTCACGCTTGAGGATCGCCTTCGCGATCGCACCAGCGATGAGCCCCAGAATGATCCAGCCGAACAGTCCCATGTCAACCTCCTCTTTCGACGGAGATGACCTTGACACCGCGCGGACGGTTCCGCATCCGGAAGACCGGGGGTGTGTGACCAGCGCCTCAGCGTGCGCCGACCGCCACCGGCTCGGCAGCGGGATCGGCCTGCTCAGCCCGGAAGATGATCTTGAGGATCGGGAAGAACACCACGAACGAGATCAGCGCGTTGATGATCATCGTCACCACATCCGCCCCGGCCTCACCGGTCGCACCCCAGCGCCCGATCATCCACTGATAGATCGGATCCTTGTAGAAGCCCTGCAACCAGGCGGCCAGGAACGTGATGATCACGTACGCCACCGCGTACCAGGCGGCTGCCCGCCACGGGTTCGAGGTCGACTTGAACGTGACGTTGCGCTGCAGGAAGAAGTTGATCACCTGGGCGATCAGCAACGTCAGCTGCACCGCCAGGAAGTACGCCAGCCCGCCGCCACCGTCCGGCAACGCCCCCGCCGGATAATCGAAGATGAAGAACGTGCTGCCATCGGCATTCGTCGTCGTGCCCAGCACCTGGAACGTGGTGTCCACCAGCGACGTCAGCCCGAACACCCACTTGAGGATCGGCATCAACGCCAGCTGGAGCACGGTCATCCCCATGCTGATCAGACTGAACACCACGAACTCGGCGGTGGCGGGCCGCGCCGTCGCGAAGGCACCCCACCAGCGCCGGATGCTGCTGACCATGCGACGTCCTCTTCCTCACCGGGCGTCGGCGGGCCCCGACGCTCAGGGGTCAGACAAGCCGATGCCGGACGGCGGGCGGGGGTGATCCGGGCAACCTGTCGTCCTCGGCGCACAGGTTGTGTGGGCGGTTCGGCGCGAGTGCTCGACCCGCGCCCCCTGATCGGCTCCGGGTCGAGCTTCCCGTCGGCTGCGGTCTCGTACCGTGGCGGCATGTACCCACCCGTGGAACCGTCCGCCTCCGGCTGGCTTGATCGGCCCTTTGGAGCGCGCCTGTACTGGGAAGAGTCGGGGACATCCGCGGGTATCCCGGCGCTGTATCTGCACGGCGGGCCGGGCAGCGGCTTGGGTGCCGGCGGCTATCGCCGGAGGTTCGATCCCGAGCGCTACCGGATCGTCGGCGTGGACCAGCGCGGTTGTGGGCGTAGCACCCCGTGGGCGATCGATGACCTCGCACACCTGGACTCCATCACCACCGACGCCCTGATCGCTGACATCGAGGCGCTCCGCTCCCACCTCGGAATCGACGCGTGGTTGGTACACGGCGTCTCCTGGGGATCGACTCTCGCCCTGGCATACGCCCTCGCATGCCCGGACCGGGTCACCGGACTCGTGCTGACCGCGGTCACCACCGGCGGCCGGGAGGAGCTCGACTGGATCACCGAGGGTGTGGGCAGGATCTTCCCCGAGGCGTGGCATCGGTTCGCTGCTGACGTCCCCGTCGGCGTCCGGGTGGTCGAGCATTACGCACGCCTGCTGCGTGATCCCGAGCCGGCCATCCGGGCTCGAGCAGCCGACGCGTGGGACATATGGGAGGCGACCCACGTTTCGCTCGACCCGGGGTGGGTGCCGGGACCTCTCCACGCCGATCCGCGCGAGCGTGCCAACTTCGCGACGCTGGTGACGCACTTCTGGGCGAATGACTGCTTCCTGGTAGGGGACCAGGCGGTGCTCCGCCGCGCGCACCAGCTGACCGGCATTCCTGGCGTGCTGATCCACGGGCGCCGCGACATCAGCGGACCGGTGATCACGCCGTGGCGGCTGCACCAGGCGTGGGAAGGCAGCGAGCTGCACGTCGTCGAGGCCGAGGGGCACGGCGGGACGGCGGAGATGGAACTCACGCGTCACGCGCTCGACCGGCTCCGGCGCTGACCCGCCACATCGAACTCGGCTCGTCGGTGGGCCCCGTGGGGATCGAACCCACAACCCGCGGATTAAAAGTCCGCTGCTCTGCCAATTGAGCTAGAGGCCCGGTGCACCCGCCAGCCTAGCGGTGGCGCCGGGCCTCCCCGTGCGGGTCAGCGTGCCCGATCCGGCGGGGCAGCGGCTCACCGCGTCCGTGCCACCTCGCGCAGGAACCGTGCCGACCGCTCCTGCAACCCGGCGATCCGCAGCTCCCGCATGATCAGCAGCTCCTCGTCGGTGGCCTGCCCGGCCTCGGTGCGGGTGGGCTTGCGGCGCACGTTGGTGGAGCAACGGAAGTCGGTGCACAGCAGGGTGCCGATGGTGTCGCCCTTGCGTCCGGCGGCACCGGCGCGGCGGGCGACGTAGAGGCCGACGTCGTCGGTGACGATGACGTCCTCGCACCAGCCGCAGACGGCCTTACGGCGCTTGCCGGTGCGTTCGGCGGCGCGGAGCAGGACGCCGATCAGTTCGCCGTCGACCTCGGCGACGACGTAGGAGGACAGCGGGGCCCTGCGGTCACGCCAGCCGAGGAAGTCCAGGTTGTCCCAGTCGACGGCGTCGAGGTCGGGGAGGGTGGCGTTGGCGGCTTCGCGGCGGGAGGCGTTCACGAAGGCGGCGCGGATCTGCTGTTCGGTCAGGGCATGCATGATGAGGGGTCCTTGCGATGGCGGTGTGCGGGGTCGACAAAATCCCGCGTCGCCGGGACCTCAGGGGGTCAGGCGACGCCGGGGCAGTCGGGCGTGATGCAGGCCATGCAGGCCACCCCCACCATCGGTGCTCCTCGTTCGTCATTGCTGCGGACCAGGGGCGACGGTACGCCGGTCATCGGGCGGGTGCCAGTGTTTTCCTGCCGGGTGCTGAGGCGAACGTGCCGTACGGGGGCGGTGCAGCACATCGGTCGGCAGACGGTGTCGCTCAGCCGTCGTCGTCGGCGGAGCCGTTGAGCGGATCGGTGGAGCTGGTGTCGGTGGGTGCCGGCTCGGCCGGCCCGGGGCTGGTCGGCGCGATGGTGATGCTGATCGTCACCGCGGCGCTGCTGCCGAACTTCGCGTGGGCGATGCCCATCGTGGGCAGTCCGAGGGCGAGGGCGAGCAGCACGATGGCCAGCGTCAGCCGCTTCCGGTCACGCGAGCAGGCGCGCATCGTCCTCCACCTCCCGTCGACTCGGGGCGCTCGCAGTCCGGGAGCGTCGTTCGCGGAGCAGGGCCAGTCCCTCCAGGGTGGCGAGGGCGGCGAGCGGGGGGCCGAGCAGTACCAGGCGACCGACCGGCGACCCGGCCCAGTCGAGCACCCAGCCCCACTTGGGGTGGACGTCGAGCACGATGCCGCGGACCTGGGACAGCGGGGTGGCGTCGGGGTCGGGGTTCGGGTTCGCGTCGCCCTTGGTGAAGATGTACGGCCGCATGATCGGCTCGCCGGTGTCCGGGTCGAGGGTGGGGACCATGCGGCCGGTGTCGGTGTCCTGTTGCATCACCGGCAGGGACTGGAGTGCGACGATCCGGTGGGTGACGAGCTGATCCGATCCGACCGGCCAGAACGAGGCGACCTGGCCGACCCGGAGCTCGGAGGGGTCGCTGATCTGGCGCAGGACCACGGCGTCCCCCGCGTCGAAGGCGCCCTCGGCGGAGCCGGACATCGACCCGGAGGTGACGATCATCAGGCGCTGGTCGTTCAGGGTGAACCACAGCGGCACCGCGACCGAGACGGCGTAGGCGAGGCCGAACAGCAGCACGATGGTCCACAGCCCGGCGGTGACCACGCGACGGCCCGGGGTGGGGGGCGTCTGGCGGTGCCGGGGCGGCGCGGGCGCACGACGGTCGTAGGCCGGTTGCGTGGCGTGCACGCTCCGGCGACCGAACGCGGCGGGTGCTGTCATCGGGTCACTGGTGCGGGTTGGCCGCGTCCTGCTCGGCGTTGAAGGTCAGGGTGAGGTCGGCGCGGGAGTCCTGGTACTGGTTGTCCAGGTCGGGGACGTTGACCCGGACGCACAGTTCCTCGCTGGCACCGGCGATCAGGCCGCGGCTGGCGGTGGTGAGGTCGACGGTGCTGCCGGACAGGCCGTTCGCGCTGCCGATCGGGGTGGAGGCGCCGATCCGGTCGGCGGAGCAGCTGGCGGCGGGCACCGCGAACAGTTCCATGGTGAGCACCTGGGCCAGGCCCTTGTCGTCCGGGCTGGTGGCGGAGTACTGCACGCCGTAGGTCAGGGCGAGCGACCCGGCGTTGTTCACGGTGACCGGGGAGTAGATCGAGTCCCCGGGGGCCAGGTTGCCGGGCGGCAGCACGAAGGCGACGTCCTCCCCGGCCTCGATGTCGACGGTGCCGGTGACGATGCCGGTGCGGCCGGTGTCGTCGTTGTCGGTGAAGATCGCGGAGGTGACCAGCGTGGTCAGGCCGACTCCTGCCAGGCCGAGGATCGCGACGGTGCCGACCAGTCGGCGGCGGCGCGCGGGGTCACGTCGGGGGGCCGGCGGGGTGATCATGTCGCGCAGCAGGTCGTCCATCGGTGGTCCTGACGAGTGAGCGGATGTGGGCTGTTCGGGTGTTATCGACCCGACTCTCGGGCGACTTGAGGTGATGTGTCGGATTTTTAGTCACCCAGTCGGCGCAAGTGTTCCACGCCCAGTCTTTCCGCTGGTAAGGCCGCTGCATACAGGTAGCCCTGCGCCTGATCGACGGTGAGCTGACGCAGCGCGTCGGCGGTGGTCTCGTCCTCCACGCCCTCCGCCACCACTTGCAGCCCGAAGGAGTGCGCCAGGTCGACCATCGCCTTGACCACCACCTCGGAGCCACGCTTGCCGCTGGTCGCCAGGTCGGCCACGAACAGCCGGTCGATCTTCAGGCCGTGCACCGGCAGATCCCGCAGCTGGGAGATCGAGGTGTTGCCGATGCCGAAGTCGTCGATGGCGACCCGCACACCGATCTCGCCCAGCCGGTGCAGCACCGGGACCACCCGGGAGGGGTCGGAGACCAGCGCGGTCTCGGTGATCTCGACCTCCAGGAGCTCGACCGGGACCCGGTGCAGGGTGAGCAGGTCCTCGATCACCTCGACCACGTCCTGCGCGGTGACGTCGTGCGCCGACAGGTTCACCGCGACCGGCACCGGCACCCGGTCCACCGACCAGGCGGCGATCTGGGCGACACAGGACCGCAGGGCGTACCGGGTCAGGTCGTGGATCAGCCCCGACTGCTCGGCCAACGGGATGAACAGGTCGGGCGGCAGCATGCCGCGGGTCGGGTGGCGCCAGCGCATCAGCGCTTCCAGGCCGATGGTCTCGCCCGTGTGCAGGTCGATCTTCGGCTGGTAATGCATCTGGAGCTCGTCGTCGACGCTGAGCGCGCGGTGCAGGTCGCCGAGCAGGACGAGCCGGGCCGGTGACGAGTCGTCCTCCTCCGGGGAGTACACCGAGACGCCGAGGCGGTGGGTCTTGGCGGTATACATCGCCACGTCGGCCATCCGCATCAGCGACGAGGCGTCCTCGGCGTGGTCCGGCAGGCAGGCGACGCCGATCGAGCTGTCCACGTGCAGGGCCAGGTCGCCGAGCGGGAACGGCGGGACGAACAGCTGACGCACCCGGCGGGCGGCGGCCTCGGCGTCCGCGACCGAGCGCACGTCCGGGAACAGGATCGCGAACTCGTCACCACCGAGTCGGGCGACCACGTCGTCCTGGCGCATCGCGTCCCGCAACCGGGTGGCGACCTGCTGCAGCAGCTCGTCGCCCCGGTCGTGGCCGAGGGAGTCGTTGATGTCCTTGAACCGGTCGATGTCCAGCAGCGCCAGACCGACGGTGGTGCCCGCACTGGTGTGGTCGGCGATGGCCCGTTCCAGCCGGTCGCCGAGCATCCGGCGGTTCGGCAGCCCGGTCAGAGCGTCGATGAGCGCGAGCCGGGCGTTCTCCAGCGCCGAGGTGTGCAACCGGTGCGAGGCGTTGCGGACCGTGCGGAACAGGCCGAGCCAGAGCAGGACCAGCCCACCGGCGACCACCGCGGTGACCGTGCGGATGGCGCTGCTCAGGGCCGCTTGGGTCTCCGAGTAGTCGAGCATCACCTCCGCGGCGCCCACCACGGTGCCGTCCCGGTCGATCGGGACGTAGACGTCCAGCTGACTGGACTCCGTGCCGCCGAACTGGGCCCCGCGCACCTCGGTGACCACCTGGGCGTCCGGCTCGCGCTGGCGGACGGCGGCGTCCAGCCGGTCGCCGTCCGGGAAGCCGGTGGAATCCTGCAGGGAGTCGAAGAGCAGCACCCCGTCCACCGTCCACAGCCGGAGTCGGGTCAGGTTCTCGAAGCCGGCGACCTGCTCGGTGATCCGGGTGAATGTCTCCGGGGCCAGCACGCCGACGGTGTACGCGTCCTCCGGGACGTCGGAGGTGGCGTAGGACTCGATGCTCTGCGCCATGACGATCCCGTCCCGGCGTGCCTGGTCTCGCATCACGTTCGCGGTGACCCAGACCAGCGCGACGCCCAGGGCGAGCATGGCGAGCACGCTCACGACGGCGAAGTACCGGGTCAGGGACCAGCGGCGTCGGGGGGTAGCCAGCAGAACCTCGCGGAGGGGGCGGAGGGTGGTCACCGGCGGGTGCTGGTGACTCGGGGCGAGACTAGGGGTTTGTCCGCAAATGAGCGAGGGGCCCGGCTCCCGGCGTTTCGGATGAAATGGGCGCTCCGAGCACCGAATTCACCCGCTCTCCTGGGCTGAAACCCCCGGACAGCGCACGCGGAGGGGTGGCCGATCTGCGTAGCGTGACCGCGCCCCCCGTCCGCCCACCCGAGGACTCTCCCCATGCACGAGCTCGCCGTCACCACTGTCGAGGTCGATGGTGTGATCCGGCTGGACGGCTACGTCCGGGAGTTCGAGGACGGCGTGATGTGGGTGGGATCGGACACCCTGGTGCGCGGGTTCACCGAGGGGGAGCGGGTGGTGCTCCGGGTGATGGACGACCAGCGCGGCGAGTGCGTCTACGGCGGGGTGATCGGCCGGGTGTCGGCGGACATGCTGGGCTGCGCCGAGGTCGAGCTGCTGTCCACCCTGCAGAAGCGTGCGGTGGCCCGGGTGCAGGTACGGGTCGAGTGCGAGGGCTGGGTGACCTTCCCCGAGGACGCCGAGCTGCCCGACGACAAGCCCGCCGACATCGACTCCACCACCGGTGAGCGGCGGCGCACCTTCGTCGCCCTCGATGTGTCCGCACACGGCATGCGTATGATGTCCATGGCCGAACTCCCGATCGGGAGCACGGTCCGGTTCGTCTTCCCGGAGCTCTCCGAGGCGTTCTGGCTGCACGCAGAGGTAGTGCGTGCCCAACCTTCCCGCAGCGGCACCCACTACGGCTGCCAGTTCCGGGATGCCACCCCCAGAGAGCTCGACGAACTGTTCAGCTATGTCCTGCGCACGCAGGGCGCCCTGCGCCGCCAGCAGATGCTCAGCCGAGACTGAGCCTGCGGGTCAGCGCAGCCGAGCGCCGGCGAAGCGCGCAGGCCCGATCCGCCGGAAAGGCGACATGACCTTCATCGACCTCGGCGTTCCTGCTGTCCTGGCCCGCACCCTCGCGGACGCCGGCATCACGGAGCCGTTCCCCATCCAGACCGCCACCCTCCCCGACACCATGGCCGGCACCGACGTGCTCGGCCGCGGCCGCACCGGGTCCGGCAAGACCCTGGCCTTCAGCCTCCCGGTGGTCACCCGCCTCGCCGCTTCCGGCCGTCAGCGCACCTCGGGTCGCCCCCGCGCCCTGATCCTCGCGCCGACCCGTGAGCTGGCCAGCCAGATCCACGCCACCATCGCGCCGCTCGCCGACGCCCTCGGCCTGACCAGCACCACCGTCTTCGGTGGCGTCGGACAGGGGCCGCAGGTCGCCGCGCTGAAGAAGGGCATCGACATCCTGGTCGCCTGCCCCGGCCGGCTGGAGGACCTGATCAAGCAGGGCCTGTGCTCCCTGGACGCCATCGAGATCACCGTGCTGGACGAGGCCGACCACATGGCCGACCTCGGCTTCCTGCCGGTGGTCCGCCGCCTGCTCGACCGCACCCCCGCCGGTGGTCAGCGCCTGCTGTTCTCCGCGACGCTGGACAACGGTGTCGACACCCTGGTCAAGCGCTACCTGCACCAGCCGGTCACCCACTCGGTGGACCCGGCCGTGGCGCCGGTGTCGACCATGACCCACCACGTCTTCGCGCTCGCCGACGCGGACGCCAAGAAGCAGGTGCTCCGCGAGCTGGCATCCGGCACCGGGCGGCGCGTGCTGTTCACCCGCACCAAGCACCAGGCCAAGAAGCTCGCCAAGCAGCTCACCGCCGACGGCATCCCCGCTGTCGACCTGCAGGGCAACCTGGGCCAGGGCGCCCGGGAGCGGAACCTCGCCGCCTTCACTTCCGGTGAGGTGCGCGTGCTGGTCGCCACCGACATCGCCGCCCGCGGCATCCACGTCGACGACGTCGAGCTGGTCGTGCACGTCGACCCGCCCGCCGAGCACAAGGCGTACCTGCACCGCTCCGGCCGCACCGCCCGTGCCGGTTCCGGCGGTGTGGTCGTCACCCTGCAGCTGCCCGAGCAGGCCGGCGACGTCCGCGACCTGACTCGCAAGGCCAAGATCAACGTCACGCCCGAGCGGGTCACCCCGGGCTCCGCGGTGATCACCGAGCTGGTCGGCGAGGTGGCGCCGTACGTGAAGCCCGCGCCGGTCGCCGCTCCGGTGCAGGGCACCTCGACCGGTCGGAACGCCACCGCGAAGCGGGCTGCCCGTGCGGGTGGCGCTGCCGCCGGTGGCGGTGAGCGTGCCGCCGGTGGTGGCCGCCGCCGCCGTGGTCGCGGCGGGTCGGGTGCCGCAGCCGCTCCGGCCGGTGCCGGTCAGGGTCGGTCCGCCGCGCCCGCCGCCCAGGGCCGTGCTGCCGGGGCAGCCCAGAGTCGCGCCGCTGGCCAGGGCTCCGGCCGGGCCGCACAGGGTGCCGGGTCCGCCGCCGGCCGCTCGGCGCAGGGCCAGGCGGCCGCTGCCGGCTCCGGTCAGCCGCGTCGCAGCCGCAGCCGTCGCGCCGGCCGTCCCGCCGGTCCCGCGCAGTCGGCACACGCCGGTCGCTGACCTCCACGAACGGGCGCCCACGGTCTCGCGGACCGGGGCGCCCGTTCGCATGTCCGAGCGCCACCCGCAGGCGGTGCCGGGTGCGGGGTGTCAGGGTGGAACAGGCGGAGGGCGAGGGTGGTTGGACCGTGTGCGCCCGGCCCCTGGGCGCGAGGAGGAGGAGCACATGTCGACCTACGAGGTCACCAAGAACGAGTCCGAGTGGCGTGCCGTGCTGAACCCGGAGGAGTTCCAGGTGCTGCGCCTGGCCGGGACCGAGCGGCCGTGGACCGGCGAGCTGCTGGACGAGCACCGGGAGGGCGTCTACCGCTGTCGCGCCTGCCAGAACGAGCTGTTCCGTTCCGACACCAAGTTCGACTCGCACTGCGGCTGGCCGAGCTTCTTCAGCCCGCTCGCGGGTGACAAGGTCGAGCTGATCGAGGACCGCAGCCTGGGCATGGTCCGCACCGAGGTGCGCTGCGCGAAGTGCGGTTCGCACCTGGGACACGTCTTCGACGACGCGCCGCAGACCCCGACCGGCGACCGGTTCTGCATGAACTCGGTGAGTCTCACCTTCGAGCCGACCGAGAACTGACAGCCGGTGGGTTCAGGTAGGGCGAGGACCTGCCGATACCCCTCACATGGAAGAGGCCCTGATCGTGCATCGGTGGCGCCGCTACGGCGCTGACCGGTTGTACGTGCGGGCGGGGACCGGTGCACCCCTGGGCAGCATCGACCTGATGACCGGCGCGGTGGATCTGGCGCAGGGGGCCGCATGGGCCGACGCTGCCGTCCGGTCCGCCGCGCAGGCATTCCTGCGCCGGGACCTGCCCGAGCTGGTGCTGCCGCTGTCCGAGGTGCTCGGTGAATCCGGAGCACGGGGTCGGCGTGCCGCCCCCGGACCTGCTGACCAGTTGGCCGGTCGGACCCCGATCAGCCCGGCGACGATGCCGGGCTTCGCCACGCTGGCGGGTCCGGTGCTGCCCACCCCGCGCGGTCGGCACCGCGCTGACGAGGCCGTCGGTGACGGACTGCGCGACCGGCTCGACCGGCTGGAGCTGTCCGGCTGGTCGGTGCTGCACGATGTGCCGCTGGGGCGCCAGGGGACCGTGCTGGAAGACTTGCTGATCGGGCCCGGCGGGGCCTTCGCGGTCGCCGATGCCACCCGGATCGCGGCCCGCTCCTTCGTGCTGGAGGGTCGGCGACTGTCGGCCGACGGGGCCGCGGTGGCCGAACTGCGCCAGGTGCGCCTGGCCGCCACCCGTGCCGGTGCACTGCTGCGTGCGGCGGTCGGCACCCCGGTCGAGGTCCGCGGCGTGCTGGTGGTCGGTGCCCCCGTGCAGGAGGTGGCGGCGGCCGATGCCTGGGCGGTGCCGCTGGACGCGGTGCCGGAGTTCTTCGAGCGGCAGGCCCCGCGATGGGATGCCGGGCGGGTGGCGGCGTTGACCCAGGTGGCCCGGCGCACCAGCACGTGGTCGCTGACCTGGGCGCACTGAGTCGGGCGCTCGGAGGCCGTCAGACCGGCTCGTCGTCCGCCAGGCGGTGCTCGGTGAGGTCGCGGTTCAGGCGCGCCAGCTGGTCGGCGAGCACGCCACGGTCGTCGTCGGACCAGTCGGTGAGGGCGGCCGCCAGGTAGTCCCGTCGCGCGCGGCGGGCCTGCCGCATCTGCTCCTCCCCGGCGTCGGTCAACCGGATCAGCTGCCCCCGCGAGTCCTGCGGGTCCGCCTCCCGCTCGATGAGTCCCAGCTGCTCCAGCCGGGCGAGCTGCCGGGACATGGTGCCGCGCCCGATGCCGATCAGCCGGGCCAGCTCACCGGCCCGGATGCCGGGCGCCTGCGCGATCCTGACCAGCAGCGGATACGCGGAGGGCTCCAGATCGGGGTGCACGGCGCGGGACAGGCGTTCGGCCTGCGACCGGGCGCGCCGCAGCAGGAGACCGAGCTCGGCCTCGATCCGGGCCAGCGGGTCGAGTGCGTCCATGGGCGCATTCTCCCGTACGTGCGCACTCGCCCCCGCCCGGACGACCGGACAGGGGCGAGTGGTGGAGGGACTCAGGCGTCGACCGACTCCAGCTCGTCGACCACGGCGGCCCGCTGCTGCAGACCGGACCGGGTGCCGAGCGGGACCTCCTTGAGGAAGAGCACCGCGATCAGAGCGACGATCGCCAGCGGCGCGGCGACCAGGAACAGCTCGGCGATCGCGTCACCGTAGGAGGACTCGACGATCACCCGCAGCGCGTCCGGCATCGAGTTCACGTCCGGCACCGTGCTGCTGCCACCGCTGAGCTGGCTGGGGTCGATCCCGGCCGAGACCAGCTTCTCCGTGATCAGCGTGGTGATCCGGGAGGCGAGCACCGCGCCCAGCGCGCTGACGCCGATCGCGCCACCCAGGGTCCGGAAGAAGGCCACGGTCGCGGTGCCGGAGCCGATCTCCTCCACCGCCAGGGTGTTCTGCACGGCGAGCACCAGGTTCTGCATCAGCATGCCGACACCGGAACCCAGGATGAACATGAACAGGCAGACCAGGGCCAGGCTGGTGTCGTAGTGGATGGTGCCCATCAGGGCCAGCCCCACGGTCAGCACGGCGGCACCGGCGATCATGAACTTCTTGTAGTGGCCGGTCTTGGTGATCCGGCGGCCGCTCAGGGTCGAGGAGATGAACAGGCCGAGGATCATCGGGATGGTGAGCAGACCGGACTGGGTCGGGGTCTTGCCGCGCGCCACCTGCATGTACTGGCTCAGGAAGACCGAGGTGCCGAACATCGCGACACCGACGGCGACCGAGGCGATCACCGAGAGCACCAGGGTGCGGTTCTTGAACAGGTGCAGCGGGATGATCGGGTCGGCGACCTTGGACTCGACCCACACCGCGAGGGCGAGCAGGACCACGGCGCCACCGACCATCGCGCCGGTCTGCCAGGAGATCCAGTCGAAGCTGGTCCCGGCGAAGGTCACCCACAGCAGCAGCGAGGCGATCCCGGCGCTGATCAGCAGGGCGCCCCAGTAGTCGATCCGCACGATCTTGCGGACCATCTGCGGCAGCTTCAGGGTGATCTGCAGGACGATGATCGCGGCGACCGCGAACGGCAGTCCGACGAAGAAGTTGTAGCGCCAGCCCAGGGTGTCGGTGATGACACCGCCGAGCAGCGGGCCACCGACCATGCCGATGCCCATGATGCCGCCCATCAGGCCCATGTACTTGCCGCGCTCGCGGGGGCTGAGGATGTCGGACATCAGGATGGTCGCCAGGGCGGTCAGACCGCCGGCGCCGATGCCCTGGAAGGCGCGGGCACCGATCAGGAAGCCGACGTTGTGCGCGAAGCCGGCGGCGGCCGACGACACCACGGAGATGATCAGCGCGATCTGGATCAGCAGCTTGCGGTCCATCAGGTCCGCGAGCTTGCCCCAGATCGGCGTGGTGATCGTGGTGGTCAGCAGGGTGGCGGTGACCACCCAGGTGTAGGAGTGCTGCGAGCCGTTCAGGTCGCTGACGATCTTGGGCAGCGAGCTGGAGACGACGCTCGTGGCCAGGACGGACACGAACATGCCCAGCAGGATGCCGGACAGCGATTCCAGCACCTGACGGCGCGACATGGGCGCGGGGGAGGTCGCGGCGGGTGCCGCGGCGGGGGACTCGGTCATGCTCTCGGCTTTCGGTTCGTGGTGGTGGAACCCGGCGCCGTCGTCGGGAAAGGGGTGTGGAGCAACGGTCAGGGGGCGACCAGTTCGGGTTCGGCGTGCGCGTCGATCGCGCCCACGGTGTCGGCCACCCGGTTGATCTGGCCGGCCGCCGCTTGGATCTGTTCGGGGGTCCAGTCGCCGAACACCTCGGCGAGCAGGGCGTCCATCCGGACCCGGGTCTGTTCGGTGAAGGTGCGACCGGCGTCGCTGAGCCGGACGGTGCGGACCCGATGGTCGGCACCGGGTGCGCTCTGTCGGGTGCGCTCGGCGTAGCCCGCCTCGACCAGGGCGCTGGTCTGTCGGCTGGCGACCGACAGGTCCACCCGCAGGTGGGTGGCCACGTCGCCGATGGTCAGCTCACCGCGCTTGTCCAGCAGCCACAGCAACCCGAGCGCGGCGCGGGGGCAGTCGAGCTGCCGGGACAGCTTCTCCCCGATGTCCCGCTGGACACGGGTGAGGCGGCTGATCGCGTCGATCAGTGCGCGGGAGTGCTCGGGGATCACGGCTGCCTACTTTCTTGGTTGCAGCAGGCAACTTATTACGTGTGGTTGCAGAAGGCAACTGATATCGGCTGTGAGCTGTGCCGCACCCGGGGGCGGACGATCAACGCCCCGCGGCGTAGCCCTGCATGCCGCGCGGGTTGGCACCGGCATGCAGCAGCCCATCCCGGCGGACCCCGGCGGCGCTGACCCGGCCGAGTGCCCACGGCCCGGCGTCCCGCACCGCATGCCCCCGGTCGCGGAGCCCGGCCAGCACGTCGTCGCCGAGCCGACTCTCCGCCTCCACGCCGAGCCGCTCGCTGACCCGCGGGTGGAAGGACGACGGCACATGCGTCGAGTGCCACCCCGGTGCGTCGATCGCCGCCTGGAGGTCGGCGCCCCAGAGCAGGTGGTGCAGCAGGAACGGGACCGTCCACTGGTCCTGCTGGTCGCCGCCGGGGGTGCCGAAGGCGAAGCCGGTGCCGTCCGTGCGCAGGGCCAGTGCCGGGCTGAGGGTGGTGCGGGGTCGTCGGCCGGGGGCGAGGGACGCGGGCAGACCCGGCTCCAGCCAGAACATCTGCGCCCGGGTCGGGAGGCCGAAGCCCAGGCCGGGGACCACCGGCGACGACTGCAACCAGCCACCGGACGGCGTGGCTGACACCCGGTTGCCCCAGCGGTCGACCACGTCGACGTGGCAGGTGTCGCCCCGGGTCTCGCCGGTCGGTCGGGTCGGCAGCGTCGGGTCGGTGCCCTCGCCTGTCCCGGTCGTCTCGATGCGCATCGCGTCCGGGCCGGTGAGCTCCGTCGGCTCGGCCGGGCCGCGGGTCGGTTCGCCGCCACCCGCGCCCACCGCGGCACCCTCGTACCGCCCGGGCCACACCCCGTCGACCGCCTCGCCGAACACGCTCGCGAGCCGGGGTGCGCGGCCACCGGGACGACCGGGTCGCAGCCCGTCGGCCGCCGAGTCGCCGACCAGGGCCGCGCGCTCCGCGGCGTACCGGGGGTCGAGCAGGTCGGTCAGCGGGGTGTCGTCGTCGCCGTACCAGGCCTCCCGGTCGGCGAAGGCGAGCTTGGCCACCTCGATCGCGGTGTGCACCAGCTCCACCGACCCGGGCTCGGCCTCCGCGACGTTCAGCGTCTCCAGCATCTGGAGCTGCTGCAACAGCACCGGACCCTGACCCCAGGCTGCGGTCTTGTGCACCTGCACCCCGGCGAAGTCCACCGCGACGGTCGGCTCCTCGGTCGGGTGCCAGGCGGCCAGGTCGTCGGCGGTCAGCAGCCCGGTGTGGTCGTCGCCGGTGGAGTCCCGGACCGGAGTGCGCAGGAAGTCGTCCATCGCCTCGGCGACGAAGCCGGCGTAGAACGCCCGGTGTGCTGCCTCGATCTGGCTGAGGCGGTCGGGTCCGGCGGCCTCGGCCTCGGCCAGGACCCGACGGAAGGTGGCGGCGAGGTCGGGATTGCGGAACCGGGCACCGGGCTCGGGCAGCTCGCCGTGCGGCAGGTAGATCGACGCCGAGGTCGACCAGTGATCGGTGAAGAGATCGCGCACGGTGGCGATGGTGCGCACGGCGGCCGGGACCAGCGGGTACCCGTCCTGGGCGTAGCCGATCGCGGGGGAGAGGACATCGGCGAGCGGGAGGGTGCCGTAGCGGGCGAGCAGGTCGAGCCAGGCACCGAACGCCCCGGGCACGACAGCAGCCAGGTGGCCGGTGCCGGGGATCTCGCTCAGGCCGAGCTCACCGAAGGCACCGATGGTCGCCTCGGCCGGAGCGGTGCCCTGACCGCAGATGACGAAGGTGTGACCGTCGGCCGCCCGGTGCCCGACCAGCGGGGCGTCGCCGCCCGGTCCGTTCAGATGGGGTTCGACCACCTGCAACGTGAACCCGGCGGCGACGGCCGCGTCGAAGGCGTTGCCGCCCTGTTCCAGGATCCGCATGCCGACCGCGCTGGCGAGCCAGTGCGTGGAGCCGACCATGCCGAAGGAGCCGACGAGTTCCGGGCGGGTGGTGAACATCGGCCCACGGTACGTGCTCAGTCGGTCGACGCCCGGTGCAGCCGCGAGTGCCGGTAGGAGTACCCGGCGTAGACGGCGATGCCGATCGCCAGCCAGACGAGGAACCGCAGCCACGTGGTCACCGTCAGGTTGCTCATCAGCCACAGGCAGGCCACCCCGGCGATGATCGGCAGCACCGGCGACCACGGCACCCGGAACCCGCGCGGCAGGTCCGGGCGGGTGCGACGCAGGATCGGGATGCCGAAGCTGACCAGCACGAAGGCCGACAGCGTGCCGATGTTGATCATCTCCTCCAGCAGCTCGACCTTGGCCAGACCGGCGATCAGCGCGACCGCGATGCCGCAGATGATCTGCAGCCGGGCCGGGGTGTGGAACCGGGGCGAGGTGCGCGAGACGCCGCGCGGCAGCAGGCCGTCGCGGCTCATCGAGAACACGATCCGGGTCAGGCCGAGCAGCAGCACCATGATGACCGAGGTCAGGCCGACCAGGATGCCGACCGAGATGACCTTGCCCGCCCAGTCGGCACCGACCAGGACGAAGGCGGTGGTCAACGAGGGGTCACCGGATTCGGCGAGGGCGGTGTAGGGCACCATCCCGGTCACCACGATGGTCACCAGGATGTAGAGCACCGTGACGATCGCCAGACCGCCGAGGATGCCACGGGGCAGTGCCTTCTGCGGGTTCTTGGTCTCCTCGGCGGTGGTGGCCACCACGTCGAAGCCGATGAAGGCGAAGAACACCAGCGCCGCACCAGAGAGGATGCCGACGATGCCGTAGGTCGTCGGTTCCAGACCGGACAGGAAGGCGAACAGCGACTGGTGCAGGCCGGAGTCGGAGTCGGCGGGCTGCGCGGGCGGGATGAACGGGCTGTAGTTCTCCGCCTTGACGTAGAAGAACCCGGCGACGATCACGAACAGCGTGATGCCGACCTTCAGGATGGTGAAGATGCTGTTCACCCGGGTGCTGAGCTTGGTGCCCACCGCGAGCAGGGTGGTGAACACCCCGACCACCAGCACCGGACCCCACTCGACGTCCACCGGGCCGAGGTGCAGCGTGGTCGGCACGTCCAGGCCGAACAGCCCGAAGGCGTCGGAGAGGTAGACGCCCCAGAACTTCGCGATCACCGCCGCCGCCAGCAGCATCTCCAGGATCAGGTCCCAGCCGATGATCCAGGCCACGAACTCGCCCATCGTGGCGTAACTGAAGGTGTACGCCGATCCGGCGACCGGCAGGGTGGACGCGAACTCGGCGTAACACATGATCGCTAGCGCACACACGACGGAGGCGATGATGAAGGACAGGATCACGCCCGGTCCGGCGTAGTTCGCCGCCGCGGTCGCCCCGACCGAGAAGATGCCGGCGCCCACGGCCACGGCGACGCCGAGCACCGCGAGGTCCCAGGCGGTGAGGTCGCGGCGCAGTGAGCGCTCCGGATCCTCGGCGGTGGTCAGCGAGTCCTCGACGGACTTACGACGCAGGATGCTGCGGTTGATGCCCACGGCTGGCTCCCCTGGGGTCGGCGACGGCGATGAAGCATTCCGTGTGTCACAGGTCCCCGCATCCCGGGTCCGCCATGTGGTCCGGTCAGACGCCGCCGGGGAAGTCGAGCTGCCGCCACGCCTCGTAGAGCGCGATCGACGCCGAGTTGGTCAGGTTCAGTGACCGGCGGCCGGGCAGCATCGGGATCCGCAGCAGGCCGGAGACGCGGGGGTGGTCCAGCACCTCCTGCGGCAGCCCGGTGGGTTCGGGCCCGAACAGCAGGGCGTCACCGTCCTGGTACTCGACCCCGGTGTAGCCCTGGTCGGTGTGGGTGGTGAAGGCGAACACCCGGCCGGGCAGCGCGGACATCGCGTGCTCCAGGTCGGGGTGCACCACGGTGTTCGCGAGGTCGTGGTAGTCCAACCCCGCCCGCTTGAGCCGTGGCTCGTCCATCACGAAGCCCAGCGGTTCGACCAGGTGCAGGGTCGCCCCGGTGGCGGCGGCCAAGCGGATCGCGTTGCCGGTGTTGCCGGGGATGCGGGGCTCGAAGAAGACGACGTGCAGCACGCCGTGATCCTCTCACCTGACATGATCGGGGGTGCCAGCCACCCAGCGTCGAAAGGCCAGCCATGCCCGTCCTGCCTCCCTACCGCGCAGCGGACGACCGCTACGAGTCGATGCCCTACCGCCGCGCCGGTCGCTCGGGGCTGGACCTGCCCGCCCTGTCGCTCGGGCTGTGGCACAACTTCGGTGACGTGAACCCGATGGAGACCCAGCGGGCAGTGCTGCGCCGGGCCTTCGACCTGGGCATCACCCACTTCGACCTGGCGAACAACTACGGCCCGCCCTACGGCTCGGCGGAGACGAACTTCGGTCGGCACCTGGCGCAGGACCTGGCGCCGTACCGGGACGAGCTGGTGATCTCCTCCAAGGCCGGGTACGACATGTGGCCCGGGCCCTACGGCGACGGCGGGTCGCGCAAGTACCTGCTGGCGAGCCTCGACCAGTCGCTGGCCCGCACCGGGCTGGACTACGTGGACATCTTCTACTCGCACCGGCCGGACCCGAGTGTCCCGCTGGAGGAGACGATGGGGGCGCTGCACACCGCTGTGACCAGCGGCAAGGCGCTGTACGCCGGCATCTCCAACTACAGCCCGTCGGCGACCCGGGAAGCAGCGCGCATCCTGGCCGAGCTGGGCACGCCGCTGCTGATCCACCAGCCGTCGTACTCGATGTTCAACCGGCACGTGGAGCAGGTCGCCGAGGGACAGACCGAGGCGCTGCTGGACACCGTCGGTGACCTGGGGGTGGGGATGATCGTGTTCTCCCCGCTCGCGCAGGGCCTGCTGACCGGCCGCTACCTGTCCGGGGACGTGCCCGCCGACTCCCGCGCCGCGCAGGGCAAGTTCCTCACCGCCGAGGCGATCAGCGATACCTACCTGGAGCGCGCCCGCGGTCTGAACGCGATCGCCGAGGGCCGCGGTCAGACCCTGGCCCAGTTGGCGCTGTCCTGGGTGCTGCGGGACGCCCGGGTGACCTCCGCGATCATCGGCGCCTCCTCGGTGGCCCAGTTGGAGGACAACGTGCGGGCGCTGAGCGCCGAACCGCTGACCGACGACGAGATCGCCGCGATCGAGCCGCTGGCGGTGGACGGCACCGGGCGCTGACGATGACCGGTCCGCTGCCCCTGGTCCTGCTGCACGGCCTGACCGACTCCGCCGCGTGCTGGCCGAGTGTAGTCGCGGAGTTCGGCGGCACCCGCGACGTGATCGCGCTGAACGCGCGGGGGCACGGCGGCCGGCCGCTGCCGGACGAACTGTTCACGATCGGCGCGCTCGCCCGGGACGCCGCCGACGCCCTGCGGGACGTGGGTCCGGCGATCGTGCTCGGGCACTCGATGGGCGCCGCCACCGCCGGGGCACTGGCCCTGCACGCCCCGGACGTGGTCGCCGCGCTGATCCTGGAGGACCCGGCCTGGACGGGCGGGAACGACGACGGGGGAGCGCCGCCGTGGTTGGCGGAGGTGGTGGGGCGTTTCTCCGGCCGATCCGTCGAGGAGCTGATGGCGCTCGCCGACCGGGAGTGCGTCGGATGGTCCGACGTGGAGAAGCGCGGGTGGGTGGCGGCCAAGCAGGGGCTCGATCCCCGGATCGCCGAGGTGGAGCACCGGTGGCGAGAGCGGGACTGGGCGGCGGCGATGGCCGAGGTCCGGGTGCCGGTCACCCTGGTCACCGGTGACGTGGACCGTGGGGCGATCGTGACCGCCGCGCGGGTGGCCGGGGTGCGCGCGGCACTGGGGGAGCGGTTGACCCACGTGCCGGTGGCCGGGGTGGGGCACAACATCCGGCGGGAGGCGCCGGGGGAGTTCCTGGCGGCGGTCCGAGCGGCGATCGGTCGGGCCGACCGGGGCTGACCGAGCTGACCGGGGCTGGCCGAGCTGACCGGGGCTGACCGAGCTGACCGAGGCTCATCTAGGCGACCGGACCGGCCGGGTCGACCCGCTCAGGTCCCCGTCACGCGTCGTGCTCGGGCTCCCGCCCGGCGACCACCGCCAGCACCCCCTCGCCGTACTTCTCCAGTTTGCTCGCCCCGACTCCGCTGATCGTGCCCAGCGTCCCGGTGTCCTCCGGTCGGGCGGCGGCGATGGCCCGCAGGGTGGCGTCGTGGAACACCACGTACGCGGGCAGCCCGTTCGCCTTCGCCGTGCGCGCACGCCAGGCCCGCAGCCGCTCGAACAGTTCGGTGTCGGCGTCGTCCAGCGGGGTCGTCTCGGCGGCCGCGCGACGGGACCGGGTGGCGGTGGACCGGGCCACCCGGGTCTCGGTGCGCAGCGGCACCGGGCGCTCGCCGCGCAGCACCACGGCGCTCAGCTCGGTGAGCCGCAGGGTCCCGTAGCCGTCGGTGTCCACGCCGAGGATGCCCCGGGCGAGCAGCTGGCGGACCACCCCGCGCCACTCGGCGTCGGACAGGTCGGTGCCCAGGCCGAAGGTGCTCAGGCCGGCGAGCCCGAGCTGGTCGATCCGCGGGGTGTGCTTGCCGCGCAGGATGTCCACCAGGTGCCCGGCGCCGTAGTGCCGACCGTGCTCGCGCTCCAACCGCACCACGGTGGACAGCAGCTTCTGCGCCGGGACCGTGCCGTCCCAGGTGCTCGGCGGTGCCAGACAGGTGTCGCAGTTGCCGCACGGCTCGGACTGCTGACCGAAGTAGCCGAGCAGCTGCTGGCGACGACAGGTGACCGTCTCGCACAGCGCCAGCATCGCGTCCAGGTGCTGGCCCAACCGGCGCCGGTGCTGGTCGTCGCCCTCCGAGCTGTCGATCATCTTGCGCTGCTGCACCACGTCGCCCAGGCCGTAGGCCAGCCACGCGGTCGACGGCAGTCCGTCGCGTCCGGCGCGCCCGGTCTCTTGGTAGTAGCCCTCCACCGATTTCGGCAGGTCGAGGTGCGCGACGAACCGGACGTCCGGCTTGTCGATGCCCATCCCGAAGGCGATGGTCGCCACCATCACCAGGCCGTCCTCGCGCAGGAACCGGCTCTGGTTGCGGGCGCGCACCGCCCGGTCGAGGCCGGCGTGGTACGGCAAGGCCGGGATGCCCTGGGCGGACAGGAACTCGGCGGTCTGTTCCACCGAGGCCCGGGACAGGCAGTAGACGATCCCGGAGTCACCGGCGTGCTCCGTGCGCAGCAGGTCGAGCAGCTGGGCGCGGGGGTTGTCCTTGGGCACGATGCGGTACTGGATGTTCGGCCGGTCGAAGCTGGACACGAAGTGCCGCGCTCCCTGGGCCGCGGTGAGTTCCAGCCGCTCGGCGATCTCCGCGCGGGTGGCGGCGGTCGCGGTGGCGGTCAGGGCGATCCGGGGCACCTCCGGCCAGCGGTCGTGCAGCACCGACAGCCCGAGGTAGTCGGGTCGGAAGTCGTGCCCCCACTGGGACACGCAGTGCGCCTCGTCGATGGCGAAGACGCTGATCGATGCCCGGCCGAGCAGGTCCAGGGTCTCCGGCACCCGGAGTCGTTCCGGTGCCAGGTAGAGCAGGTCGAGCTCACCGCCGAGCAGTGCCTGTTCCACGGCGCGGCGCTGGGCGAAGTCCTGGGTCGAGTTGAGGAAGCCCGCCCGCACCCCGACCGCCGACAACGCATCCACCTGGTCCTGCATCAGCGCGATCAGCGGCGAGACGACCACCCCGGTGCCCGGTCGGACCAGCGCGGGGACCTGGTAGCACAGCGACTTGCCGCCACCGGTGGGCATCAGGACCAGGGCGTCCCCGCCGGCGATCACCGTGTCGACGATCGCCGCCTGCTCACCCCGGAAGTCGTCGTAGCCCCAGACCTCGCGCAGCACCGCCAACGGCGACTGCCCGGTGTGCGAACCGGCGGCCGGTCCCGTGGGCGCGGCGGTGGCGGCGCGGGGTGCGATGTCCGGGACGCCGTCGTACTCGGGGTCGTACGGCGGTTCCTCGGGGAGCGGCCAGTCGTCGGGGGATGACACCCGACCAGCCTAGGCCGGTCACTCCCGGGGGTGCTCCGGTCGTCCCCAGAATGTGACGCTCGACCCGGGTGTGGAGAGTCGCGCCGTCGAGGGCTACCCTCGATCCCGGACCGGTCGGTCCGCCACGGCACGACGCGAGGAGGTGGCGCGATGAGTGACTCCGCAAGTAGTCCGCATCCGTCGACGCCCGTCGTGCCCTGCGCGCTGAGCTGACCCCGGGTGCCGCGCACTGCGGTGACAGTGCAGCCCGCGTCGAGCCCACAGCCTCGGATCGTCGAGCGTCGTCGGAGAGCTCCGGCACCCATCGGGTGCGCCCCGCCCACCGCTCTGCCGGTCCCCTGATCACCCCTGTACCCGGGCCACGCCTGCGTCGACGTCGACGGCGTTGCCCGGGTGTCGGCGTGCGCACGGAGCCGGTGGCCCTCCCGGTCAGGAGATCCGCCATGACGCCCACGACCACCCTCCACACCCTCGATACCCTGGACCTGCACGACGTGCTGACCGTCGGCACCCCGCGCTCGGTCGAGATCTGGCTCGACACCGTCGGTTCCCGGCGCGCCCGGTCCGACCAGCTCGCCGACCTCTCCGACGAGCAGGTCCGCGCGCTGGTCCGGCTGCTGCGGCCGGACACCGCCCGTGAACTGTTCGGCACCCTCGACCCGCATGCGGTGGCCGAGGTGCTGGACGTGCTGCCGCCGGCCGTCGCCGCCGGGCTGGTCGACTCGATGGAGCCGGACACCGCGGCCGAGGTGCTGCGCGCGGTGGACGACGATGAGCGCACCCGGCTGCTGTCGGCGATGGCGCTGGCCCGCTCGGCGGTGCTGCGTGGCCTGCTCGCCTGGCCGGAGGACTCCGCCGCCGCACAGATGAACCCCGAGGTCGTCACCGTGCAGCCCACCCAGACGGTGCGCGAGGCGGTGGACGCGATCCAGACCCAGTCCCCGGCCCAGGACACCACCGAGGTCTACGTGACGAACCCCGACGACGACGGCCGGGACGTGCTGCGCGGGGTGGTCAGCTTCCGGGACCTGGTGCTCGCCCCCGCCGACCAGCTGGTCGCCGACCTGATGCGGGACGACCCGGTGTGCGTCGAGGCGACCGCCGACCAGGAGCGGGCCGCCCGGTTGATGGGTGAGCACCGGCTGGCGGCGCTGCCGGTGGTCGACGACGGGCGGCTGATCGGGGTGCTCAGCCCGGACGACATCGCGGACATCATGCGCGAGGAGACCACCGAGGACGCCGCGCGGCAGGGCGGCAGCGAGCCGCTGGACGTGCCGTACCTGCGGGCCAGCCCGTGGCTGCTGTGGCGCAAGCGGGTGGTGTGGATGCTCGCGCTGTTCCTGGCCGAGATGTACACCGGTTCGGTGCTGCGGGCGTTCGAGGACGAGCTCGCGACCGTGGTCGCGCTGACCTTCTTCGTGCCGCTCCTGATCGGCACCGGCGGTAACGCGGGCACCCAGATCACCACCACCCTGATCCGGGCGATGGCCACCGGCGAGGTCCGGCTGCGCGACGTGGGCCGGGTGCTCGGCAAGGAGATGACCACCGGCACCCTGATCGCCGTCACCATGGCGGCGATGGCCTTCGTCCGGGCCTGGACCCTGGGCGTCGGGCTGGAGGTGGGGTTGACCGTGGCGGTGTCGGCGGCGGCGATCGTGCTGTGGGCGTCGTTGATCGCGTCCGTGCTGCCGTTGGTGCTGCGCCGGATCGGCATCGACCCGGCGGTGGTCTCCGGGCCGATGATCGCCACCATCGTGGACGGCACCGGGCTGATGATCTACTTCACGGTCGCCCGGCTGTTCATCTCCGCGCTGGGGTAGTGGGCACACCTGGTCTGCGCCGGGTCGGTCGCGGGTCGGTGCCGGGTTGGCTCGGCGGCACCGGGAAGCCCCTACGCTGACCCGGTGCAGGAGAACCCGGCCCCGGTGGAGAGCGTCGACCGTGCCCTGCGGGTGCTGGACCTGGTCGCCTCCGCCGGACCCGGTGGCGCGGCGCTCGCGGACCTGGCCGGGACGCTCGGGCTGCACAAGACCACCGTGCACCGCTCGCTGGCGGCGCTCCGGCACCGGGGCTTCGTGGCCCAGGACCCGCTGACCGGGCGCTACCAGCTGGGCGGCGCGGCGGTGGCGCTGGCCGACCGGTTCTTCGCCGAGGACGACCTGCCCGCCCGCCTGCGCCCCGCGCTGCTCGAGGTCTGCGCCGCCACCGACGAGCTGGTGCACCTCGGGGTGCTCAGCGGCGCGCAGGTGGTGTACCTGGACAAGGTCGAACCCGAGCGGGCGGTGCGGGTGTGGTCGGCGGTCGGCCGTCGGAACGGGGCGGCGGCGACTGCGCTCGGCCGGGCGATGCTGGCGTTCCGCGATCTGCCCCGGTCCACCGCCGACGACTACGCGGCCGCCGCCGGATCGGATCCCGACCGGCTGTGGGCCGAGCTGGTCGCGGCCCGGGAGCGCGGCTGGGCGCAGGAGACCCAGGAGAACGAGCCGGGGATCGCCTGCGTGGCGGTGCCCCTGTTGCGCGGCCCGGGTAGGCCGGTGGCCGCACTCAGCGTCACCGCCCCGGTCGAGCGGATGTCCCCGGAGCGGATGGCCCAGATCCACCGCCAGCTGACCGGTGTGCTGCCCGACCTCCTCCCGCCGGGCCTGACGCTCCCGCGCTGACCCGCCCGACCCCGCCGCGCTGTACGTGCGGTGCTGGTCGGTCCCGGTAGGTCCCGGTCTGGTCCCGGATGGGGCCCGCGCAGCTGTGGCATGCTGGCGTTGCATCCAGTAGCACGCGCGTTGCGCAGAGTGAAACGGAATCCCGATGGACGTCCTCACGCAGTTGTCAGCCTCCCGCCTGGTCCCGGTCGTGGTGCTCGACCAGGCAGCCGATGCCGACGGGCTCGCCTCGGCGCTGGTCGCCGGGGGACTGCCGGTGGCCGAGGTGACCTTCCGCACCGACGCCGCCGCCGAGTCGATTCGGATCATGGCCGACCGCGGTGACGTGCTGGTCGGTGCGGGCACCGTGATCACCCCGGCGCAGGTCGACCAGGCGGTCGCCGCCGGGGCGCGCTACCTGGTCTCGCCGGGCACCTCCCGCGCGGTGATCGAGCGGGCACAGGAGCACGGCGTCCCGGTGCTGCCCGGCGCGGTGACCGCCACCGAGGTGCAGGCGGCGCTCGAACTCGGGCTGGACACGGTGAAGTTCTTCCCGGCCGGGACCTCCGGCGGGGCGCCGGCCATCTCGGCGCTGTCGGCTCCCTTCGGCGGTGTGCGGTTCGTGCCGACCGGCGGCGTCGGGCCGAAGAACCTGCACGAGTACCTGGCGCTGCCGTCGGTGGCGGCGGTGGGCGGCTCGTGGATGGTGCCGCGCGACCGGGTGCGGGCCGGGGACTTCGACGGGGTGCAGGCGCTGATCGCCGACGCCGTCGCCCTCGCGCAGTCCCTGCGGCCCTGACCCCCGCGCGCCGAGGACCCGCGCGTCACCCCGGCGCGCGTGCCACACACCCACGGCGCGCATCCCGTCCGGGCGGCAGCACCGCCCACCCGAGCCGACCTCGAGGAGACCCACGATGACCACCCTCCCGCTCCGTCCCGCCGCCGACTGCCGCTACGACGCGGTGTCCCTCGGTGAGGTGATGCTGCGCCTGGACCCCGGTGAGGGTCGGGTGCGCACCACCCGTCAGTTCCGCGCCTCGGAGGGCGGTGGCGAGTACAACGTCGCCCGCGGTCTGCGCCGCGCCTTCGGCCTGCGCACCGGCATCGTGACGGCGTTGGTCGACAACGAGGTCGGTCGCCTGGTCGAGGACTGCATCCTGGCCGGCGGCGTCGACACCGAGCACATCCGCTGGGTGCCGTCGGACGGGGTGGGCCGCAGCGTCCGCAACGGACTCAACTTCACCGAGCGCGGCTTCGGGGTACGCGGCGCCGTCGGCGTCTCGGACCGGGGCCACACCGCCGCGTCCCAGCTGCGGGCCGAGGACGTGGACTGGGACGACCTGTTCGGTCGCCAGGGCGCCCGCTGGCTGCACACCGGTGGCATCTTCGCCGCGCTCAGTGAGACCTCCGCCGAGACCACGCTGGCGGCGGTCAAGGCAGCCCGCGCGCACGGCACCCTGGTGTCCTACGACCTGAACTACCGGCCCAGCCTGTGGAAGTCGATCGGCGGCCAGGCCAAGGCCCAGGAGGTCAACCGGGCGATCGCGCCGTACGTCGACGTGATGATCGGCAACGAGGAGGACTTCACCGCGTCGCTCGGCTTCGAGGTCGAGGGCGTGGACGCCGACCTCGCCGAACTGGACGTCTCCGGCTTCGCGGCGATGATCGACCGGGTGGCGGCCGAATACCCGAACTTCCGGGTGATCGCCACCACCCTGCGCACCGTCCGGACCGCCACGGTCAACGACTGGGGTGCGATCGCCTGGTCCGCCGACTCCGGCCTGGTGCGGGCCACCCACCGCGAGCGGCTGGAGATCCTGGACCGGGTCGGTGGCGGCGACTCCTTCGCCTCCGGGCTGATCGCCGCGCTGCTCGACGGCGAGCCGCTGGCCACCGCGGTCGAGTGGGGCGCGGCGCACGGTGCGCTGGCGATGACCACCCCGGGCGACACCTCGATGGCCAACCGCGCCGAGGTGCTCAAGCTGGCCGGCGGTGGCGGCGCGCGCGTCGACCGCTGAGCCGGGAGAACACGACGAGGCCCGGTGGTCGAGCTGACCACCGGGCCTCGTCGGGTGCGGATCACTTCACGTCGTCGTCGACCCAGTCGAAGGTCTTGGTCACGGCCTTCTTCCACAGCCGGTACTGACGGTCACGCTCCGAGGAGTCGATCTTCGACTCCCAGCGGGTGTCCTCGGCCCAGTTGTCGATGACGTCCTGCTCGCCGTTCCAGTAGCCGACCGCGATACCGGCGGCGTAGGCGGCACCCAGGGCGGTGGTCTCCGCCACCTTCGGCCGGATCACCGGCACGTCGAGGATGTCGGCCTGGAACTGCATCAGCAGGTTGTTGGCGGTCATGCCGCCGTCCACCTTGAGCTCGGTGAGCGCCACGCCGGAGTCGGCGTTCATCGCGTCCATCACCTCGCGGGTCTGGAAGGCGGTGGCCTCCAGCGCCGCACGGGCGATGTGGTTGCGGTTCACGAACCGGGTCAGGCCGACCAGCGCGCCGCGGGCGTCCGACCGCCAGTACGGGGCGAACAGCCCGGAGAACGCCGGCACGAAGTACGCGCCACCGTTGTCGTCGACCTTGCTGGCCAGGTACTCGATGTCCGGGGCGTCCATGAACATGCCCAGGTTGTCCCGGAGCCACTGCACCAGCGAACCGGTGACCGCGATCGACCCCTCCAGCGCGTACACCTGCGGGGCGTCACCGATCTTGTAGGCGACGGTGGTGAGCAGGCCGTTCTTGGAGGCGACCGGCTCGGTGCCGGTGTTCAGCAGCATGAAGTTGCCGGTGCCGTAGGTGTTCTTGGCGTTGCCGACCTCGAAGCAGGCCTGGCCGAAGGTGGCCGCCTGCTGGTCGCCCAGGATGCCCGCGATCGGCACACCCGGGACCAGTCCGCCCTTGCGGCCCTCGCCGTAGACCTCGGAGGAGGAACGGATCTCCGGGAGCATGGACATCGGGATGCCCATCTCGGCGGCGATCTCCTCGTTCCAGGTCAGGTCGTCGACGTTCATCAGCAGCGTGCGCGAGGCGTTGGTGACGTCGGTGACGTGGATGCCGCCGTCCACACCGCCGGTCATGTTCCACAGCACCCAGGAGTCGGTGTTGCCGAAGGCCAGCTCACCGCGCTCGGCCTTCTCCCGGGCGCCCTCGACGTTGTCCAGGATCCAGCGGACCTTGGGGCCGGAGAAGTAGGTCGCCAGCGGCAGACCGGTGCGCTCCTTGTAGCGCTCGGCCCCGCCGCCCAGCGCCGCGAGGTCGTCGCAGATCTTCTGGGTGCGGGTGTCCTGCCAGACGATCGCGTTGTAGACCGGCTGACCGGTCGTGCGGTCCCAGACCACCGCGGTCTCGCGCTGGTTCGTGATGCCGATCGCTGCCAGGTCGGTGTAGGTCTTGTTCGCGCGGGACAGGGCCAAGCCCACGACCTCGCGGACGTTGGTCCAGATCTCGTTCGGGTCGTGCTCGACCCAGCCGGCCCGCGGGAAGATCTGCTGGTGCTCGGTCTGGCCGACCGACACGATCTGACCCGCGTGGTCGAAGATGATCGCCCGGGACGAGGTGGTGCCCTGGTCGATGGCCATGACGAACTTGTCGGACATGTCACTTCCTCAAATGTCAGGGGAACAGGGTGCTCGCGGGCCGGGCGCGGCTCTGCTGGCCCGGCCCGCGAGCGGGGTCAGGTCGGGTCAGGCGACCCAGCCGAGGGCGGCGGCCACCAGACCACCGAGGATGCCGCCGACGGCGGGACCGGCGACCGGGACCCAGGCGTAGGCCCAGTCCGAGCCGCCCTTGCCCCGGATGGGCAGCAGGGCGTGCGCGATGCGGGGCCCGAGGTCACGGGCGGGGTTGATGGCGTACCCGGTCGGGCCACCGAGGCTCGCACCGATACCGACCACGACCAGCGCCACACCGAGCGGACCGATCTGCGCCGGGGTGTTGCCGCTGATCACGACCCAGAACACCAGCACGAAGGTGGCCAGCACCTCGGTGACGAAGTTCCAGCCGTAGGACCGCACCTCAGGGCCGGTGGCGAAGACGCCGAGCTTCACGCTCGGGTCGGCGTCCTGGTCGAAGTGCTTCTTGTAGGCAAGGTAGGCCAGCAGCGCGCCCACCGCAGCACCGGCCATCTGCGCGGCGATGTACACGAAGCCGTTGACGGCGTTCACCTCGACACCCGGGGCGAACTCCTCCTTGCCCGCCGCCCAGATACCCAGGGTCACGGCGGGATTGAGGTGTGCTCCGGACTTGAAGGCCACGTACACACCGGCGAAGACACCGAGGCCCCAGCCGAAGTTGATCATCAGGGTGCCGCCGTTGAAGCCCTTGGTCTTCGGCAGGATGACATTCGCCACCACACCGGCACCGAGCAGCAGCAGCACCGCGGTGCCGAGGAATTCGGACAGGAACACCTGTCCCAACGAGATGGACTCCACAGTCGACCTCTTTCTGGACGTCGTTGTCTCACAGGGGTGACCGGTCGGTCGGGAGAACCTTCCCCCGACCGACCGGGGTGGTGCTGGTCAGATCAGGTGCCGGCCGGCCCCGCCGCAGCGCGGGTGTCGGGCGAGGAGCCGGGCTTGGTGCCCGACTCCACCGTGTCGCCGCCCGGCATGGGCAGCATGGGAGCGAGGTCCTCGGCCTGCAGTCGGGCCACCTCGGCCGCGACGTCGTCCGGCTGCTCGGCAGCGGCGAACTCCGCCTCGGCACGGGACCGGTAGGCGGCGATCTCCTTCTCCCGGGTGGCGGCATCCCAGCCGAGACGCGGACCGATCAGGTCGGCCATCTCCTCCAGGGCGCCGACACCCTTGTCCGCCTGCTCGTAGTTCAGGCGGGTGCGGTGCATCAGCACGTCGTCCAGGTGCAGCACGCCCTCGTGGGTGGCGGCGTAGACGACCTCGGCCCCGATGTACGCGGGGGCGTTCTTCAGCGGCTCGGCCAGCTCCGGCTCCGCCTCGATCAGGTCGATCAGCTCGTGGATCAGCGACCCGTACCGGTGCAGCAGGTGGTCCATCCGCCCGCGGTCCCAGCCGTAGCGCTTGGCGATGTCGCGGGACTGGCGCTGGACGACCTCCAGGCCCTCGGCACCGACCAGCGGGATGCGGTCGGTGATCGACGGCAGCGTGGTGGCGCGGGAGCCGATCGCGAAGTCCACGGCGTCCTTGGCCATCACCCGGTAGGTGGTGAGCTTGCCACCGGCGATCACGGTCAGACCCGGGATCGGCGAGGCGACGGTGTGCTCACGGGAGACCTTGGCGGAGGACGTGCCCTCCTTGGTGCCCGGCTGCAGCAGCGGCCGCAGGCCGGCCCAGGTGCCGATGACGTCCTCGCGGGTCAGCGGCCGGGCGAGCACCGCGTTCGCGTGGTCGATCACGTAGTCGATGTCCTCGCTGGTGGCGACCGGGTGGGTCAGCTCCTGCTCCCACGGGGTGTCGGTGGTGCCGATCACCCAGTAGCGCGACCACGGGATCACGAACAGCACCGACTTCTCGGTCTGCAGGATCAGGCCGGTGTTCCCGGCGATCCGGTCGCGCGGCACCACGATGTGGATGCCCTTGGACGCGAGCACCCGCAGGCCGCCGTCGGTCCCCGCCAGACCCTCGGTCTTCTCGGTCCAGACCCCGGTGGCGTTGATGACGTGCCGGGCGCGGACGGTGAACCGCTCGCCGGTCTCCAGGTCGACCAGCTCGGCACCGGTCACCGCGCCGCCCGGGGTGGTGGTCAGGTCGACCACCTGGGTCCGGGAGGCGGCGTGCGCGCCGTAGCTGACCGCGGTGCGGATCAGGGTGGAGGTGAGCCGGGCGTCGTCGACGGCGGCGTCCCAGTACCGGACGGCACCGACCGCCGCGTCGTGGCGCAGGTCGGGGAACAGCTTCTCCATGCCCTTGCGAGACAGGTGCCGGTGGATCGGCATCGCGCGCTCGCGGCCGGAGACGCTGGCCAGGGTGTCGTACAGCGCGACACCGGCACCGACGTAGGCCCGCTCCCAGACCCGGTGCTCCAGCGGGTAGAGGAAGGACACCGGCTTGACCAGGTGCGGGGCGAGGGTGTTGATCAGCAGGTCGCGCTCGGTCAGCGCCTCGCGGACCAGGTGGAAGTCGAGCATCTGCAGGTAGCGCAGACCGCCGTGCACCAGCTTGCTGGACCGGCTGGAGGTGCCCGACGCCCAGTCCTGCGCATCGATCACCGCGGTGGACAGGCCACGGGTGACGGCGTCCAGGGCGATGCCGGCGCCGGTGACACCGCCGCCGATCACCAGTACGTCGAGCTCGGGACCCCCCTCCGAGGTGGAGCGCAGGGTCGCCAGGGCGTCCTCGCGCAGCTGGGGGGTCAGTGCTGCCGTCCTCATGGGTGTCTCTCCGATGCGTCGCCGTCGGCCGCTCGTCCTGCCCGTCCGCGGCTGCTCGCACGGGTAGGACTTCGGTCCTGCCTGGAGCTATCGTCAGGGTCCGCGAACAGACGCGCAACCGCTGTGCACGAACGTGCAGGGACCGGGGAGGGTGAATGGCCGAGCGCGATCAGGACGTGTTGCGGGCCGCCTCGATGTACTACCTCCAGGACGTCAAGATGGAGGTCATCGCGCGGCATCTGGGCACCTCGCGGTCCACGGTCTCCCGGTTGCTCAAGCAGGCGCGGGAGAGCGGTCTGGTCGAGATCACCCTGCGACCGTCCACCACCCGGGCACCCGGACTCGGCCGCTCCATCTCCGCGGCATTCGGCATCGAGACCTATGTGGTGCCGGTCCCGGACTCAGCCGAGGAGATCGACCGCCTGGACCAGGTGGCCAAGACCGCCGCCCGGCTGCTGGCCAGCTGGTTCGACTCGGACATGATCCTCGGCGTCGCCTGGGGCACCACGCTGGCCGCCATCAGCCGCCGGTTGCAGCCCAAGGCCACCCGGGGATCGGTGGTGGTGCAGCTGAACGGTGCCGCCAACACCCGCACCTCCGGCATCGAGTACGCCTCGGACCTGATCGCCTCCTTCGGCGCCGCCTACGGCGCGGCGGTGCACCACTTCCCGGTGCCCGCGTTCTTCGACTACCCGGAGAGCAAGGCGGCGATGTGGCGGGAGCGGTCGGTGCGGCGGGTGCTGGACGAACAGGCCCGGGCTGACATCGCGCTGTTCTCGGTCGGGTCGGTGTCCGGGTCCCTGCCGTCGCACGTGTACTCGGCGGGCTACCTGGACGCGGCGGATGTCGACCTGCTGCACGACCAGGGAGTGGTCGGGGACGTCTGCACCGTCTTCCTGCGGGCCGACGGCTCCTGGCAGGACGTGCCGCTCAACGCCCGCGCCACCGGCCCGACTCCGGAGCAGCTGCGCCGGATCCCGCGCCGGCTGTGCGCCGTCGCCGGAGACACCAAGGCGGTGCCCCTGCTCGCCGCCTTGCGGGCCGGGACGGTCACCGATCTGGTCATCGACGAGCGCACCGCCGCGCGCCTGCTCGACCTGACCTGACCTGACCCGACCTGACCTGCGCGTAGGTTGGGGCCGTGACCTCGCGCGACGACTCCCCGATCCGGATCCGACCCGCCCGCCCGGCCGACGTCCGCGCCATCGGCGCGCTGGTCCAGCCCTACGCGGAGGAGCGCATCCTGCTCGCGAAGGAGTGGGTCGGCTACTACGAGGCGGTGCAGGAGTTCCTGGTCGCCGAGGCGGCCGACGGCACCCTGATCGGCTGCGGTGCCCTGCACGTGATGTGGGAGGACCTGGCCGAGATCCGCACCCTCGCGGTGGCGGCCGACTGGCGCCGCCGAGGTGTGGGACACCTGCTGCTGGACGCCCTCACCGACCGCGCGCGTGCACTGGGGCTGCGGCGGCTGTTCTGCCTGACCTTCGAGGTCGACTTCTTCGCCGGGCACGGATGGTCGGAGATCGACGGCACCCCGGTCGACCAGCAGGTCTACGCCGAGCTGCTGCGGTCGCAGGACGACGGCGTGGCGGAGTTCCTCGACCTGGCGCGGGTGAAGCCGAACACGCTGGGCAACACCCGGATGCTGATCGAGTTGAGCCCGGGCGAGCCGTCGGGGACGACGGTGCTGCGGGGGCCGGTCCGCTAGCCGGGCACCGTGCTCGGTCAGTGCGGGAGCCGGTACCGGTCGCCCACCTGTTCCACCAGTCGGTCGGCGAGCAGGGACGCCAGGCATCGATCCCGCTGCTCGTCATCCGGCCAGACCGCCGCGACCGCATGGGCCGGCGCGGGTTCCAGGGCATCGCGCAGCAGCGCCATGATCCGGCCGCGCACCTGACGATCGGTGCCCCCCCACGCCTGGGTACGACGGCGCGCGGCGTGCACGTCGGCCGGGAACCCGGCGGCGCGCCAGGCGCACAGGCCACGCACCGGGCAGTCGTCGCAGCGGGGCGAGCGTGCGGTGCAGACCAGGGCGCCCAGCTCCATCGAGGCGGCGGCCCAACGGGCGGCGGTGGCGTCGTCCTCGGGAACGAAGGCCCCGGCGAGTCGCCGTTCGGCGGCGGTGAGGGCCGGTGCCGGGAGCGCGATCCCCTCGGCGACCCGGGCCAGCACGCGGCGGACATTGGTGTCCAGCACCGTCGACCGCAGCCCGAAGGCGAAGGCCCGGATGGCGGCGGCGGTGTATTCGCCGATCCCCGGCAGGGCGCGCAGCTCCGCCTCCTCGGTGGGCAACTCACCGCCGTGCCGTTCGACAACTGCCTGCGCGCACTCCCGCAGCCGCAGCGCCCGACGCGGGTAGCCCAGCCGGTCCCAGGCGCGCAGCACGTCGGCGGGTGCGGCGGCGGCCAGGTCGGCGGGGGTGGGCCAGCGGGTCATCCAGGCGTGCCAGGCCGGTTCGACCCGGACCACCGGGGTCTGCTGCAACATCACCTCGCTGACCAGCACCCCGTAGGGCGTGCGGTCGTCGGCGCGCCACGGCAGGTCGCGGGCGTGGGCGGCGAACCAGTCGAGGGTCAGGTCCCGGATCTCGGCGACCTCGTCGGCGGGGACCAGATCGGCTGCGTGGTCGGCGGGGGCGGCTGGCACGGGGGACATCCTCACATCCGGCGGCTGGCCGCCCGCCCGGGGACCATCGGTGGTGTGATGTCCCGGCGCGCCGTCCGCACCGACCTCGGCCCGCTGGTTACCGTGATCGCCAGCCGGACACGGGAGGATCGACGATGAGCGTGCTGCGCCCGACCGGGCCGGAACCGGCTCAGGTGTACTGGCGGCGCCGACTGGTGGTGCTCCTGGCCCTGGTGCTGGTGAGCGTGCTGGTGGTGGTCGTGATCCGTGCGCTGACCGGCGGGGGCGACGAACCGACCGGCACGCCGACCGACGGCACAGCCGTCTCCGACCCGGCCGCCTCGCCCAGCGCACCTCCCGGGACCGAGACCGCCGCCTGCGACCCGGCCGACCTGACGGTGCAGCTCACCGCCGACGCGGCCGCCTACCCCGAGGGTGCGCAGCCGCTGTTTACCGCGACCATGACCAACGCGGGTTCGACACCCTGCCTGCTGGACGCCGGGGACGCGCAGCGCCAGGTGGTCATCACCTCCGGCTCGGACCGGATCTGGGGCAGCACCGACTGCGGTGAGGGGCAGGCGCTGCAACTGCTGCTCGCGCCGGGCCAGGCCGACCAGCGGCAGACCCAGTGGGACCGCACGCGATCGGACGAGGCGTGCTCCACCGACCTGCCGGCACCGGGTGCCGGGACCTACCAGGCGGTGCTCACCCTGAACGGCGTGAGCACCGACCCGGTGGTCTTCACCCTGGACTGAGCCTCAGGGCTTGACGACGATCTTGCCCCGGGTGTGACCGGAGGCCAGATCGTCATAGGCCTCGGCGGCCCGGTCCAGCGGGTAGCTCGCCGCGACCTCGACCCGCAGCTGCCCGTCCGCGGCGAGCTGGGCCAGCTCGGCCAGCCCTTCCGGGTCGGGGCGGACCCACACGTACGCGCCGCCGAACTCGGTGCGGGCGCGCGGGTCGGCGATCGACACGACGGTGCCACCCTCGCGACGCAGCTCGTTCGTGGCGTCCATCGCCGGGCCGCCGACGTAGTCCAGGATCACGTCCACGCCTTCGGGGGCGAGCGCGCGGACAGCTTCCACCAGGCCGTCGCCGTAGGTCACCGGCTCGGCGCCGAGCTCCCGCAGGTAGTCGTGGTTGCGCTCGGAGGCGGTGCCGATCACCCGGGCACCCGCCCGCAGGGCCAACTGCACCGCGATCGACCCGACACCACCGGCGGCTGCGTGCACCAGCACGGTGTCGCCCTCGCCCAGCCCGGAACGCCGGATGCTCTGCAGGGCGGTCAGCCCGGCCAGCGGCAGGGCCGCCGCGTGGTCGAAGTCCAGCCCGGCGGGCTTCGTGGTGGCGGTGCGCACCGGCACCTGCACGAACTGGGCCAGGGTGCCGTCCTGCACGGTGTCCTTGCGCGCGTAGGCCAGGATCTCGTCGCCCTCGGCGAACTCAGGGGTGTCCAGCCCGGCCTTCACCACGACACCGGCCACGTCCCAGCCCGGGATCGCGGGGAACCGGGTGTCGATCAGCCCCTGGAGGTAGCCCTCCCGGACCTTGTAGTCGACCGGGTTGATCCCGGCCGCCACCACCTTCACCAGCACGGAGTCCGGACCGACGTGCGGTTCGGGCTGCTCGGTGACCTGCATGACCTCGGCGCCGCCGAAGCGGTCGTACGTGACTGCCTTCATGCTCGGCGCAACGACGATGGCACCGATCGCATTCCTCGGCTCAGACGTAACGCTCCAGGATGCTGGACTCGGCCAGCCGGGACAGGCCCTCGCGGACCGCCCGGGCACGCTGCTCGCCGACGCCGTCCACCGCCATCAGGTCGTCGATGCTCGCGGCGAGCAGCTTCTGCAGACCGTTGAAGTGCCCGACCAGCCGGTCCACGATCGCGGCCGGGAGCCGGGGCACCTTGGACAGCAGGCGGTAGCCGCGCGGGGCGACCGCGGAGTCCAGCACCTCGACCGCACTCGGCAGGCCCAGCACCCGGGCCATCGACGACAGGTCCAGCAGCTCGGTCGAATCCAGGGCGGCCAGCGCGGTCTGCACCTGGTCCTGGGTACGGCGGGTGGTGTCCACGTAGTCCCGCACCACCAGATCGGCGTCCGACCCCACCCCGCCGGTCAGCTCGTCCAGCTGCAGCGACAGCAGACGGCCGTCGGTGCCGAGCTCGACCACGTACCCGGCGATCTCGGCCGAGATACGCCGGACCATCTCCAGACGCTGCACCACCACGCACACGTCGCGCACGGTGACCAGATCCTCGATCTCCAGCGCCGACAGGGTGCCCGCGACCTCGTCCAGCCGCGCCTTGTACCGCTCCAGGGTGGCCAGCGCCTGGTTCGCCCGGGCCAGGATCGCGTCCGCGTCCTCCAGCACGTGCCGCTGGTCGCTGACGTACAGCGCGATGATCCGCATCGACGCGGACACCGAGATCACCGGCAGGCCGGTCTGCTTCGCCACCCGCTCGGCGGTGCGGTGCCGGGTGCCGGACTCGGAGGTGCTGATCGAGGCGTCCGGCAGCAGCTGCACCGCGGCGCGCAGGATCCGACCGCGGTCCGGATCCATCACGATCGCGCCGTCCATCTTGGCCAGCTCGCGCAGTCGGGTCGCGGAGAACTCGACGTCCAGCTCGAAGCCACCGGAGCAGATGCTCTCGACCGTGGCGTCGTAGCCGAGGACGATCAGCGCGCCGGTGCGGCCGCGCAGGATGCGCTCCAGGCCGTCGCGCAGCTCGGTGCCGGGGGCGACGGCGGCCAGGGTGGAGCGGAGCAGGTCGTCCGCCGGGGTGGTGGGCACGGCGTGATCCTACGGGTCAAGCCGGGATCGTGGGGGGTCGGACACCCGATGTGTGGGTGGCCGCCGTTAGCGTGACCCGGGTGAGCACCACCACCTCCCGTTCATCCCGCACCGCCCGGGCCGGTTACCGCTGTTCGGAGTGCGGCTGGACCACCAGCAAGTGGGTGGGCCGGTGCGGTGAGTGCCAGACCTGGGGGAGCGTCACCGAGGAGGGCGCCGCCGGTGGGGCGGCCCCGCGCACCGTCGCCAGCACCCCGCCCCGCGGAGCGGCTCGGCCGATCGCGCAGATCGACGTCGAGACCAGCCGCTCCCGGCCGACCGGCGTGGACGAGCTGGACCGGGTGCTCGGCGGTGGCCTGGTGCCGGGCGCCGTGGTGCTGCTGGCCGGGGAGCCGGGGGTGGGCAAGTCCACCCTGCTGCTGGACGTCGCGAGCCGGGTGGCCGAGTCCGAGGGACGCACCGTGCTCTACGTGACCGGCGAGGAGTCGGCCGGACAGGTGCGGCTGCGCGCGGAACGGATCGGGGCGCTCGCCGACCGGCTGCTGCTGACCGCCGAGACCGACCTGTCGACGATCCTCGGGCACATCGAGCAGTCCGACCCCGACCTGCTGGTGCTGGACTCGGTGCAGACGGTGGCCTCCGCCGCGGTGGAGGGGTCGCCGGGCGGGGTCGCCCAAGTGCGCGAGGTGGCCGGGTCGCTGATCGCCGCCGCCAAACAACGCAACCTGCCGGTGGTGCTGGTCGGACACGTCACCAAGGACGGTGCCGTCGCCGGGCCGCGCACGCTGGAGCACCTCGTCGATGTGGTGTGCCAGTTCGAGGGCGACCGGCACTCCCGGCTGCGGCTGCTGCGGGCGACCAAGAACCGGTTCGGCCCCACCGACGAGGTCGGCTGCTTCGACCTGAACGAGGGCGGCATCGTCGGGCTGGCCGATCCCTCCGGGCTGTTCGTCTCCACCGAGCGGAACCCGGTCCCGGGCACCTGCGTCACGGTGACCCTGGAGGGACGGCGGCCGCTCGCGGTGGAGGTGCAGTCATTGGTCGCCCCGAGCATGCTGTCCAACCCGCGCCGCACCACCAGCGGCATCGACGGCTCCCGGCTGGCGATGGTGCTGGCGGTGTTGCAGCGGCGGGCCGGGCTCAAGGTCGCCGACCAGGACGTCTACGTGTCGAGCGTCGGCGGCGCGCGGGTGGTCGAACCTGCTGCCGATCTGGCCCTCGCCCTCGCCACGGTGAGCTCCCGGGAGAACGTGGCCCTGCCGCCCCGGTTGATCGCGATCGGCGAGGTCGGGTTGGCCGGGGAGATCCGACCGGTGACCGGGACCCTGCGCCGCCTGTCCGAGGCGGCCCGGCTCGGTTTCACCCACGCCGTGGTGCCTGCCGGGTCCATCGAGCAGGGTCAGGCTCCGGCCGGGATGGCGGTGGCACAGGCCGCGGATCTGATGGAGGCGGTGCGCGCCACCCGGTCCGGACCTCGCGGCGCCGACGGCTGAGGCACGTGGCGGCGCCGTGCCCCGCTGGTGCGTGGGGTGCGACACGTCGGTGCAGGTCGGTATCCCGAGCGGGTGACTCTGGCGGCTAGGCTGCCCGAGATCATGCGGGAGACACCAATGAACGAGCGCGACAGCCTGCCGGACGCCAGCGACGGGCAACGGCCCGCCGACCCCGCGACCGCCCCACAGCCGGCCGTGCCCTCGGCCTTCGGCAGCGCCCCGGCGTTCTCCTCCGAGCCGGCACCGGTCACCGGCGCCCAGCCGATGGCTGCTGTGCCGAGCCGCCGTTCGTTGCGCGGCAAGCCCCCGGTCAGCACCGCCGCGATCCCGGTGGTGCCCGCGCCCAGCGCGACGACCGGCGGACCGCAGCCGGCCGGGGCCCCGCAAGCCGCCGCCGCCTCGGACACCCGCGCGCCGATGGGGTCCGACGCCGCGACGTCGGCTGCGGCTCCGTCGACTCCTGCCGGGTCGCCGGATCCGGCTCGGGCAGCGGATGTCACGCCACAGCTCAGCGGCACGGCGTTGCCGCGTCGCAGCTCGTGGAAGCGGGATGGAGCAGCACCGGGCACGGCCGCGCCGACTCCGGACGCCATGAACCCGGCCGCAGCGAACTCGGTTGCGCCCGCCCCGACCGACCCGGCAACGGCTGCGCCCGCAGCCGCTCCGATCGGCACCCAGGGCGATGCCGCCGGGTACGCCGCCCTGGGGGCGATCGGCGCCCACGCCACGCTGCAGCCCACCGGCCCCTCGGCGTCCGGCTCCCGGCCGACACCGCCCGCATCGTCCGCGCCGACTCCGGCCGCTCCGAACCCGTCGGCGGCTGCTCCGAACCCGACCGCGGCTACTCCCAACCCGACCGCGGCTACTCCCAACCCGCCCGCAGCAGCCCCGAACCCGGCTGCGCCGTCGGCCCCGTTCGCGCCGACCGATCCGACGGCCCCCACCGCGCCGCCCGCCTGGCACCCGGTGAGCGCTGCGGACACCGCGGCCTCGACGGGACCGCAGACCCCGTGGAAGCCGGTCACCGGCGCCCAGGCGATCGTGCCGCCGCGTGACACGACCCCGCCGTCGACCCCCGAGTCGGCCCCGGACGTGACTCCGGCCGCCGTGGAGAACTCGGGCGCTCCGGTCCCGGTCCCCGATGCCCACAGCCAGGTGCCCGCCGAGGCCCACGCCGCCCCGACCCACGCCGCCCCCGGCTGGGACCCGTCCGCTCAGTCACCGCCGACCACCGCCACCCCCGCTGTCGCGGGCTTCGGCGCCCACTCCTCGGAGGAACCCGTGACCTCGAACCGTCGCAGCCGTCGCGGCCTGTGGATCACCCTGATCGTCGTCGGCGTCGTGGTGCTGGCCGGTGCCGGGGTGGCGGCGTGGTTCCTGCTGAACCGGGACGAGCCCGCCGCGCAGCAGCAGGAGGTGGTGCAGGCGCCGGTGCCGACCAGTGCACTGACACCGGTCGACCGCGCGGCGACCTCCGCCTTCGCCGCGAACCTGCCCGGCACCGTCCTGCAGTACGCGCTGACCGGTTCACAGCAGGACACCGAGTGGTCGACCGTGGGGGCCCTGGAGTCGTACCTGGACTCTTACGCCGACGAGGCGGGTGACCAGATGACCGTGCACTCCGGCCAGTGGGCGAGCGCCGACCAGGCCCGCGCGCAGCAGGAGTCGATGGCGGGTGCGCTGACCGGCGAGGTGCTGAGCTCCGGCCCGGTCACGGTGGACGGCCAGGACACGGGTGCGGTCACCGTCGTGGACCTGGGCGATGGCAACGGTGCGGCGCTGTGGAGCAATGGCACCGGCGTGTTCGTCCTGACGGCTCCGGTGGACGACGTGACCAACGCGTACGCCGCCTACCCGGTCTGATCGCCGCATCGCGCTCCCCGGTCCGACCGCCGCACCGCCCGCCCCGGTCTGACCGCCGCATCGCCCTCGCCGGTCCGACCGCCGCATCGCGCTCCCCGGTCTGGCCGCCGGTCGTCCCCTCGCGGGTCCCCGGGCGACATGTCGCCCCGACGCCCGTCGTCGGACCATGGTGTGCGCCGGGAAGAGTCCCGGCGCCTTCCGGGTTGCCCCCGTGGTACCCGATCACCCGACCGGGCGCTGACGATCGATGGACGCCGCCCCGCACGGCGTCGAGGAGGATCATGACCCGCATCGGCACCACCGACCTGGACGTCCTGCCGCTCAACCTGGGTGGCAACGTCTTCGGCTGGACAGCTGACCAGGACCAGTCGTTCGCGGTGCTGGACGCCTTCGCGGCGGCCGGCGGCAGCTTCATCGACACCGCCGACGTCTACTCCCAGTGGGTGGAGGGCAACTCCGGCGGTGAGTCGGAGGCGATCATCGGGGCGTGGCTGGCCGCACGCGGCAACCGCGACGACATCGTGATCGCGACCAAGGTCGGTCAGGCCAGCGCCCAGCCGGGGACGTCCCGCGCCGCGGTGCAGACGGCCATCGACGGGTCGCTGCGCCGCCTGGGCACCGACCACGTGGATCTGTACTACGCGCACATCGACGACCAGGACACCCCGCTGGAGGAGACGGTCGCCGCGCTGGGCGAGGTCGTCACCCAGGGCAAGGCCCGGTATGTCGCGGCGTCGAACTTCACCGCCGACCGGCTCGCGCAGGCGCTGGCGATCGCGGATGACCTGGGTGTCGCCCGGTTCGTCGCGCTGCAGCCGCACTACAACCTGGTGCACCGGGACGAGTACGAGGGTGCGTTGCAGGACCTCGCGGTCGCGGAGAACCTGGCGGTGCTGCCGTACTGGTCGTTGGCGAGCGGGTTCCTGACCGGCAAGTACCGCGACGGCGAGACCGTGGACTCCCAGCGCGCCGGTGGTGCGGCCCGTTACCTGGACGACCGTGGTCGCCGGGTGCTCGCGGCGCTGGACGCGGTGGCGGCGGACACCGGTGCCTCGGTCACCGCGGTGGCGCTGGCCTGGCTGCGCGCCCAGCCCGGGATCGCGGCGCCGATCGCCAGCGCCCGCACCGTGCAGCAGCTGCCCGACCTCATCGCCGGTGCCACCCTCGACCTCACCCCCGAGCAGCTCACGACGCTCACCACCGCCTCCGCCTGAGCCACGGCGTCGAGACTACGGAAATCGACGCCTGGCCTCGCCCGTTGCGACGTTTTCCGTAGTCTCGGCGGGCGCTTGTCGTCTCGGCGGGGGCGTGCGAGTTCGGCGCGAGTCTGGGCGGACGGATGGGGTCTGGGCGGGCGGTTGGGGTCTGGGCGGGTTAGGCGTGGGGCAGGTGGACGGTGAAGGTGGTCGCGCCCGGTGTGCCGTCGGCTTCGATCGTTCCGCCGTGTGCGGTGACCACCGCGTGCACGATGGCCAGGCCCAGGCCGGTTGATCCGGCGGCACGGTTGCGTGACGCGTCGCCTCGGGCGAAGCGCAGGAACAGCCGGGACAGCAGCGGTTCCGGGATGCCCGGCCCGTCGTCCCGGACCCGGAGCACCACCTGGTCGCCCTCGTCCCGGACCGACACCACGACCTCGGTGCCGGGTGGGGTGTGCACCCGGGCGTTGGACAGCAGGTTGAGCAGCACCTGACGCAGCCGGTGCTCATCGCCGAGCACCGGGGCCGGGGGCTCGGCGCCCTCGGTGCCCAGGTCCAACGTCCAGACGTGGTCAGGACCGGCGACATGCGCATCGGCGACCGCGTCCACCGCGAGTCCGGCCAGGTCGACCTCGGTCAGGTCCAGGTCGCGTCCGGCGTCCAACCGGGCGAGCAGCAGCATGTCCTCGACCAGGGCGGTCATCCGCCGTGCCTCGGACTCGACCCGCCCCATCGCGCGCAGGGCGTCCTCCGGCAGATCGTCCGGCAGGCGCTGCACCAGTTCGGCGTAGCCGCGGATCGATGCCAGCGGGGTGCGCAGCTCGTGCGAGGCGTCGGCGACGAAGCTGCGGACCTGGGTCTCCGATGCGTGGCGGGCGGTCAGCGCCGACTCGACGTGGCCGAGCAGCTGGTTGAGCGCGGCGCCGACCTGCCCGACCTCGGTGCCGGGGTCGGTGTCCTGGGCGGGGACCCGCTCGGCGAGTTCGACCTCGCCGCGGGACAGCGGGATCTGCGCCACCCGGGTCGCGGTGGCCGCCACCCGGTCCAGGGGGCGCAGCTCGCGGCGGACCAGGACGGTGGCGAGCCAGGCGCCGACACCCAGCGCGACCACGACGACGGCCAGCTCGACCACCAGGAACGTGTCGACGGTCGCGGTGACGTCGGCGAGCGGGAGGGCGGTGATCGAGAGGTCGCCCCGGTCGCCGGTGGTGGAGACCGCTCGGTAGTCGCCGAGTCCCGGCAGCGCGACGGTGGCCGTCGTGCCGTCGGGGGTGAGGCCGAGCAGCGCGTCGAGTTGGTCGTCGGTGAGTTCCTGGCTCACCCCGTCGTCGTCGAGGTAGCCGGAGAGGGTCAAGCCGTCCATCCGGTAGACGTTCACCGTGCCGACGTCCTGCCCGGGCATGACCAGGGCCGGTGGCACATCGGTGCCGGGCGGCGCGGTGGGTGTGGCGTCGCCGTCCGGCTCCCCGTCCGCGAAGCGCTCGGGGGCTCGCTCCGCGCGCTGACTGGCCGCGGTCAACCGCTGGTCGATCTGTCCGATCAGGGTGCTCCGCAGGGCCAGGGTGGAGACCACGCCCATCGCGGCCGCCACCGCTGCCAGCAGCACCAGGACCACCGCGACCAGGCGACGGCGCAGGGGCCAACGGCGGCGTCCGCGGCCCGGGGCGGAACGTCCGGCTTCGGTCACGCGGCGGGCTTGAGGACGTACCCGACGCCGCGGAGGGTGTGCAGCATCGGCGCGCGCCCCTTGTCGATCTTGCGGCGCAGGTAGGAGACGTACAGCTCGACGATGTTCGCCTGCCCGCCGAAGTCGTACTGCCACACCCGGTCCAGGATCTGTGCCTTGGACAGCACCCGCTTCGGGTTCCGCATGAAGTAGCGCAGCAGCTCGAACTCGGTGGCGGTCAGCCGGATGTCGTCGCCGCCGCGGGTCACCTCGTGCGAGTCCTCGTCCATCACCAGGTCGCCGACGGTCAGCACCGCCTCGTCCCGCTGGTTCACCGCTCCGGTGCGGCGCAACAGGGCGCGCAGCCGCGCCACGACCTCCTCCAGGCTGAACGGCTTGGTCACGTAGTCGTCGCCCCCGGCGGTCAGCCCGGCGATCCGGTCCTCGACGGCGTCCTTGGCGGTGAGGAACAGCACCGGGACCGTGGGGTGGGTGGTCCGGATCCGGCGGAGCACGTCCAGCCCGGACAGATCCGGCAGCATGACGTCCAGCAGGATCACGTCCGGGTCGAGGGACTTCGCCTGCTTGATCGCGCTCTGGCCGGTGAGGGCGTGCTCCACCTGCCAGCCCTCGTAGCGTAGGGCGGTGGACAGCAGTTCGGCGAGGGTGGCCTCGTCGTCGACGACCAGCGCGCGGACCGGCTGTCCGTCCGGGCGGGTGAGGGCTTCGCGGGTGAGTGTGGAGGCGGTCATGCGTTCACTGTGCGCCGGCTGACTGAACCGGTCCTGACCCGAAGCTGTGAGAAAGCTGTAGATCGTCAGTCGTCGGCGACGATGGACAGCACGTTCCCGGCCGGGTCGGTGAACCACGCGATCAGCGGACCTCCGCCGCGGAACACCCCGTCCTCGTCGGTCTCGGTCGGCGTGCCGCGGTAGTGCTCGAAGGTCACTCCCCGGTCGCGCAGCTCGGCGACCGTGCCGGGCACGTCGGCGACCCGGAAGTTCAGCACGGTGTACTCGGCCGGCCGGTGCGCGGGGCCCTTGGGGTAGAGCAGCACCTCGGCGCCGGTGCCCAGGCGCAGCCAGAGCAGGCCGTTCACCGGCCTCGTCTCCAGGCCGAGCACGTCGCCGTAGAACCGCTGGGCGGCGTCGATGTCGTCCACCGAGTAACCGCTGAACGGATTGCTGAGATCGGCCATGTCCGCACCCCTGGTCGCCGGTGGCCACCACGTCGTGGCCGACAGCTCCAGGATGCGACACGACGACGCCCCCCGCCCACCGAGGACGAGGGGCGTCGTGGCGTGCCGACTCAGACGTGGACCGCCGTCTCCGGCCACAGGGAGTCGTAGTCCTGGCCGGTGAGCTGCTGCACCACGGTGCGGGTCTCCGGGTCGACATCCGCCTTCGCGCCACCCGACTGCAGGCGGTCGATCTCGGCGCGCAGCACCGCGTGGGTGCCGGAGTTGAGGTACACGAACCGCGAGCAGATGAAGGCGGCGACGATCAGCGCCATCGGCAGCAGGACGGTGACGGCGGCGATCGCGTGCTGGGCGCCGGAGCTCTGCACCAGCGGGCAGGAGTCGGTGCAGGCCAGGTCGAGCTGGACGCCACCGGCCGAGCCGGGCTTGAGGAAGCCGCCGAGGTCGAGCAGCCAGGACACCAGCAGGGTGGAGACCGCGCCGGTGGACTTGCGGCCGAAGGTCATCACCGCGGCGTAGATGCCGGAGCGGTCCTCGCGGGTCATGATCCGGTCCACGTCCGGGATGAACGGGAACACGTTCCACGGCGTGAACTCCAGGATCGAGCGGCCCGCCTGGTAGCAGACGCCGACGATCACCATCAGGGTGATGACCGACGTCGGCTGGATCAGGTAGATCGCCCCGATCGACAGCAGGCAGGCGATGATGATGCTGAACGAGGTCGCCCACAGGAAGCGCGGCCCCTTGCGCACCATCAGGAACCCGGCGGCGACGGTGACCGGCAGGCCGACGATGGACAGCGCCTGCAGGGTCAGCCCGAAGGACTCGGTGCCGTTCAGCGCGTAGACCACGAAGAACGTCAGCGCGGACGCGAACACGTCCTTGCCGGTGAAGGACAGCAGGTACACCGCCAGGTGCTTGCGGAAGCTGGAGTTGCGGAAGGTCGAGCCGAAGTCCGCGAGGTTCTGCCGCAGCGCGGCCATCGGGGTCAGGCGGGGCTTGGCGTCCAGCTCGGCGACGAACTCGCGGGTCAGCGGCCGTTCCCAGGTGGTGAAGTAGGTGATGGCGACGGCGGCGGCGAACAGCACCGAGAAGATCAGACCGGTGATCAGGTACGCGTCCGGGTTGTCGGTCGCCTTGATCCGGGCCGGGATGAAGAACACCAGGAAGGTGCCCAGGGCGGACAGGAACATCCGCGCCGAGCTGAGCTTGGTGCGCGCGGTGTAGTCGTCGGACATCTCGGTCGGCAGCGTCTCCCAGGGGATCAGGATGACGGCCATCACGATCTCGACCAGCAGGTAGACCCCGAGGTAGTACCAGAAGCCCTGGTGGGAGATCCACAGCAGCGGGAAGACCACCAGCAGCGCCGGAATGCCGGCCAGCAGGAAGAAGTGCCGCCGTCCGAACCGGCGGCCGAGCCGGGTGCGGTAGAAGTTGTCGGTCAACGGGCCGATCAACAGGGAGGCCACCGCGTCGACGATCCGGGCGATGAACAGGATCGTGCCCGCCTCCACCGCCGTGACGTTGCCGTAGGTGGTGAAGAAGTACAGCATCAGCCCGCTGATGATGGTGTTCCAGCCACCGCCCATCAGGTCGAGCACACCGAAGCCGACGGCGCGGGCCAGGGTGATCGGTTTCGGCGTGTATACCCGCCGGGTGGTGAGGTCGTCAGACGTCGTCATCGTGCACCTTTGCTGATCAGGGGGTCGTCGAACGGCTGGTCGTGATCACTGCGCGGCGTAGGCCTGGACCGGCAGCCGGTACGCCAGGTCGGTCGCCGTGTCGATGGCCTCGTCCAGGTCGAGGCGGTGTTCGGCCACCAGGCGGGCCAGATAGCCCGCGTCCACCCGGCGGGCCAGGTCGTGTCGGGCCGGGATGGAGCAGAACGCGCGGGTGTCGTCGACGAACCCGCTGACGTTGGCGAAGCCGGCGGTCTCGGTGACCGCCTCCCGGAACCGGCGCATCGCGTCCGGGGCGTCCAGGAACCACCATGGCGCGCCGACCCGCAGCGACGGGTAGGCACCGGCCAGCGGAGCGAGCTCCCGCGAGAAGGTGTCCTCGTCGATGGTGAAGGCGATCATCCGGAAGCCCGGGTGGTGACCGAAGGCGTCCAGCACCGGGCGCAGCGCTTCGGTGAACTCCACCGCGACCGGGATGTCGTAGCCCCGGTCGGCGCCGAACCGCGCGGTCTGGGCGCTCGCGTGCCCCCGGCACACCCCGGGATGCAGCTGCATCACCAGGTGGTCGTCGGCGGCCATCGTGGCGAGCTGGAAGAGCATGTGGGCGGTGAAGGCGTCGCGCTCGGCGGTGCTGACGCTCGCCCCGCGCATCGCCCGGTCCCAGAGTGCGGCGGCGTCGGCGGCGTCCATCGGGGTGGTGTCGGCCAGGAAGGGGCCGTGGTCGGTGGCCAGCGCACCGGCCCGCTTGAACCGTTCGCGCTGGGCGCGCAGGGCGTCGAGGTAGGCGGCGTAGGAGGTCGGGTCGATCCCGGCGGCCTGGCCGAGTCTCTGGACGTCGGCGGCGAAGGTGGGCGAGTCGACGGCGAGCACCGGGTCCGGTCGCCAGGTGGGCCGGATCCGGTCGCCCCACCCCTGTTCGCGCAGGGTGGCGTGGTCGTCCAGGGTGGCCCAGGCCGGGTCGGTGGTGGCGATGGTCTCGATCCGGAACCGGTCGAGCAGGGCGCGCGGGCGGAACGACTCCTCGGCCATCACCGCGGCGATCCGGTCGTAGATCGCGTCGGCGGTGTCCGGACCCGGGCGTTCGGTGACCCCGAAGATCTCCACCAGCTCGGTCTCGATCCAGAACCGGGTCGGGGTGCCGCGGAAGTGCCGCCAGCCGGCGCAGAACCGCCGCCAGATCTGCCGCGGGTCGGTCTCGGCGGGGGCGCTGCCGTCCAGGGCGGGGATCCCCAGCTCGGGGAGCGTCGCGCCTTGGGAGACCAGCATCCGGATCAGGTAGTGGTCGGGCACCACGAGCAGATCGGCGGGGTCGGAGAACGCGGTGTCCTGGGCGAACCACTCCACCGGGACGTGACCGTGCATGGAGACCACGGGCAGGCCGGCGACCGCCTGGTAGATCTCCCGGGCGATCGGCCGGGTGGTCGGGTCGGCGGGAAGCGCACGGTCCGGGTGCAGGGTCCAGGTCATCGTCAGGTCCGCTCCTCATCCAGCGAATGCAAACGATTGCATTCGTCCCATTCCCGACGTTCGTTGTCGGACACGACGATGAAAGCGCACAGAATGGCGTCCCGATGTGACGTAGGTCCCATCGCAAAGGCGCTGGGTTCGCCATAGTTGTGCAAACGTCAGCATCAGGAGGGGAGCACCGTGGCCGTCACCATCCACCAGGTCGCCGCCGCGGCGGGCGTCTCGCCCGGGACCGTCTCCCGCGCGCTGACCAGGCCGGAGAAGGTCGCCGCGCCGACCCGTGACCGGGTGCTCTCCGCCGTCCGCGCCCTCGGCTACGTGCCGAACCGAGCCGCCAGCGCCCTGCGAGCCGGGCGGACCCGGACCATCGGCCTGGTGGTGCCGGACATCGCCAACCCGTACTTCGCCGCGCTGACCAAGGGCGTCGCCGACCGGGCACGCGATCACGACCTGACCGTCTTCGTGGTGGACGCCGACGAGGACCCGTCGATGGAGAGCGAACGCACCCGAGCGGTGATCGCCCAGGCCGACGGCATCGTGCTCTGTTCCCCGCGCGCCCCCGCCGAGGAGGTCGTCGTCCCGACGTCGGTCCCCGTGGTGGTCGTGAACAACGAGCTCGCCGGTGCCACCTGCCTGGCATCGGACGCCGAGGGCGGGATCGAGCTCGCGCTCGACCACCTGCACGCGCTCGGCCACCGCCGGATCGGCTACGCGGGCGGGCCGGGTCGATCCTGGTCCGACCGGCACCGCCGCCAGGCGCTCGCGGACGCGCGCAGCCGATGGCCCGAGATGGAGCTGATCGAGCTGGGCGGTTTCAGTCCGGACGTGGACGGCGGGATCGCCGCCGGCGGTCTGGTGCTCGCCTCCGGTGCCACCGCGGTGATCGCGTTCAACGACGCCATGGCCGCCGGGCTGATGCGCCGCGCCCGGGAACTGGGCATCGAGGTGCCGAACGCGCTGTCGGTGGTCGGCTTCGACGACACCCCGCTGGCCCGGGTGGTCGAACCGGCGCTCACCAGCGTGCGGACCCGCCCCCGCGAACTCGGCCGGGCCGCCGCCGACGCCCTGGTCGCGCTGTTGTCCGGCGTCGTCGACGGGCCCGACCCGGTGCCGGTGCCCGCCGAGCTCACCGTCCGCGCCTCCACCGCCCCCGAACCCTCCCTGCTGTCCCGCTACCCCCGATCCTGAGGAGATCCCCGTGTCGCACGACCTGCCCCGACTGGGTGCCACCACTCCACTGCCCGACGGCGTGACCGGACCCCGGGTGCTGCCCGAGTCGGTCGGCATCGTGCACCTGGGCTGGGGTGCGTTCCACCGGGCGCACCAGGCGGTCTACACCGAGGACGCGATGGCGCTCGGCGGCGACCGGAGCTGGGGCATCCTCGGCGACGTGGAACGCACCCCGGTGCTGGTCCCGGCGCTGCGCGAGCAGGACGGCCGCTACACCGTCCTCACCAGCGGGGTCGACGACGACGGCACCGTGGTCCGCACCGCTCGGGTGATCGGCTCGGTGGTCGACGTCGCCTACCCCGGCGACGAGACACCGCGGCTGCTGGCCGCGATGGCCGCCGACAGCACCCGGCTGATCACGCTGACCGTGACCGAGAAGGGTTACACCCGCACCGCCGACGGGCACCTGGACCTCCCGCAGGTCGCGGCGGACGTCACCGCCTTCACCGCCGCACTGCGCGGCGAGGCCGACCCGGTCGCCGCCGTCTCCGCGATCGGCCTGCTGGTGCGTGGCCTGCTCGCCCGGTTCCACGCCGGGGGCTCGCCGGTCACGGTGCTGTCCTGCGACAACATCCCGCACAACGGCCGGGTGCTGTGGTCGGTGGTGGACGAGTTCATCGCGGCGGCCGACACCGACACCGACGCCTTCCGGTCCTGGCTGGCGGACAGCACCACCTGGCCGTCCTCGATGGTGGACCGGATCACCCCGGCCGCCACCGACGCCACTCGGGCCGAGATAGCCGCGGTGCTCGGTGCCCGGGACGAGGCGGGCATCCTGGCCGAGCCGTTCAGCCAGTGGGTGATCGAGGACCGGTTCGCCGCCGGGCGTCCCGCCTGGGAGCTGGCCGGTGCCGAGTTCACCACCGACGTCACCGCCTGGGAGAACGCCAAGCTGTTCATGCTGAACGGCACGCACTCGCTGATCGCCTACGCCGCACGCCTGCTCGGGCACACGACGATGGCCGACGCGGTGGGCGACCCGCGGATCGCCACGGCGGCGCGGGAGTACATGATGCGCGACGCGCTGCCGACGCTGACGGTGCCGGAGGGTGCCGACCTGGCGGAGTACGGCGAGGGCCTGCTGCGCCGGTTCGCCAACCCGGCCACCGGCCACACCACGACCCAGGTCTCCACCGACGGCAGTCAGAAGCTGCCGATCCGGTGGGGCCGGGTGGTCGCCGACTCCCTGGCCGCCGGCCGGGTGCCGCGGGGCGTGGCCTTCGGGCTGGCGGCCTGGAGCGAGTTCGTGCGCCGGGCGGTGCGGGACGGGATCGACCTGGGCGACCCGGCCGGTGCCGAGACCCTCACCGCGACCGTGCGCGCCGCTGTGTCGTCATCCACCGCGGCACCGGAGGACCTGGCCGCGACCCTGATCGCGCTGCCCGGCCTGCTGCCCGACGGCGCGGGGACCGACCCCGGCCTGGTGGCCGCCGTGGTCGCACAGGTCCGCGCGCTGACCGCCGTCGGCGACGACGTCATCTGATCCACCGACCCCCACCGAGAGGCACCCCATGAAGATCGGATTCCGCTGGTACGGCGAGGGCAACGACACCGTCGCCCTGGACGACATCCGGCAGATCCCCGGCGTCGAGACCATCGTCTGGTCGCTGCACCACAAGCAGGCGGGCGAGGCATGGTCCGAGGCCGAGATCGCCGCCGAGCTCGCCACCATCACCGAGCTGAACGAGCAGCACCGCGCGCGCGGCATCACGAAGACCTTCGACGGCGACGTGGTCGAGTCGGTGAACGTGCACGAGTCGATCAAGCTCGGGCGCACGGTGCTCGGGATGAGCCGGGACCAGGCGATCGAGAACTACATCGTCACGCTGGAACGGCTGGGCCGGGCCGGGGTGAAGGTGGTCTGCTACAACTTCATGCCGGTCTTCGACTGGCTGCGCACCGACCTGTGGCACCCGCTGCCCGACGGGTCCACCGCCCTGTTCTACGAGCAGGCGGTGGTCGACCAGCTCACGCCGGAGAAGCTGATCGCCGACATGCAGGCCAACTCCGGCGGGCTGACCCTGCCCGGTTGGGAGCCGGAGCGGCTGGCGTCCTTCACCGAGCTGGCCGACGCCTATGTCGGCGTCACCCGGGACGACATGTACGAGCGCTACCGGTACTTCCTGGACGCGATCATGCCGACCTGCGAGCAGTACGACGTGAAGATGGGCGTGCACCCGGACGACCCGGCCTTCGACCTGTTCGGCTGGCCCCGGGTGGTGTCCACCAAGGCGGATCTGGAGCGGGTGCTCTCCCTGCACGACAGCCCGCACCACGGCCTGACCCTCTGCCTGGGCAGCTTCTCCTCCAACCCGGGCGCGGACGCGGTCGACGCCGTGCGCACCTTCATGGACCGGATCCACTTCTCCCACGTCCGGAACATCAAGCACCTCGGCGGCGGCGACTTCACCGAGGTCGCTCACCGGGCCTGCGAGGGGTCGGTGGACACGGTCGGGATCATGCGGGCCTACGCCGAGGCCGGGTACACCGGGTACATCCGGCCGGACCACGGCCGGCACCTGTGGGATGAGAACACCACCAACAAGCCGCGGCCCGGTTACGGGCTGTACGACCGGGCGCTGGGCATCCAGTACCTGCTGGGGGCGTGGGACTCCGCGCGCTACGGCAGCTGAGCCGATCCACGGACGAGCGCTGTCAGGGTCGTGCACGTTCGGTGTGCACGACCCTGCGGCGCGCTGGGAGTCCGCGTCGTCGCCTACCGTGATCGCCATGACCTCCGTCCAGACACCGCCGCCCGCCCCCGTGCGGACCTTCGGTGCGTCCCGGTCCACCGCGGTGGCCTGGACCGTGCTGGTGACATTGGTGGCGGCGCTCGGGGTGATCGGCTGCTGGCGGCTGTTCGTGGCCACCGAGCACGGCCAGGCGGTGGATCAGGCATCGCTGGAAGGTGCGCACATCGGCCAGGGTCGGCTGTGGCAGGTCGCCGAGCCGGTGCTGGACGTGGTTTCGGTCGGGTTCATCGTCGGTGCCGTGCTGTTCTGCGGGGCGATCGCCCTGATCCGCCGCCGCTGGTCGCTGGCCATCGCTGCCACCCTGGTGCTGGGCGGTGCGAACCTGAGCACCCAGTTCCTGAAGAAGATGGTCTGGGACCGGCCCGACTGGGGTCACGGTCCGGACTTCAACACCCTGCCCAGCGGGCACACCACCGCCGCCGCCTCGGTGGCTGTGGCGGTGCTGCTGGTCGTCCCGCCGCGGGCCCGGGCCTGGGTCGCGGTGCTCGGTGCCGGGTACGCCGGGGCGACCGGGATCTCCACCCTGGTCGGCCAGTGGCACCGGCCCTCCGACGTGATCGCCGCGGTGCTGGTGGTGCTCGCCTGGGGTGCGCTGGCCTGCCTGGTGCCGGCGGTGGGGTCACGGGATCAGCGCGGCACGCCGACCGCCGCGGTCCCGACGGTCACCCGTCGACCGGTCGGCCGGACAGCTGATCGGGTCGCGATCGTCCTGTTGCTGCTGGTCGCGCTGGCAGCCGGGGTCGCCGGAGGACTGGGGCTGATCAGCACCTGGAACTCGGCCGACCCGCTCGCCGACCGCACCTCGCTGTTGACTGCCTACGGTGGTGGGGCGCTGGGCATCGTGGCGGTGACCGCCCTCGCCTTCGCCGTCCTCACCGCCGTCCGCCGCTCAGCGGTGGCGTCCGGGTTGCGGGACGGTCCGTCGTAGAGTGCCCCCGTCGCCCGAGTCCGCTCGGCCGTCCCCGTCACCACAGCCCGTCGTTCTGGTCGTCACAGCAGGGAAGCAGGAAGTTCATGTCCGCAGGTCGCAAGCTGGTCATCGTGGAGTCGCCCGCCAAGGCGCGCACGATCGCCGGGTACCTCGGCGACGACTACGACGTCGAGGCGAGTGTCGGGCACATCCGTGACCTGCCGCAGCCCTCCGAACTCCCCGCGGAGATGAAGAAGGGCCCGTTCGGCAAGTTCGCCGTCGACGTGGACAACGGCTTCGAACCGTTCTACGTGGTCGACGCGGACAAGAAGAAGAAGGTCGCCGAGCTCAAGCGCAAGCTCAAGGACTCCGACGAGCTCTACCTCGCCACCGATGAGGACCGCGAGGGCGAGGCCATCGCCTGGCACCTGCTGCAGGAGCTCAAGCCCAAGGTGCCGGTGAAGCGGATGGTCTTCCACGAGATCACCCGCGAGGCGATCACCCGCGCGCTGGAGAACACCCGCGAGCTGGACGAGCGACTGGTCGACGCCCAGGAGACCCGGCGCATCCTGGACCGGCTGTACGGCTACGAGGTCAGCCCGGTGCTGTGGCGCAAGGTCCGCCAGGGGTTGTCCGCCGGTCGCGTGCAATCGGTGGCCACCCGTCTGGTGGTGGAGCGCGAGCGGGAGCGGATGGCGTTCACCGCCGCCGACTACTGGGATCTGACCGGCACCTTCTCGGTCGAGTCCGCCGACGAGCCGTCCTTCGAGGCCCGCCTGACCCGGATCGGCGACCAGCGGGTCGCCACCGGCCGTGACTTCGGCGACGACGGCATGCTGAAGGCGTCCGCGGGTGCCGTGGTGCACCTGGACGAGGCGGCGGCGACCGGCTGGGTCTCCGCCCTCGACTCCGCGGACTTCGCGGTCAGCGCGCTGGAGTCCAAGCCGAGCACCCGGCGGCCGGCCGCGCCGTTCACCACCTCGACGTTGCAGCAGGAGGCGTCCCGCAAGCTGCGGATGGCCTCCCGGCAGACGATGCGCACCGCGCAGAGCCTGTACGAGAACGGCTACATCACCTACATGCGTACCGACTCGCCGGTGCTGAGCACCCAGGCGATCGACGCGGCCCGGCGGCAGGCCGCCGAGCTGTACGGCGCCGACCACGTGGCCGACAAGCCCCGGGTGTACGCCGCGAAGTCCAAGGGCGCCCAGGAGGCGCACGAGGCGATCCGGCCCGCCGGTGACAACTTCCGCACCCCGGCGCAGGTGGCCCGCGAGCTGTCCGGCGACCAGTTCCGACTGTACGAGCTGATCTGGAAGCGCACCGTCGCCTCGCAGATGGCCGACGCCAAGGTGCAGACCACCACCGTCCGGCTGTCGGCGACCGTGCCCGCACCCGGCACCGGCGAGGCCACCGCCGCGCAGTTCTCCGCCTCCGGCACCGTCATCACCTTCCGCGGCTTCCTGGCCGCCTATGAGGAGGGCCGGGACGTCGAGCGCTACGAGGGCAAGGAGTCCGCCGGCAAGGAGGAGACCCGCCTGCCCCGGATGTCCGAGGGCGACCCGCTGACCGCCGCCGACCTGACCGCCGACGGACACCGGACCTCCCCGCCGCCGCGCTACACCGAGGCCAGCCTGGTCAAGGCGCTGGAGGAGCGGGGCATCGGCCGCCCGTCGACCTACGCCGCCACCATCTCCGTGATCCAGGACCGCGGCTACGTGACCAACCGGGGCCAGGCCCTGGTGCCGACCTGGCTGGCCTTCGCGGTCACCCGGTTGCTGGAGGAGAACTTCGACCGGCTGGTCGACTACGACTTCACCGCCGGGATGGAGCAGGACCTGGACGCCATCGCGGCGGGCACCGAGGACCGGGTGGACTGGTTGACCCGGTTCTACTTCGGCTCCACGGCCGCGGACGGTCCGGATGGTGAGGGCTTGCGCGAGCTGGTCGCGAACCTGGGGGAGATCGACGCCCGCGAGGTGAACTCCATCGACCTCGGCGACGGGCTGACCCTGCGGGTCGGTCGCTACGGGCCGTACATCGAGGACAGTCAGGGCGAGCCCGGGCCGGACGGCAACCCGCGCCGCGCCTCGGTGCCGGACGACATGGCCCCGGACGAGCTGACCGCGGCGAAGGCACGTGAGCTGCTGGAGGCCGAGCCGGAGGGTGACCTGGTGCTCGGCACCGACCCGTCCACCGGCACCACCATCGTCGCCAAGAACGGTCGCTACGGGCCGTACGTGACCGAGCTGCTGCCGGAGCCGGAGCTGGATCCCGGGCTGTCGGCCGCCGCGAAGAAGAAGGCCCTGGCCGCCCAGCCCAAGCCGCGCACCGGTTCGCTGCTGAAGTCGATGTCCTTGAACACCGTCACCCTGGAGGACGCGCTCAAGCTGCTCAGCCTCCCGCGGGTGGTGGGCACGGACCCGGAGACCGGCACCGAGATCACCGCGCAGAACGGTCGCTACGGGCCGTACCTGAAGCGGGGCACCGACTCGCGCACGCTGCCGTCGGAGGAGGCGATCTTCACCACCACGCTGGAGGAGGCGCTGGCGATCTACGCCCAGCCGAAGCGTGGCCGGGGTGCGACCGCCGCGCCGCCGCTGCGTGAGCTGGGCGACGACCCGACCTCGGAGAAGCCGATCGTGGTCAAGGAGGGCCGGTTCGGCGCGTACGTCACCGACGGCACCACCAACCGGACCCTGCCCCGGGACGTCACTCCGGAGACGATCACCCGGGAGCAGGCGATCGAGCTGCTGGCCGACAAGCGCGCGCAGGCGCCGAAGAAGAAGCCGGCCGCCCGCAAGACCACCAGCCGGGCGAAGGCGACCAGCAAGAAGTAGCGCATCACCGAACGCCCCGACCCGCGGGTCGGGGCGTTCGTCGCGTCAGTGGACCGGTCAGCGCGGCGCGGCGATCAGCCAGCCACGGGCCGGGACCATCGCCCGCACCCCGGCCACCGACCCCGCGAGCGGCACCGCCGCCGGGTCGCCCTGCCCGACGCCGTCGTCGGCCGCCGACACCACGAGGACCTCGGCGTCGTCGTCCCCGAGCGGCACGTCCGCGACCGGCTCCGCCGCCAGGTTGAGCGCGACGACCAGGCGCGGCTCCGGTCCGGGACCGGTGTGCCCCTGCGCCACCTGCCGGTACACCAGCAGATCGCCGGTGACGGTCAGCACCTCGGTCCGGGCGGAGGCCAGCCACGGGTGCCGGTGCCGCAGCCCGAGCAGCGCCTGGTGCAGGCGGCGCAGGGCGGTGCCGCCCGGGGCCAGGCCGTGGTCGGGCAGGTCGGCCGGGGAGGCGGGGTACTCCGGCCGGATCGCGTCGTCGCCGCCGATCCGCTCCTCCTTGACCCCGGTCAGCGCCTGCTCGTCCCCGTAGTACACCGCAGGGGTCCCGGCCAGGGTGCTGAGCAGGACCAGGGCGTGCCCGGCGATCCGGGGGTCACCGACCTGGGTGACGATCCGGGTCACGTCGTGGTTGCCGATGAAGGTCCACGGACGGAAGTGCCGCACGAACTCGTCGTGCCGCCCCAGGGTCCAGACCAGCTCGTGCCAGTTGTGGTCGACGATCGAGCTCCAGATCGCCTTCCACAGCTCGTACTGGGTCACGCTGTCGATGCCGGACTCCGCGACGAACCCGGCGTAGTCGCCATGGATCACCTCGCCGAGCAGGTAGGCGTCCGGGTGCCGGTCCCTGACCCGTCGCACCACCTGTGCCCAGAAGGTCGTCGGCACCGCGTACGCGGCGTCCAACCGCCAGCCGTCGATCCCGGCGTCCAGCCAGTGCAGCATCACGTCGGCGATCCAGTCGACCACCCGGGGCGAGTCGTGATTCAGGGTGACCAGCTGGCGGTGGCCCTCGAAGCAGTCCCAGGTCGGGTCGTCGGCGGACCAGTCGATCCGGAACAGCTCGTTGTCCGGGTGCTCGGGTCCGCCCGCCAGCACGGCCTGGAACACCGGGTGCTCGGCGCCGACATGGTTGAACACCCCGTCCAGCAGCACCCGGACGCCGCGCTGGTGGGCGGCGGCGATCAGGGCGTCGAGGTCGGCGCGATCACCCAGGCGCGGGTCGATCCGCAGGTGGTCGACGGTGTCGTAGCCGTGAGTGCTGGCGGCGAAGACCGGGCCGAGCGCCAGCCCGTTCCACCCGGTCTCGACCAGATAGTCCAGCCAGGCGGTGATCCGGGGCAGTCGGTGGGCGGGCTCGGCGGTCGCACCGGTGAAGCCGAGCGGGTACACCTGCCACCAGAGGGCGTCGGCGGGTCGGACGAGGTCGCTGCTCACCCGACCCACCGTAGGCCCGTGACCCGGCTCGTCGCTCAGTGCCCGCGGTGCGGCACCGGCTCCGGCAGCCCGGCCTCGGCGCGGACCCGGCGGCTCAGGCCCTCGATGGAGCGCAGCGCGTCCACCAGCTCCGGTACCCGCACCGTGAACGGCATCGCGTGGATCGTCTCGCCCTCGACCGTCGCCGCCTCGGCGACCCGGGTCAGGTCGTCGACGTCGTCGGTGGTCAGCCCGATCTCGGTCAGGGTGTTCGGCAGCCCGACCCGGGTGGTGAACTCGATGAAGTCCCGCACCTCCTGGGTGGGTGCCCCCTCCAGCACCAACTGGGTCACCGAGCCGATGTTCACCTTCTGCCCGTGGGTCAGCCCGTGGGTCTGCGGCGCGGCGGTCAGCCCGTTGTGGATCGCGTGCGCGGCCGCCAGCCCACCGGACTCGAAGCCCAGGCCGGACAGCAGGGTGTTCGCCTCGATCACCTTCTCCACCGCCGGGGTCACCAGGTGGTCGCGCACCGCGTCGATCGCGGGCAGCGCGTTCTCCCAGAGCGCGTCCCAGGACAGCCGGGCCAGGGCGGTGCCGGTCATCGTCGGCAGCCCTCCGGCCATCGTGGTGGCATCGGTCTTCGCCACCGCGCGGGCCTCGATCCAGGTCGCCAGCGCGTCGCCGACCCCGGCGATCAGGAACTTCACCGGCGCGTTGGCGACCAGCTGGCTGTCCACCAGCACCAGGTCCGGGTTGTGCGGGAAGAACCGGTACTCCTCGAAGGCGCCCTCCTCGGAGTAGATCACCGACAGCGCCGAGCAGGGTGCGTCGGTGGAGGCCACGGTCGGGACCGACACCCACCGGACGCCCGCCAGGTGCCCGGCGGCCTTCACCGCGTCGATCACCGAGCCGCCGCCGACCCCGACCACCACGTCCGCGCCCACCTCACCGATCCGCGCGGCGATGGCGTCGACGGCCTTGGCGGTGGCGTACACCCCGAAGCCGTCCCGGGTCAGCGGCAGCCCCGCCTCGGCGAAGGACGCGGTCACCTGCTCGCCGACGAAGCCCCAGACCACGTCGTCGGCCACCACCAGCGGGGTGCCACCGATCGGCTTGGTCAGCTCGCCGAGCCGGGACAGGGCGCCCCGGCCCTGGGCGTACCGGCCGGGGGAGATGACGGTGCGGATGCTGGACATGCTGCCTCCTCGGATCGCGCCGACGGCGGGCCCGGCATGGTCCGCGCCGACATCCCCACCCTAGGAAGGATCGGTGCCCGCCGCTGGGACTAGGGTCGGTGGCATGACGCTGATCGCAGAGCCGCGCACCGCGCCCGCCCTCCGCTGGGGGATCCTCGGCGCGGGGAACATCGCCGGACACTTCACCGACGCCCTGCACGCCGAGACCGAGTCGAGAGCCGTGGCCGTCGGTTCCCGCAACCGGGACAAGGCAGCCCGTTGGGCAGCCCAGCACGGGGTCGAGACCGTGCACGGCAGCTACGACGCGCTGGTCAACGACCCGCAGGTGGACGTGGTCTACGTCGCCACCCCGCACTCCGAGCACCGCGAGCACGCCCTGCTGGCGATCGCCGCGGGCAAGCACGTGCTGGTGGAGAAGGCCTTCACCCGGAACGCCGCCGAGGCCCGCGAGGTGCTGGACGCAGCCCGGGCCGCCGGGGTGTTCGTGATGGAGGCGATGTGGACCCGGTTCCTGCCGCACGTGCAGGCGCTGCACCAGGTGATCGACTCCGGTGAGATCGGCGAGGTCGTGTCGCTGCTGGCCGACCACGGTCAGGCGTTCCCGCTGGACCCGACCAGCCGGCTGTACGCGCCAGAGCTGGCCGGTGGCGCGCTGCTCGACCTGGGGGTGTACCCGGTCAGCTTCGCCCACGACCTGCTGGGCGTCCCGCGGTCGGTGCACGCCGTGGGCCAGCTGACCGAGACCGGGGTGGACGGCCAGATCGGCATCGTCCTGGACTACGGCGAGCGCACCCAGGCCACGCTGTCCACCACGCTCTGGGCCCGCACCCCGACCACGGCGGCGATCACCGGCACCGACGGTGCGATCACCGTCGAGGGGCCGTTCTACGCGCCGAGCGGCTTCACCGTGCGCCGCAACGACGGCCGGGTGTGGACCTTCGAGCGTCCCACCCCGCACGGCCTGCAGTTCGAGGCGGCCGAGGTGGCCCGGCGGATCAGCGAGGGTGCCACCGAGAGCGAGCGCATCACCTGGGCGAACACCCTCGAGGTGATGACCACGATGGACAGCATCCGCGAGCAGATCGGGCTGCGGTACCCCGGCGAGTGAGTGCCCTGCACGCGGACCCGGTGCCCGATCGGGTCCGCGTGCCTAGGGTCGGGGGATGCACACCATCGGCCCCTGGACCAAGGGCTTCTGGCAGCCCGAACCCGTGTCGACCGACGACTGGCTCGCCGCGGACCATCACCTGTTCGATGGGTCGTTGAGCTGGCCGGTGCTCACCGTGGACACCGCCGCCGTGGACCAGAACATCGCCACGATGGCCGCCTTCGCCGCGGAGCACGGGCTGCGTCTGGCGCCGCACGGCAAGACGTCGATGGCCCCGGCATTGTTCCGGCGGCAGCTCGACGCCGGTGCCTGGGGGATCACCCTGGCCAGCGCGAACCAGGCACTGGCCGCCCATGCCGCCGGGGTGCGGCGGATCCTGATCGCGAACCAGGTGCTCGACCCGAGCGCGCTGCGCTGGATCGCCACCGTCGACGCCGAGATCCTGCTGCAGGTCGACTCCGATGCCGGGATCGCGGCGCTCGCGGCGGTGGCCGACCCGGTGCGGCCGGTGGAGGTGCTGATCGAGCTGGGGCACCCGGCCGGACGGACCGGCGCACGCGACCTGCCGTCGCTGCTCGACCTGGCCCGCCGGGTGCAGGACACCCCGGGCCTGCGGCTGGCCGGGGTGACCGCCTACGAGGGCGGGCTGCCCGACGCGCAGCGGGTACGGGACTTCCTGCGGCTGCTGCGGGCGGCGGGGACGGCAGTCGGCGAGCTGATCGGCGGCGAGGCGATCGTCTCGGCCGGTGGTTCGGCCTGGTTCGACCTGGTCGCCGAGGTGCTGGGCGGGATGCCGGACGCCACCGTCCTGCTGCGCAGCGGGTCGACGGTCACCCACGACCACGGCATCTACGCCGAGCGCACCCCCTTCACCCGGATCGCGGGGGACCTGCGACCGGCGCTGCGGGTGTGGGCGCAGGTCACCTCCCGGCCGGAGCCGGGGCTGGCGATCCTCGGCGCCGGGAAGCGCGATCTGCCCTACGACGAGGGGCTGCCGCTCCCGCTCCGCGTGCACCGGGACGGGGCTGCCTGGGACAGCCACGGCTGGACGCTCACCCGGACCAACGATCAGCACGCCTACCTGGAGGCTGCCGCCGACGCGACCGAGCTGGCGGTCGGCGACGTGGTCGAACTCGGTCTGTCCCACCCGTGCACCAGCTTCGACAAGTGGCGGGTGGTGCCGGTGATCGACGACCGGCAGCGGGTGGTCGAGCTGCTGCACACCCTGTTCTAGGCGGCCCCGTCCGGGGTGTGCACCAGCCGGCCCAGCTCGTCGAAGCGCAGCGGCCAGCCGGGCACCCCGGGCCGTCGCTGCCAGGGGTGCGGTCCGTCCAGCGGGCGGTACTCCACCCCGGCGGCGTCCAGGCGGGCGAGGTGCGCGGTCCGCAGCCGTCGATCGAAGTCCGGCCAGTCCCGTGCCTCGCGCGGTGACCACACCACCTCCGCGAAGGCGGCGAGGCGGGGGAAGGCGGCGTAGTCCACCCGGCGCGGGGAGTCGAGCTGCTCGCTCCACAGCTGGGCCTGAGCGCCCAGGACCGTCCCGGCACCCGGTTCGGCCGCCGCCTCCGCGACCTGATCGATCATCGGCTCGAAGCGGTACACGTCGGCGAGGGTGTGCACCGTGCCGACCGGTGCCGGTTCGTCCAGGCCGGGTGCGGCGCGGTGGTCCAGGTAGACCTCGTGCTCGGGGCAGACCACCACGTCGTGGCCGTCACGTAGGGCGTCGATGCCACCCCGGTAGCCGCGCCAGGAGTTGATCGCCACGTCGGTCGGCAGCCGGGAGCCGCCCACCTCGTCCCAGGCGGTGGCCCGGCGACCACGGCTGCGCAGGTGATCGGCCAGCTGCCCGATGAACCAGGGCAGCAGCTCCTCCAGACCGGACATCCCCAGTTCCTCGGCGCGGCGCACGCTGGCGGGGTCGGCCGCCCACTCGTCCACCGGCACCTCGTCGCCGCCCAGGCAGATCAGCGGCGAGTCGAAGATGTCCAGTACCTCGTCCAGCACCGTCCGGTAGAAGTCCAGCACCCGGTCGGCGGTGCTCAGCACGTGCGGGTTCAGCCCCCAGCGGGTCCACACCTGCCAGGTCGCCGCCTGCTCCCGCAGGGCCGCCAGCTCCGGGTAGGCCACCATCGCCGCCTGGGAGTGCCCGGGCAGGTCGATCTCCGGGATCACCGTCACGCCCCGGCTGCGGGCGAAGGCCACGATCTCGCGCAGGTCGTCCTGGCTGTAGAAGCCGCCGTGCGGCGCGCCGTCGTACCGCGACGACCGGGACGAGCCGACCTGCGACTCGGTGCGCCACCCGCCGACCTCGGTCAGCCGGGGGTAAGCGCGGATCTGGATCCGCCAGCCCTGGTCGTCGGTCAGGTGGAGGTGCAGCACGTTCAGCTTGTGCGCGGCGATCAGCTCGATGAACCGCAGCACGCCGTCCTTGGGCATGAAGTGCCGGGCCACATCCAGCAGCACGCCGCGGTGACCGAAGCGCGGGCCGTCCTGCACCACCAGCCCGGGCAGTGTGATCGTCTCCTCGCGTACCGGCATCGCCCGGAAGGCCGTCGGTCCGATCAGCTGCTGCACGGTGCGCAGCGCGTGGCGGGCACCGTCGGGGCCGTTCGACTCGATCAGGACGCCGCCGTCGATCACCAGCCGGTAGTGCTCGGCGGGCAGCGTCGGGTCGTGTCGCAGACGCAGCTGTGCCGTGCCGTCCTCCGGTGCCAGCTCCCGGCCGAGCCGGATGGCGAACAGGTCGATGAGCGGGGAGCGGGCGGCGGACAGCTCGGGGTCGACGGTCACGGTGAGCCGCTCCGGCAGGGTCCAGGCGGTGTCGGTCGGGGTGAGGTGGGTCGGGGCGGGGATCAGGGTGTGCGCAGGGGTGGTCACGTCAAGGCTCCCGGTCGGCTGGTCGGGGTCACGCGGTCGGGTCGATGGTCGGCGGGGGGCGTGGTGACGGGGCGCCGGGGTGGTGGGGTCCAGCCCAGGGCACCCGACAGCGATCGGGCGACCTCGACGGTGGCCCGGGCGTTGTCGCGCAGGGTGGCCGGTGGCATCCGGTGGTGGTCCAGGGCCACGCCGACGGCGGCGACCACCATGCCGGTGTGGCCGAGCACCGGTGCGGCGACCGCCCGCACATGCGGGTCGTGCTCCCGGTCGTCCAGGGCGAAGCCACGCTGGCGGGTGCGGTCCAGCTCGCCGCGCAGCTCGGTCGGGTCGGTGATGGTGCGCGGGGTCAGCGCGCGCAGACCTGTGGCGATGGCCCGGTCGATCCACGCGGCGGGGGCCATCGACAGCACCGCCTTGCCCCAGGCGGTGCAATAGCTCGGGACCACGGCGTCGGTGCTCAGGCTGCCCCGGCCCCGCCCGGCGGTCAGCGCCAACCGGATCCCGTCCTGCTCCGGGACACCCAGGACGCACACCCCGCCGGTCCGTGCCGCCAACGACCGCAGCGCCGGATCGGCGAGGGCGGGCAGGTCGATCGACCCGAGGTACGACTGACCCAAGTGCAGCGCCCCCAGACCCAGCCGGTAGCGACCGGCGCCGTCCCGGTGCAACAGACCCTCGTCCAGCAGCGGGGTGAGCAAGCGGGCGGCGGTCGAGCGGTGCACCCCGATCGCTTGGGCCAACTCCATCACCGGCACCCCGCGCTCCGCGGTGGCGTGGGTGCGGACGTGTTCGAGCAGGTGCAGACAGCGCCGGACAGAGAGGGACTCGTTCCGCATCGTCGTCTCGCCAGGGGGCATGGCAGGGACGGTAGCGGTCGGACCGGCTGTCCGGGGTCGCTCGTCGCGGAATGCGCGCGCGTTCTGGATCGATGGGCGCTGACCTGAACCGACGCGCGGTCCCGCCCGGTGTCATGCGTGTGCAGTGCACACGCGGTGGCGGTCGGGCGGTCGCCAGGGATGGTGCCCGGTGGCGCGCGGGACGTGCCTGGGGCGGCCGGGGGATAGTGCCTCGGGTGGTCGGGCGGGAAGTGCCTGGGGTGGCCGGGCGGGACGTGCCTCGGGTGGTCGGGCGGGAAGTGCCGGGGGTGTCCCCGGCAGTCGATACCCTGGGCCGGTGACTTCCGCTGCGACCGTGCCCGGTGGGCTGTTCATCTCGCTGGAGGGCGGCGACGGGGTCGGCAAGTCCACCCAGTCCCGGCTCCTGGGCGAGTGGCTGACCGGACTCGGCCTGCCGGTCGTGCTGACCCGCGAGCCGGGCGGCACAGACCTGGGCCGGACCCTGCGTGAGGCGGTGCTGCACGGCGAGCACATGGACGCCCGGACCGAGGCGCTGCTCTACGCCGCCGACCGGGCGCACCACGTCGCCTCCCTGGTCCGCCCGGCGCTGGACGCGGGGCAGGTCGTCATCACCGACCGGTACCTGGACTCCTCGGTCGCCTACCAGGGCACCGGCCGCGACCTCGGCGCGCAGGAGGTCGAGGACCTGTCGCTGTGGGCCACCTCCGGCCTGCTGCCCGCGCTCACCGTGCTGCTCGACCTGGACCCGAGCGTCGGGCTGTCCCGCCTCGCCGACCGCGACCGGGGACCCGACCGACTGGAGAGCGCCGGCGACGACTTCCACCGTCGGACCCGGGAGGCGTTCCTGACCCGGGCCGCCGCCGACCCCGCACGGTGGCTGGTGCTGGACGCCGCCCGCAGCCCGGAACAGGTCGCCGCAGACATCCGCAGCCGGGTCGCCGCCCTGCTGGCGGCACGCGGGGTGCCGGCATGACCTCGGTCTGGGACGACGTCGTCGGGCAGGAACCCGCGGTCGAGGTGCTGCGCGCCGCCGCCAAGGACCCGGCCAGGATGACGCACGCCTGGCTGCTCACCGGGCCGCCCGGATCGGGACGCTCGAACGCCGCCCGCGCCTTCGCCGCCGCCCTGCAGGACCCCAGCGCGGACCCGCGCAGCCCGGGGTGCGCGCAGGTGCTCGCCGGGACCCACCCGGACGTCACCGTCGTCAACACCGAGGGTGTGGTCATCCGGGCCGACACCGTCCGGCCCCTGGTCGAGCTGGCCCAGCGCAGCCCCTCCCAGGGTCGGTGGCGGGTGATCGTGATCGAGGACGCCGACCGGCTGAACGAGACCTCCGGCAACGTGCTGCTGAAGGCGATCGAGGAGCCGCCGCCGCGCACCGTCTGGCTGCTGTGCGCCCCCAGCCCGCAGGACGTGCTGGTGACCATCCGCTCCCGGTCGCGTGCCGTCGCGCTGCGGGTGCCGCCGGTGCAGGCGGTGGCCGATCTGCTGGTCCGTCGGGACGGCATCGACCCGGCGGTCGCCCTCACCGCCGCGCAGGCGGCGCAGAGCCACGTCGGGGTGGCACGACGGCTGGCCCGCGACCCGGAGGCCCGGGCACGGCGTGACCAGGTGCTCCGCCTGGCGTCCCGGGTGCGCGGCGTCGGTGACGCGGTGCTCGCCGCCGCCGATCTGGTCGAGACCGCGCAGGCCGATGCCAAGGCCGCCACCGAGGAACGCGACGCCGCCGAACGCACCGCTCTGCTGCACGCGCTCGGCGCCGAGGGCCTGACCACGGTCCCCCCGGCGCTGCGCGGACAGCTGCGGCAGCTGGAGGAGGAACAGAAGCGCCGTGCCACCCGGGCCCAGCGCGACGTGCTGGACCGCGCCATGGTCGACCTGCTGTCGCTGTACCGGGACGTCCTGGTGATCCAGCTCGGCGCCGACGTCGACCTGGTGAACCGGGCGCAGGAGGAGGCCATCCGCGACCTCGCCCGCAGCAGCACGCCGGAGCAGAGCCTGCACCGGATGGACGCCGTCACCGAGGCCCGCGAGCGACTTTCCGGAAATGTCGCCCCGCTGCTGGCGGTCGAGGCGATGATGATCGGACTGCGACCGCAGCAGGTCTGAGCCACCCGCTACGGTGACCCGGTGACTTCCGTGCGCCACCAGACCGTCCGAACCCTGGCCCTCGCCACCGTCGCCGTGCTGGGCCTCGGCGCCTGCGGTGCCGGCGGCGACACCGACACCGCCCCCACGGCCCCCGCCGTCGTCCCTACCTCGGTGCCGGACGGCGCCGACGCCATCTACGGCCAGGACGTCGACTGGTCCACCTGCGGTGACCTGGAGTGCGCCACCGTCACGGTGCCGCTCGACTGGTCGGACCCGGGCGGCGACACGATCGACATCGCGGTCAATCGGCACGCCGCCACCGGCGACAAGCTCGGTTCGCTCCTGATCAACCCCGGTGGCCCCGGTGGTTCCGGCATCGACGCGCTGTCCTCCATCGCGCTCGGCCGGTTCGGCGACGAGGTCGTCGACCGGTACGACCTGATCGGCTTCGACCCGCGCGGCGTCGGACAGTCGACCGCCGTCTCCTGCGTCTCCGACAGCGAGATGGACACCCTGGTGTCCGCCGACTACGACTTCAGCACCGACGACGGCGTGGCGCAGGCCGAGGCCGCCTACGCGAAGCTCGGCGAGGGCTGCCTGGACGGCACCGGGCCGCTGCTGGAGCACGTCGACACCGTCAGCGCCGCCAAGGACATGGACGTGATCCGTGCCGTGGTCGGCGACGACACCCTGACCTACGTCGGCTACTCCTACGGCACCCAGCTCGGTGCCACCTACGCGGCCCTGTTCCCGCAGCAGGTCGGCCGCCTGGTGCTGGACGGCGCCGTCGACCCGACCCTGTCCTCGCAGGCGCTGTCCCTCGGTCAGGCGGTCGGCTTCGAGAACGCCCTGCGCGCCTACGTCACCGACTGCCAGACCGGCACCAACTGCCCGCTCACCGGCACCCCGGACGAGGGCCTCGCCCAGATCCGGACCATGCTGGACCAGGCCATCGCCAGCCCGCTGCCGACCCAGGACGCCCAGCGCCCGCTGACCGGCTCCCTCGCGTTCAGCGGCATCGCGCTCCCGCTCTACGACGAGACCAGCTGGCCCTACCTCACGATGGGCCTGCGGGACGCGATCAGCAACGGCGACGGCTCGGTCCTGCTGCAGCTCGCCGACCTCTACTACGACCGTGACGCCGACGGCACCTACACCACCAACTCCACCGTCGCGTTCTGGGCGATCGGCTGCGCCGACGACCGTGCCACCACCGACATCGCCCAGATGCGCACCGACGCCGCCGAGATCGAGGCAGCCGCCCCCACCGTCGGCCGCTTCTTCGGCTACGGCGGCGTGCTCTGCGCCGACTGGCCGGTCCCCGAGGCCGGCGGCCTGGACTCCTACACCGCCACCGACGCCGCGCCCATCGTCGTCATCGGCACCACCAACGACCCGGCCACCCCCTACGCCTGGGCCGAGTCCCTCACCCAGACCCTCGGCGACTCCGCCACCCTGCTGACCTACGAGGGCGAGGGCCACACCGCCTACGGCCGGTCCAACGCCTGCATCCTCGACACCGTGGACGCTTACCTGATCGACGGCACCGTGCCCGCCGAGGGCACGCGCTGCTGACGCTTTGGAGCAGCGCCCGCCCGCCAGGTAGAGTGGGGCCGCTCGTCCTGCTGGACGACGCCGCCTTAGCTCAGTCGGCAGAGCGTCTCACTCGTAATGAGAAGGTCAAGGGTTCGATTCCCTTAGGCGGCTCAGGCGCGAAGGCCCGGGATCATCACGATCCCGGGCCTTCGTCGTGCACCCGACATACTGGCCGGGTGCCGATGACGTCGCTCCGCCGCCCGGGCCATGGGGTCCTCGCCCTCTGCGCCGCACTCGCGCTCGCCGCGCTGGTGATCGTGCTGACCGTGATGCCGGAGGGAGCTCCGGTGTCCTCCGACCCGGGGGCGCCGGTGGTGCCGTGGTGGGTGGTGCTGCTGCCCCCGGTGGTCGGCATCGCGCTGACCCTGGTGCTCCCACGCCGTCGCACCGCGATGCCGGCCGAGGTCGCCGACCGGCGCCGGTTCACCGCCTCCACCGCCGTGCTGCTCGGATTGGCAGTGGCGTTCCCGCTCGTCGTCGGCCTGCTCGATCTGGGTGGCTCGGAGTGGTACGTGCTGGTGAAGCTCGTGCTGTTCATGCTCGTGCCGGGGGTCGTCGTCGCGGTCGTCCGGGGCGTCCGGATCGAGCGGCTCCGCGCCGCGTGGCGGTGGTGGGCGCCCGCCGTGGTGATCCTGGTGTGGACGCTGCTGTCCCAGGTCGCGCCGTGGAATCCCCGCCACGACCTGTCCGACATCGACCCGACGATGCTGGTGATCAGCGCGACCGCGACGGCCATCACCGCCGGGCTCGGCGAGGAGCTGTTCTACCGGCGGTGGTTGCAGACCCGGCTGGAGGCCGGGCTCGGTGCCGCGCCGGGGATCGCGCTGGCCTCGTTGGCCTTCGCGCTGATGCACCTCGGTTCGCACGGCTCCGGTGAACCGCTGGTGGACGTGGCGCGGGTGATCGTGGCGCAGGGGTCGTTCGGGGTGTTCGTCGGTGTGCTGTGGTGGCGGTACCGGAACCTGGCGGCGATCGTGGTCGCGCACCTGATCGTGAACGGGTGGCAGGTGGTGGTCGAGCTGGTGTCCGGCACGGCGGGGTGATGGAGAGAGTGCGCGGTCCGTCCGATGCCGGTGGTCACTCAGGGCTGAATGGGTGATATCGGTACGGGAGGAACGGTTCGACCCCGTCGCGCTCCCTCCCGTGCCTACCGTGCGCGAGTGACCTCTCCCGTGCCCGGTTGGTATCCCGATCCGCAGTCGCCCACGCAGCTCCGCTGGTGGGATGGCTCGCGCTGGACCGAGCACGCCCGACCGCTGCCAGCTGCCGGTCCGACCGCAGGAGGTGCGCCCGCTCGGCCGCCGCACGACCAGGCCCCGAGCGCACCGCATCACGCACAAACCGAGGGGCCACAGGGGCAGCAGACAGCCGCTTTCCCGGAGGCACCGCGCTTCGAACCGGCGCAGCGCGGAATCCCGGGTCAGTACCCCGGGATCGAGCAACCGACGAAGAAGCCGCTCTTCCGCCGGACCTGGTTCATCGTGACCGCCAGTGTGATCGCGTTCTTCGTGGTCGTCGGGGTGGCAGCCGGGCTGAGCGGTGGCTCCGACGACGCAGCGTCGCGCGGTGACGGTGCGCCGACCACCGCGGTCGACCGCGAGACGTCGGACACGATCGAGGTGCCCGACGTGGTCGGGATGTCGCTCGCCGACGCGACCGCTGCGATCGAGGCGGCCGGGCTCACGGTGGGCACCATCGGCGACGCCGGTGAGGTCGAGTCGCAGGCACCCTCCGGCGGGCAGTCGGTGGACCCGAAGAGCCAGGTGATGCTCACCGTGGTGGACCGGGCCGCGGAGGAGGCAGCCGCCGCGGCGGCTCAGGCGGAGGCGGATGCCGCCGCGGCAGCGGCCGAGGCAGCCAAGGGGACGGTCTCCCAGCAGAACGCCTATCAGGCGGCGCAGTCGTACCTGAGCTTCACCTCCTTCTCCCGCGCCGGTTTGATCGATCAGCTCACCAGTGAGTACGGCGATGGCTACCCGCCGGAGGACGCCGAGTTCGCTGTGGCCCGGCTGGAAGCCGAGGGCGGCGTCGACTGGAATGCGGAGGCTGCCGAGGCCGCCGCGTCATACCTGGGCTTCACCTCGTTCTCGCGGCAAGGTCTGCTGGACCAGCTGACCAGCGAATATGGCGATGGATTCACGCCGGAGCAGGCCGAGTATGGGGTGAGCACCACCGGGCTGTAGGAGGGCGGAGCGTGCGCTCCGAACCCAGCCGCCGCTGCCACGCCGCATGATCGGCGCGACGGGCTCCGGTGAACCGCTGGTGGACGTGGCCCCCGCAGTCGCTCCGCGGTGCGGGCGTCGCTATCGTGCGGGAATGGCCCGAGGACTGCGACGCCCCCAGAAGCGTCCCTACCGCACGCCCGCCCTGTGGTGCCTGGGTGTGGGGACCGTGCTGGTCCTCGCGTCCCTGCCGCAGTTCTTCTTCGGCATCCCGGTGTCGGAGGGGTTCGCGCCAGCGGGCTTCACGTTGGGGCCCGCCGCGATCATCGCCGGTCTGGTCCTGTACTTCTCCCAGCGTCCCCAGCGCGGTGAGCGCTTCGTCGAGGACATTCACACCTTCCGGCACATCGACCTGTAACCGCCCGCGGACCGGCCGGTCGGCGTGTAGGAGGATGGAGCGTGCGCTCCGAGCCCTGCCCCCGCTGTGATGCCGCCACCGTCGTCGTGGACTGCTACGACACCCGCAGTCGCCGGTTCACCGCCGTGGAGCTGACCGACCAGCAGATCCCGGAGCAGGAGCGCTGGTACTTCCACGGCACCCGCGGTGTGATCCACGGCGGCCTGATCGACGCACCGGCGACGCAGCCCTTCGTCGTGTTGCACGCCTGCGACCGCACCCGGCTCGGCTCCGGACAGGGTGCGCCGAACAAGTCCGGGTACATCGGGGTGGACGCCGAGATCGCCCAGCGCGACGACCTGCCGACCACCGACGACCACGAGCTGCGCATCCCGGGCCGGGTGTACAGCTACCGCTTCCCCTCGCACTGGGCGCACATCGTCGCCGGTGCCGACGGTCGGGGACTGTGCGGGGACCGGGTGCTGGTCCCGGAGGAGATGACGCCGCGGGAGCGGGCCCGGATCGCGGGGATGAAGGTGTGCCCGCGCTGCCGAGGTCGGAACGCGCGGGACGAGGCGAGCGCGGGCGACCCGCGGTAGGACGGTCACTCCACCCCGACGACCGCCTTGGTCCGCGACCGCCCGGTGGCATCCTTGATCACGATGTACTCCAGGTCGACATGCGGCTCCAGTGCGCTGAACTTGTCGTTCGGGGCGCCGATGACCAGCTGGAAGCCGAGCCCGCGCCAGGCGTTGATCGCGCGGCCGGTGAACCGGGCATCCGCCTTGATCAGCGCCTCGTCCAGGAACACCGGCGCGTAGCGCGGCCGGTCGGCACCGGCGTCGCCGAGCTGGTAGCGCAGGGCGGCGCCGACGATGAACGCGACCAGCTCCTGCGACTCACCACCGGACTTCTCCCCGATGTGGTCGTACAGCGCGACGTGGTTGCCCTCCAGGTCGACCTTCTCCGCCGAGAGCCGGACGTGCCGGCGGACGTCGACCAGGTCGGCGAAGTCGGGTGCGGTGCGCCGGATCCGGTCGATCACCCGCGCCATCCGGGTGTAGCGGCGCTCGCGCTCCTCGTCGGTGGCCTCGGTGGCCAGTTCGTCCCGGAGGTCGCGCAGCTCCTTGCGGAACCGGGCGACCACGGTGGACTGGGTGTCCCGGGCGTCGATCCGCAGCCGGTGGTCGTCGTCGGCGAAGGGCAGCACGGCGAGGATGTCGTTGACCGGGCGGATGCGTTCCTTGATCTCCCGCACCGACCGGGACAGGGCGTTGTAGAGGTCGGTGAGGTCGTTGCCGGACAACCGGAGCAGGCTCTTGCGCCAGTCGGCCTCCAGCTCGTGCAGCCCGGAGGTCTCCAACTCGGTGAGGATGCGGTCGAAGTCGGCGAAGGCGCCGTCCGGGTCGGTGCCGAGGTTCGGGTCCGGCCAGCGCTCGACGAAGGTCTCGAAGATCCGGCGCAGGGTGTCCCGGGCGGTGCCGATGCCCTGCTCGGCCACCTGCCGGTCGGTGCGCAGCAGCTCGGTGGCCCGGGCGGCACGGGTGTCGAAGGCGTCCAGGGCGGCACGTGGCGTGCTCGGCGGCTGGTCGTCCGGGGTGCCGAGCAGGGCGTCCAGGTAGGCGCGCTGGTCGTCGGCGACGGTCACCTCGGCGTCCAGGGCATCGTCCAGTGCGCGCTGGGTGGCGTCCACGTCGTCGGTGACCGCGGACCAGGTGTCGGCGATCTGCTCGGTGTCGCCCTTGGCCCTGCCGAGCTGGTCGCTGAGCGACCGGATCTGCGCCTCCAACTCGGCGGCGCGGGCCTGCAAGGCGGTGACTTCGGGGTTCCCGGCGGTGACGTCCTCGATCACCTGGGCCCAGCGGTCGCGGTCGGCCTCGGCGGTGTCGGTGTCGACCTCGTCCCAGCTGGTCGCGTCGACGGCCCGGTAGGCCTCCAGCTCCGCGTCCTGTTGGTCCAGGCCGGCATCGGCGGACTCGACCTGCTGCTCGGCCAGCAGCAACCGGCGCTGGGCGGCCTCGATCTCCCGGTCCAGCTGCGCCAGACGACGGGTGTTGCTGAAGCCGAGCAGGTTGGCCCGGCCACCACCACCGTGCGCACCGCGGCTGCCCTCGGAGGTCTGACCGGTGCGGGTGAGGGCCTTGCGGTGCTGGGACAGCTCGCCGGTGGTGTCCACGCAGACGTAGGCGAAGCGGTTGGCGAGCTCGGTGCGCAGCCAGCCGGTGAACGCGCCGGACTTGAAGTCGAGCCGGCCGGGCAGGGTGCGCGGGTCCAGGGCCACGTCGGTGTGCAGGTCGGTGGGCACGCCCTCGAACCGGAGGCGTCGCCCGAGCTGCACGCCGTCGATGGCGTCCCGGAATCGGCGCAGATCGGCCATGTCCAGCAGCAGCTGGGTCGCGAAGCCGCCCAGTGCCAGGTTGAACGCCTCCCGCCACGGCTCGTGCTCGGCACGGACCTCGATCAGCTCGGCGACGAACGGCAGCTGCTCGGGGGTCATCCCGGCCGCCTCGGCCAGTGCGGCGCGGGCGTGCAGCAGCTCGCTCGGGATCGCGCCCTTGTGCGAGGTGGCGGCGACCCGGTCCGACCGCAGCCGGGCCAGCTCGATCGCGGCGTCCTTCTTCTCGGTCATCGCGTCGCCGAGCGCCCGGCGGGCGGTGGCCTTGGCGTCGCCGTCGGCGAGGGCCGCCCGCGCCTGGTCGACCAGCCGCTGGTAGTCGTTCTGGCCCTTGATGTCCCGGTCCAGGGCGTCTCGCACGATCTGGTCGATCCGGGTGCGGGCGACGGCGACCCGGGCCAGGCGCTCCTCGGCGGTGCGGTGCTCCCGCTGGGCGGTGGCGAGCCGGTCGCCGCCGGAGGACCACAGCGTCTCCTTCACCCCGTCCAGCTCGGCGCGGGCAGCCTCCACCCGGGCGGTGGTCTCGCTGACCTGGCGCTGGGCGCCGTGGTGTCGCTGCTGCAGGTCGTGCTCGACGTCCCGCAGCAGGTCCAGGCGCTGCTCGTGCCGCCAGAGCGCGGCGGGGGAGTTCGGGGCGTCCACGTCGCCGAGCTGTGCGATCACCCGGAGCCGGTCGGCCGACTCCTCGATCCGCTCCCGCAGCTCCCGGATCGGCTCCAGGGCCTTGACCTGCTGGCGGGCGGTGATCATCTGCTCACGGGTGCCGGAGAGCTTGTCGAACTGCTCGACCACGGCGTCGGCGGTGGCGAAGGTGCCCGGCTCCTCCAGCACCATGGCCTTGTACAGCGCATCGACGGTGGTGATCTGCTGCCCGGCCTGGATCCGGCCCAGCAGGCCGACCGCGCGGCTGCCGTCACCGGTGGCGCCGATGCCGAGGGTGGACCACAGCCGGGCGGTGAACTCGCGGTCGGTGTCGTAGGCGGTCAGCCCGGTGGCGGTGACGGCGGTGCGGCTCAGCCGCTCGGCGGCGGCCGGTTCCAGGGTGCTCAGGTCGTAATCGCCGTCAACGGTGGCCCGGACGGCGGTGACCTCCTCTAGGTGCCGGGCGGCCGACGGCACGTACCAGGCGCGCACGGCGGTGAACACCCGGCCGCCCTGATCCGCCCAGGTCATCGCGATCGCCGACCAGGTGTCCTTGCCGTCACCGCGCAGCACCCGCTCCCGGGTGCCCTCGTCGGTGCGCGACTCGTCCAGCTTGCCGCGCGAGTAGGACAGGATGTTGCGCTGGTCCTTGCCCCGGGGACGGCCGACCACGCCACCGTTGGACGCCCCGTTGAACGGGGTCGTGTGCGGCATCAGCAGGGCGATGTAGGCGTCCATCAGGGTGGACTTGCCGGAGCCGGAACCGCCGGACAGCAGGGTGGCGGTGGGGGCCAGCAGCACCCGGTGGTGGCCGTCGTAGCCGCCCCAGTTGACCAGCTGCAGGTCACGGGCCACCCACTGCTGACCGGTGGAGGCCGCAGGGATCAGCCCGAACAGGGTGTCCACCATCGTCATCGGTCGGTCTCCTCGAACAAGTCGTTCTCCTGCGGCGGTTCGGGCACGTCGTCGACCGGCGTCGGCTCCGGTGCGGGTTCCGGCGCGTCCTCGTCGACGACCACCTCGGCGCCCGGGGTGCGCAGCCACTCGCGCAGCTCGACCAGGCGCTCGTTGCTCAGCACCACCTCCACCAGCGGGGTGATCCGGTAACGACCCTCGGACGCCTCCTCGATCAGGCCGTCCTTCGCCAAGCGGGCCACCGCCGCGCGGATCTCGCGCTGCCGGGTCGCCAGGTTGGTGCCGGTCGGGTCGAAGTAGGTCAGCGCCGTCTGCTCGATCTCCTCGACGTCCACCCGGACCGAGGTCTCGCCGGCACCCCGCTCGCGCTGGAACACCGTCCGCAGGTGCACCAGGACCAGGGTCTCGGCGCGGGTGTAGGCGTCGTCGCGCAGCAGCACCGGCACATCCAGCTCGTCCGAGCGCACCTGCTTCTTGTAGGCGATGCCCCGGTCGTGGTCGACCACCAGGTGCACGAACAGGTCGTGCAGCCGGGACTCGATCACCTGCTGGTTGGCAAGCAGGGTCTTCCACTGCGCGGCGTTCTTCTCGGCCAGCAGGAACCGGCGCTGCAACAGGCGCACCAGCACCCGGCGCACGTCGGCGTCCAGCGTGCCGGAGTCCCCGGCGAAGAGTTCGCCCGGGTCCTCCTCCATGGAGACGGTGTCGATGAAGGCGTCAGTCATCTCATGTCCTCCGCCCGGACCGTGACGCCCTCGAAGGCGAAGCGGCGCGGGGTGCCGTCGGGGCGCACGGCCTCGACGTAGGCGATCGTGTCGGTCTCGGTGGGGCTGAACTGCTCGGCGATCTCCAGCAGACCGAGCAGGTCCACCGGTCGGCGCAGGTGCGCGGGTGCCGCTGCGAACGCTGTGGCCAGATCCGCGCTGTCGGCGTCGGTGTGCTCGGACAGCCAGCGGGTCAGGTACGCGCCGAGTTCGGCATAGTGCGGGCCGCCCCAGGCCCGGGCCTCGGCGTGCGAGACGTCCGGCTCGGAGTCGTCCTGGGCGGTCAGCGCATCCGGCGGCTGCGGCGGCCGCAGGTCACCCGGGGTCTGGCGCAGGTGGTCCACCTCCGCCACCGGCAGGCGCCGCAGCGGTTCCACCGCCTGACCACGACGGGAGTCCGGCATCCAGGTCTGCAGACCGGTCATCACGTCGCGTAGCAGGTCGTCCACCTGGCGGTCGCGCAGCGGGTCGTGGTTGCGCACCTGGGTGGTAATCACCGACGACGCCTCCCGCTGCGCGGCGAAGACCTGCTCCAGACCCTGCTCGATCCGGCGGCCGATATCGCTCAGCTCGGTGCGCTGCTGCGCGGGCAGCCGACGGGTGAAGGGGTGCCGCAGCACCACGTCCAACCGGGTCGCCAGGTCGTCGAGCTGCTCCGGGTCGCCGATCAGCCGCAGCGCCCCGGCGAACGCCCGGCCCTCGACCGTTGACTCCATCACGTGCTCGCCGCGCTCCAGGTACTCCCGCAGCACCTCGCCGGTGGGCCGCTCGTCCTGGCGCAGGGCGGTCACCACATCGCGCTGCATCGCCTTGATCGACTCGGCCACCCGGGCGAAGTCGCCGGGCAGCTCACGCACCAGGTGCAGGAGATTCTCGGCCTCCTCCAGCAGGGTCTCCTCGCCGACCTGCTCGACGGTGCCGGTGCGCTGGATGCGGGCGAGCTCCGCCTGCTTCTCCGCGATCTCGGCGTCCAGCCGGGCCATCGCGACCAGCACATCGGGGTCGGCGTGCTGGGCGAGCCGGTCCACCGCGTCCAGCAGGGTGCGCACCCGAGACTGGGACACCCGCGCCCGCGTCCCCCCGGCGCGACCGGCGACCTCCAGGGCTCCGACGGCGTGCGCCGACACCTGGTAGACCTCGACCTCGTCCTCCAGCACCTGCCGCACCAGCCAGCCGGCGTCGGCCCACTGGCGGCACAGATCGCGGGCGCTGCCGGTCGGCAGGTCGTCGCCGTGTCCGGCGGCACGCAACTGGTCCAGGGCGTCGGCGATCTCCGTGTGCGCGTCGTCCACCGGCACCGTCGGCCGCTCGGCGGTGAAGACCAGCGACAGCAGGGAGACGATGAGCGGGGCATGCCGCTTGTGCAGCAGGTCGAGCATCGGATTCTGGAACGCCCGGACGGCGCCCAGGTAGGCACCTTCGGCACGAGTGATCATCGCGGGCCAGCCTAGTGAAGTCCCGACGGTGCCCGTGCCACCCTGAGGCGGTGAGCTCCTACCGCGTGACCCTGATCGTCGGCCGCCTGCGCCCCGGCGCCACCCCGGAGCAGGTGCTGCCCGCCGCTGCCGACGCGGCGGGCGAGCTGGCCCGGGTCGAGGCGCGGGACCTGGAGGTGGTGGCCGGTGAGGCCCGGATCGTGGTGCGCTTCCTGGCCGACGACGACGCCCACGCCCGCTCGGTGGCCGGGCGGGTGGTCGGTGAGGTCTCCGGGCTCGCGACCGTCCCGGCCTCAGTGATCACCCGCCGCGAGGGGAGCCGCTGGCTCCCGGTCCTGACCCCGATCCCCTGACCCGGCCCCGCTGCCCGCCTCCGCCGCCCGCCTCCGCGGCCCGGCCGCCCGCCTCCGCGGCCCGGCCGCCCGCCTCCGCCGCCGAGTTCGGCACTTTCGCCCCGAAGTCGCTGTCTCAGGTACCGACCTCGGGCCCGAACTATCGAACTCGACACCTACCCGGGCGACGCCGACCGACCCGCGGTGCGGTGCGCCGCCGAGCCCGCCCCCGGCTGCCGAGGGGCCAGAACTCGAGGCGATCCGGGCGCGATGTGGCTCGGGTACTGCCCCCTCGGCGTTGGCCGGGCTAGCGTGCGGGTATGTCCGAGGTGATCGTGTCCGCTGAGGCACTGGCGCAGGAGCTCGCGCGGGTCCGGGTGCTCGACGTGCGGTGGCAGCTGAACGGCCCGCCGGGGATCGACGGGTACCGGGCCGGCCACATCCCCGGGGCGATCTACGTCGACCTGGACACCGAGCTCGCCGCACCGCCCAGCCCGGCCGGTGGTCGGCATCCACTGCCCGACCCGGCCGCCCTGCAACGGGCCGCCCGCACCTGGGGCCTGCGCCAGGGCGAGTTGGTGGTGGTCTACGACGACTCGGGGTCGATGTCCGCCGCCCGCGCCTGGTGGCTGCTGCGCTGGGCCGGGGTCGAGGACGTGCGCATCCTGGACGGTGGCCTCGCCGCCTGGACCGCCGGTGGCTTCGAGGTGGACCAGACCCAGGTGCACCCTCCGCTCGGCGACGTCGAACTCGACGGCGGTCACCTGCCGACCCTGGACGCCGACGGCGCCGCCGCCTGGCCGCAGGAGGGTCTGCTGCTGGACGCCCGCGCCGGTGAGCGGTTCCGCGGCGAGGTCGAACCTGTCGACCCCCGCGCCGGACACATCCCCGGCGCGGTCAGTGCGCCCACCGCGGAGAACCTCGGCGACGACGGCACCTTCCTGCCCACCGACGCTCTGACCCAGCGGTTCGCCGCTCTCGGTGCGCCCGCGGGTGGCCGGGTCGCCGTCTACTGCGGGTCCGGGGTCACCGCCGCGCACCAGGCGGCGGCATTGACCATGGCCGGGTACGAGCCGGTGCTGTACCCGGGCAGTTGGTCGCAGTGGTCCAGCGACCCGGATCGGCCGGTGGCGACCGGGGGCTGAGTCGCTCGTCGTCGTTGATGCGCAGACACCGGCTGGCTCCTCGTGTAGCCTTGAGTCACTAGACACCGGCCCCCACTGATGAGTTCATTCTCACCATGGGGCCGGTTTTCTTTTGTACGGTCATCAGGTGAAGTCCTTCCGCTCCCACGATGAGCTGGTCGCTCTGCTGCAGCAGCGTGGGATGGACGTCGACGACCCGATCCGAGCGCGCGCGACGTTGCGTCGCCACGGCTACCACCGTCTCGGCGGTTACCGGTATCCCTTCCGCCGCCCTCTGCCACCCGAGCGGGTCGACGTCGACGCGAGATCGTTCCGCTCGGATGACTACCAGTCAGGAACGCGCCTGGACGACGTGATCCAACTCGTCGAGTTCGACGCACGACTCCGTCAGGTCTGCCTGGTCGGATTGTTCGAATTCGAAGTTCGGTTGCGTGCGGCGATCGCTCACGCGCTCGCAGCACGGGACCCGTTGGCACACCGCGACGTCATGCATCTGGACGGGGCTGTCTGCGCGTCTTCCGCGAAAGGAGGCACCAAGTTCGAAGCGTGGATGGCTACGGCCGACAACGCGGAGAGGCGTGGTCGCGACGAGGACTACTGTGTGCACCACCGCGCACGAAGCAGTGATCCTCAGCTACCGGTGTGGGCGCTGGTCGAGCTGTTGGACTTCGGGTCCCTGCCCTATCTCTTCGACCTACTCAAGGTGGACGACCGCCGGGCGGTAGCCGAAGCGTTCGGAATCCGACACCCATCCAGCTTCGTCAAATGGGTGCACTCCTTGTGCGATCTGCGCAACGTCTGCGCGCACAACCAGAGGCTGTTCAACCGGTCGTTCAAGCGCACCCTCGTCGTGCGCACGCCAGGTATCGCGCCGGACCTGGATCACTTGGTGGCGTCGCACTACTACCCCGTCGGCACCGCCGCCAAGAAGCTCTACCCGGTTGTCGCGGTCCTGGCCACGGCGCTACGCGGTCACGAGAGCGGCAGCCAGTGGCCACTCGCGTTCAAGACGCAGGTGCGCAAGCTCCCATCGATCAGACTGTCGGCATCCGCGCGTCCACTGATCACCGCTGAGGATTCGATGGGATTCCCGTCGAACTGGGAGACGCTCCCCATGTGGAGCGGAGCCGTCACTCGGTAGTGGTGCCGCGGTCGCGGTCCTTGCTCGGCTGCACCCGCTTCGGTTCGCCGGGCATCTTGGGATACTCCGGCGGATAGGGCAGGTCGGCCAACCCGTGGTCGCGCTCGTCCCGGTCGGCCAGGTCGAGCAGGCCCGCCAGGGACCCACGGTCCGGCGCACCGGCGGTCAGCGGCGCGAACAGGTCCCCGACCTCGGCGAACCGGGCCGGGACGGTGCGCAGGTCGAAGTCGTCGGGATGGACGTCGCCCACCTCCTCCCACCGCAACGGCGTGGAGACGGTCGCTCGCAGATTGGGCCGGATGGAGTAGGCCGAGGCGATGGTGCGGTCGCGGGCCATCTGGTTGTAGTCGACGAAGATCGCCTCGCCACGCTCCTCCTTCCACCACTTGGTCGTGACCTGTCCTGGCAGCCGACGTTCCAGCTCCCGGCCGACGGCGATCGCCGCACGCCGACACTGGGTGAAGGTCCAGCGCGGCTCGATCGGCGCGAAGATGTGCAGCCCGCGGCCGCCGGAGGTCTTCGGGTACCCGGTCAGTCCGTGTTCGCTCAGGATCTCCCGGACGTGCGGCGCGACCCGGGCGGCGTCGGTGAAGTCGGTGCCGGGTTGGGGGTCCAGGTCGATCCGCAGCTGGTCCGGCGCCTCCACGTCGTCGGCGGTGACCGGCCACGGGTGGAAGGTCAGGGTGCCGAGGTTCGCCGCCCAGACCACCACGGCGAGCTCGGTGGGGCTGACCTCGTCGGCGGTGCGACCGGAGGGGAAGACGATCCGGGCGGTCTCGACGTACTCCGGCGCCCCCTGCGGCACCCGCTTCTGGAAGAACGCGTCACCGCGGTTGTCGGCGCGGGTGGACAGGGTGGCTCCGGGGAAGACGCCCTTCGGCCACCGCTCCAGGGTGGTGGGCCGGTGCAGCAGCGCGTTGAGGATGCCGTCGCCGACGGCGAGCAGGTACTCGACCACATCCAGCTTGGTGTAGCCCCGCTCGGCGAAGTACACCTTCTGCGGATTGCTGACCCTGACCGTGCGACCACGCACCTCGATCTCGGTCGCGGGGGAGGCACTGGGCGTCATGCCGCCACGGTAGGGCGGTGCGGGGTCCGGCGCTCGATGTGTGCGGAGCGCGACCGGCACCCGCCACCCCTGGCCGAGTCATCGATCCCTGTGACTACCGTCACTCCGCGCAGTCGGTAACGAGGCCGACCGCGGAATCGCAGGGGGACATCATGAATCGACGTCAGCGACTCACCAGCGCCGCGGCGGCCGTCGCCGTCACCGCGGGACTCGGCTTCGCCGCGGCACCGACCGCCTGGTCGCACGGGTACATCGGCGGCAGCAGTTCGCAGCTGATCGCCCGGGCCGCGATGCCGGGCAACACCGGCCTGGGCGCCGTGCAGTACGAACCGCAGAGCATCGAGGGACCGAAGGGCTTCCCGGCGCAGGGACCGGCCGACGGCACCCTGGCCTCCGGCGGCAACACCCGGTTCTCCGAGCTGGACCAGCAGAGCTCGACCCGCTGGGTGAAGAACCAGGTGACCACCGACCAGGTCAAGGTGTCCTGGAACTACACCGCGTTCCACGCCACGACCAAGTGGGAGTACTACATCACCAAGCAGGGCTGGAACCAGAACGCCCCGCTGTCCCGGTCGTCGCTGGAACTGATCGAGACCGTGCCGGGCAACGGTGCGGCCCCGGTCCAGGGCGTGCAGCACACCCTGGACATCCCGGCCGACCGGACCGGCTACCACGTGATCTACGCGGTGTGGGTGGTCGACAACACGTCCAACGCGTTCTACAACGCGATCGACGTCAACATCCAGTGACCCTCAGCCGAGCTGGACGTCGTGCCCGGCGGCGAGCGCGGCGTCCAGCTCGGCCAGGATGCGGCGGCACTCCGTGACGTCCCACGGGGTGCCCGCGATCTCGAACTCGAAGAGCACCGGACGGCCCGACCGCTCAGCGATCTGCCGACACGCCATCTGGTAGTGCCGCCCGAAGTTCCGGTTCCCGGAGCCCATCACCCCGACCATCCGGCGACGGTTGGTCGGATCGCGCAGGAACCGCCGGACCGCCTCGGGGATCGTGTCGTTGTTCTCGTTCCCGGTCTTGTACGACGGGGTCAGCAGCACCCAGGGGCCGTCGACCCGGCTCATCCTGTGCTGTCGCTCGGCCAGGTTGAACACCGGCCGGTCGAGGCGCTCGGCGAACGACCGCACCAGTCCGCTGGCGCTCGAGTAGTAGTACACCGGGGTCGTCCGCACCCGTTCAGCGAACCTCGGGTGATCGTGCGCGGACGAGGACGTTGGTCCCGGACAAGCCGAGGGCCGGATCCCCGTGCGGAGATCCGGCCCTCGGGTCAGCTCACTGCTGGTCGCCGGTACCCGACGCGGTCGGGGCCGAGCCCTCGCTGGTCGGGGTCTGGCCACCGGCTGCGGCCAGCGACTCGTGCGCGGCGGCGACCACGGCCTCGGCGGTGATGCCGAACTCGCGGTACAGGGTCTGGTAGTCGGCGGAGGCACCGTAGTGCTCCAGCGACACCGCGCGACCGGCCTCACCCAGCAGCTTGTGCCAGGACATCGCGATACCGGCCTCGACCGACACCCGGGCGCGGACGGACGTCGGCAGCACCGACTCGCGGTACTCCTCGTCCTGCTCGTCGAACCACTCCAGGCTCGGCGCCGACACCACGCGGGTGGCGACACCGGCGGCCTCGAGCTGCTCGCGCGCCTCGACGGCGAGCTGCACCTCGGAGCCGGTGCCGATCAGGATCACGTCCGGGGTACCGGAGGAGGCCTCCAGCAGCACGTACGCACCCTTGGCGACGCCCTCCGCCGAGGCGAAGCCCTGCTCGCCGCGCGGGAAGGTCGGCACGTTCTGCCGGGTCAGCACCAGGCCGACCGGGCCGTCGTGCCGCTCCAGGGTGGCCTTCCACGCCTGGGCGGTCTCGTTCGCGTCGGCCGGGCGCACGATGGCCAGGCCCGGGATCGCCCGCAGCGCGGTCAGGTGCTCCACCGGCTGGTGGGTCGGACCGTCCTCGCCCAGACCGATCGAGTCGTGGGTCCAGACGTAGATCGCCGGGACGCCCATCAGCGACGCGAGACGGACGGCGCCGCGCATGTAGTCGGAGAAGGTGAAGAAGGTGCCACCGTACGGCCGGGTCAGACCGTGCAGCGTGATGCCGGACAGGATCGCGCCCATCGCGTGCTCGCGGATGCCGAAGTGCAGCGTGCGGCCGAACTCGTCACCGGCGAACTCGTGGGTGGAGCGCTCCGCCGGGATGAAGGACGGCTCGCCCTTCATGGTGGTGTTGTTCGACCCGGCGAGGTCGGCCGAGCCGCCCCACAGCTCCGGCAGCACCGAGGCCAGCGCCGACAGCACCTCGCCGGAGGCGGAGCGGGTGGCGACGGACTTGCCGGACTCGAACACCGGCAGCTGGTCGGCCCAGTCGGCGGGCAGCTCGTGCGCCACCAGGCGGTCGAGCAGCTTCGCGCGGTCCGGGTTGGCCGAACGCCAGGCCTGGTAGCCCTTGTCCCACTCGGCCTGCGCGGCGGCACCGCGGTCGATGGCCTTGCGGGTGTGCGCGATCACCTCGGGGTCGACGTCGAAGGACTTCTCCGGGTCGAAGCCCAGGACCTCCTTCAGGCCACGGACCTCGTCGGTGCCGAGCTTGGAACCGTGCGAGCCGTGGGTGTTCTGCTTGGTCGGGGACGGCCAGGCGATGATGGTGCGCAGCCCGATGAAGGACGGCCGGTCGGTGACCCGCTTCGCCTCCTCGATGGCGGCGTACAGCGCGTCGACGTTCTCGGTGTAGTCGCCACCCTCGGTCCAGTCCACGAACTGCACGTGCCAGCCGTAGGCCTCGTACCGCTTGACGACGTCCTCGGTGAAGGCGATCTCAGTGTCGCCCTCGATCGAGATGTGGTTGTCGTCCCACAGGGCGATCAGGTTGCCGAGCTTCTGGGTGCCGGCGATCGAGGACGCCTCGGAGGTGACGCCCTCCTGCAGGTCGCCGTCGGAGGCGATCACGTAGACGAAGTGGTCGAAGGGGCTCGTGCCCGGGGCCGCCTCGGGGTCGAGCAGGCCGCGCTCGCGGCGGGCGGCCATCGCGAAGCCGACGGCGGAGGACAGACCCTGGCCCAGCGGGCCGGTCGTGATCTCCACGCCGTTGGTGTGCTTGTACTCGGGGTGGCCCGGGGTCTTGGAGCCCCAGGTGCGCAGCGCCTCGATGTCGGACAGCTCCAGGCCGTACCCGGACAGGTACAGCTGGATGTACTGGGTCAGCGAGGAGTGCCCCGCCGACAGGATGAAGCGGTCACGGCCCAGCCAGTGCGCGTCGGCCGGGTTGTGGCGCATGACGTTCTGGTAGAGCAGGTAGGCCGCGGGGGCCAGGCTGATCGCGGTGCCCGGGTGGCCGTTGCCGACCTTCTCCACGGCGTCCGCGGCCAGGACACGCACGGTGTCGACGGCCTTGCGGTCGAGCTCGGACCAACCGACCTGCTGGGCCAGGGGAGCCTTGGCGTTCACCACACCTCATTTCTGCCCGGATGCGGCACCCGGGCTCGGGGACGGGCTCGGACCGGTGGCGACCGGCCTCGGGCACTGCCACCGAGCCTAGACTCCCCGGGTCGGTCCGTGCCTGTGGCGAAGCAGACGTTCGGACCCTCCCGTCCACGGATCTGACCGAGGAATGGACTTCGATGTCCGCAGCGCGGGACGTTGACCTAGTCTTGACCGTGTGACAGACCCTCAGATCTCCCGCGAGGCCCGCAGCGGCCTGGCACGTCACGAGGTCCCGGACCCGCTCCGCAATGACGTCCGCATGCTCGGCGAGTTCCTCGGCCGGGTCATCCGGGAGTCCGGCGGAGACGATCTGTTCGACGACGTCGAGCGTGTGCGCGCGCTGACCATTCGTGCCCACGACGAGCAGGACCAGGCCGCGCTGGCCGAGGCCGAGGAACTCGTCGCGTCCTTCAGCATGGAGCGTGCGCAGCAGGTCGCACGCGCCTTCACGTGCTACTTCCACCTCGCCAACCTGGCGGAGGAGCACCACCGGGTGCGTGTGCTGCGCGACCGCGAGGCCGAGCTGCCCGCCGGTGAGCTGATGCAGGACGACTCGCTGCCCGCCGCCATCGACGCCCTGGCCCAGGAGGTCGGCCGCGACGAGGCCCTGCACCGGTTGCACGAGCTCGAGTTCCGCCCGGTGCTGACCGCGCACCCGACCGAGGCCCGTCGCCGGTCGGTGTCCCGGTCGATCCGGCGGCTGTCCGACCTGCTCGCCGAGCGCGACGCGCTCGCCGCCGGTGGCACCTCGCGGGCGGAGAACGACCGACGGGTGCTGGAGGAGATCGACGCGCTCTGGCGCACCTCGCCGCTGCGCGCCCAGAAGCCCACGGTGCTGGACGAGGTCCGCACCGTGATGAACATCTTCGACACCACGCTGTTCGAGACCTACCCGACCGTCTACCGGCGGCTGGACGACTGGCTGCGCGGTTCCGAGGCCGGTCGCACCGCCCCGCTGGTGAAGCCCTTCGTGCGACTCGGCTCGTGGATCGGTGGCGACCGGGACGGCAACCCGAACGTCACCGCCGAGGTCACCCGCGCCGCCGCCGCCCTGGCGAACGAGCACGTGCTGACCGCGCTGGAGGACTCGGCGCGCAAGATCTCGGCCAAGCTCACCCTGGACGACACCGGCACCCCGGCCTCCGCCGAGCTCACCGCGCTCTGGCACCGGCAGCGTGACCTGTCCGAGGACGCCGCCGCCAAGGCCGCCGCCGAGGTCAAGCACCAGCCGCACCGCCGGGCCCTGCGGATGATCGCCGAGCGGATCGCCGCCACCCGGCGTCGGGACGCCGACCTGTCCTACCCCGGTCCGGAGGCGCTGCTCGCCGACCTGGACGTGGTGCAGCAGTCCCTGGTCACCGCGGGCGCCCCGCGCGCCGCCTACGGCGACCTGCAGCGGCTGATCTGGCAGGTGCAGACCTTCGGGTTCCACCTCGCGGAGCTGGAGGTGCGCCAGCACTCGCAGGTGCACGCCGCCGCCCTGGCCGACATCGCCGCGAACGGGGTGGACGGCGAGCTGGAGCCGCGCACCCGGGAGGTGCTGGACACCTACCGCGCCCTCGGCGCCGTCCAGCGTCGCTACGGCGTGGCGGCCGCCCGGCGCTACATCGTCTCCTTCACCCAGGCGCCGGAACACCTCGAGGCCGTCTACCAGCTGGCCGAACTGGCGTTCCCGGACCCGGAGACCCGGCCGATCATCGACGCCATCCCGCTGTTCGAGACGTTCGCCGACCTGGAAGCCTCGGTCGACATCCTCGAGTCGATGCTGACCCTGCCGCAGGTGCAGGCACGGCTGGCGCAGAACGGCCGGCATGTCGAGGTCATGCTCGGCTACTCGGACTCGTCGAAGGACGTCGGTCCGGTCGCCGCCACCCTCGCCCTGGACGTGGCACAGAGCCGGATCGCCCAGTGGGGCAAGAAGCACGATCTGCGCCTGACCCTGTTCCACGGTCGCGGCGGTGCGCTCGGCCGTGGCGGCGGCCCGGCCAACCGCGCGGTGCTGGCCCAGCCCCCGGGCTCGGTCGACGGCCGGTTCAAGCTCACCGAGCAGGGTGAGGTCATCTTCGCCCGGTACGGCAATCCGACCATCGGCGCCCGGCACATCGAGCAGGTCGCCGCGGCGACCCTGCTGGCCAGTGCCCCCTCCACCGAGCAGCGCAACGCCGCCGCCACCGAACGGTTCGCCGGTCTGGCGTCCGCGATGGACGGCACCTCACGGGCCAGGTTCTACGAGCTGGTCCGTGCCGAGGGCTTCCCGCAGTGGTTCGCCCAGGTGACCCCGCTGGAGGAGATCGGTCTGCTGCCGATCGGCTCCCGGCCCGCGCGTCGTGGCCTGTCGGTGGAGTCGCTGGACGACCTGCGGGCGATCCCGTGGGTGTTCTCCTGGTCGCAGGCCCGGACCAACCTCGCCGGGTGGTTCGGCCTCGGCACCGCGCTGGACCAGGTCGGCGACCTCGCCGAGCTCCAGGCCGCCTACGCCGAGTGGCCGCTGTTCACCACGATGATCGACAACGTCGAGATGTCGCTGGCCAAGACCGACGAGCGTCTGGCGGAGCGGTACCTGGCGCTCGGTGACCGGGACGACCTGGCACGGTTGGTGCTGGAGGAGATGGCGCTGACCCGGCGCTGGGTGATGGCGATCACCGGCTCCGAGTCGATCCTGTCCCGGCGGCGGATCCTCGGCCGGGCGGTGCAGCTGCGCAGCCCGTACGTCGACGCGCTGTCCCTGCTGCAGATCCGGGCGCTGCGGGCGTTGCGGACCGGCGTCGCCGAGGAGCAGGTCGAGGAGAACAAGCGCCTGCTGCTGCTGACCGTGAACGGCGTGGCCGCCGGTCTGCAGAACACCGGCTGATCCGCCGACACGACGAAGGCCCCTCGGGTGATCCCGGGGGGGCCTTCGTCGTGTCGGCCGGAGGCTGGCCCGGCTGTCCCCGCAGGTCGGGGACAGCCGGGCGCGCGGCTCAGCCCCAGAGACGCTGGGTGGCCAGCTCGGCCCCCTCGACCAGGCTGCGCAGCTTGGCCCAGGCGATCTGCGGGTGGATCCGGCCGCCCAGACCGCAGTCGGTGGAGGCGATGACGTTCTCCCGGCCGACCAGCTGCGCGAACCGCTCGATCCGGTCCGCGACCAGCTCCGGGTGCTCGACCACGTTGGTGGCGTGCGAGACGACGCCCGGCAGGATCAGCTTGCCCTCGGGCAGCGTGACGTCCTGCCACACCTTCCACTCGTGCTCGTGCCGGACGTTCCCGGCCTCGAAGGAGTAGGCGCCCGCGTTGACCTCGAGCATCAGCTCGACGATGTCCTTCATCGGCAGGTCGGTGGTGTGCGGGCCGTGCCAGGAACCCCAGCACAGGTGGTAGCGGATCCGGTCCTCCGGCAGTCCGCGCAGCGCGTGGTTGAGCGCCTCCACCCGCACCCGGCTGAACGCCTGGTAGTCGGCGACCGAGGGCTCGGGGGTGATCTGGTCCCAGTTCTCGGCCAGCGACGGATCGTCGATCTGCAGGATCAGCCCGGCGTCGATGATGGCGCGGTACTCCTCGCGCATCGCGTCGGCGCACGCCCAGACGAACTCCTCGTCCGTGCCGTAGAACTCGTTGTCGATCCGGACCACGCTGCCCGGCGCGATCGAGGTGATGAACCCCTCGGTGTAGCCGTGCGCGGCGAGTCCGGCCTGGAAGTTGCTGATGTCCGCGGCGATCGCGTCCTGGCCGGTGTAGGTCACCGGTGCGACGGCGGTGGGGTACGGCTTCGGTGCACCCCCGGTGAAGATGCCCGAGGTCGGGTCGTCGTAGGCCTGCTCGAACCGGGCGCGGTCCCGTCGGTGGCCGAATCCGGTGGTGTGCACGTCGCCGGGGCCGGACTGCACGTCGCGGGTGATCCAGCTGTAGCCCTCGCGCAGTTCCAGGCCGCCGAGCCGCTGGAAGCAGTACGACCACCAGGCGCCGTAGTCGATCGGGGAGCTGGACGCCTTGCCGAGCTCGCCGTCACCGGGCACCGAGATGCCGATCTCCTCCTGCAGGCGGACCGTCTCGCCGACCGCGTCGGTGAGGACCTGGGCCACCTCCGACTGCTCGCCCGCCTCCGCCGCGGCGTGGGCGGCGGTCAGGTCGTCCAACCGCGGCAGGCTGCCGGCGTGGGTGGTGAGGATGCGGTCGGTGCTGCGCTTCATCGGGGCTCCCGGGTGACGGAATCGTGGCGCCGTCATCGTGGCACAGGGGATTGCTTGATGTGGCAGGCGTCTCAGCGTCGGGCCGGGCGGTTCAGGCCATCCGTGCGAACGGCGGGGTGAGTTCCCGCAGGACGTGCATCAGGATCCGGTTGAAGGCGACCGGCGCGTGGCTGTTCACGTCGTGCCCGGCGCGCGGGACCACCCACTGACGGCTGCCCGGCCGTGCCGACAGGTAGCGCCGCGCTCCGAAGCGCAGCGGATCGCGGGCACCGTTCACCAGCCACACCGGAAGTCCCACCCGGCGCAGATCCGACAGCGGCGAGTAGCCGTGCATCGCGCCCAGCATGTCGCCGACCACGTGCCAGGTGCTGTCCCGACGCCCGAACATCCGGACCGCACGGGTGGAGAGTCGACGGTAGGTGCGCAGCGGCTTGCCCTTGATCTCGGTCGAGCACCCGGCCAGCACGACGCCGGCCAGCCGCTCCTCGTGCCGGGCTGCGTAGGCGAGCGACATGTAGCCGCCCAGCGACAGGCCGACCAGCAGCGGCGGGGCAGCGCAGGACGCGACCGCCGCGTCGATCGCCGCCAGGGCCCCGTCGAAGCTGAAGCGCTCGCTCGCCCGGGTGCCGTGGCCCGGCAGATCGATCGCGAGCGTCGGATGCCCGTCCGCGGTGAGCGCCCGGACCTGGTCGTCCCAGATCTGAGCGGACGTACGGGTGCCGTGCACCAGGACGATCGGCTGCTCGATGGACATGTGCGCTTCTTCCGGTTCCGTGCCGTCGGGGTCTTCCTCCAGTCTGCACCCGCACTGTGTGCGCGGGGTGTGCCCTAGGGGGTGCTTGAGTACGGATCAGGGTCCGATCAGGGGACCTTCCCGATGTTCGTGAGTGGTGCCCCGGGCAGGCTGAGGGCACGGCCCGATCAGGGCGTGGACAGTGCGAGGGAGAGCAGAGCGATGACCGGCATCTACGAGTCGATGTGGCGCGGCGGACTGGTGCGGCCGCGGGCCGACCGGGTGATCGGGGGCGTCTGCACGGGTCTGGCGCGCAGGTTCGGGATCGATCCCTGGCCGATGCGATGGCTGTTCCTGATCGCGCTGATCGTCCTGCCCGGCAGCCCGATCCTGATCTACCCGGTGCTGTGGATCGTGATGCCGGACGAGGAGTGGGTCGCCCGCGAGCGCGGCGGCGTGCACTACTCCTGACCCGGCCGATTCCCACTCACGTCCCTGGCTGATGGACTCAAATTCGCGTCGACCAGCACTCAACCTGCCCCTTCACTGCTGATCCGACCCTGATCCGCTGCCACCGTCGATCTCCGGAAGTGCTCCAGGACGACGGGTGGCGTGGGATGAGGACGACTGACAGGCGGATGCGACGGCTGCGGTGGTGGGCGGCGCTGACGGTGGTGCTCCTGCTCGGTTCCGGGCTACCCGTGCTCAGCGGGAGGTCCGGGCTGTCCGAGGCGGTGGCCTTCGAGACGACCAGCAGCGTCAAGGGCGCGGAGCAGAACCAGTTCCACGCCTATGTCCGCGCCGGGGAACGGATCCAGGTCGCCGGGGCACCGATCGACGAGACCCTCGGCGTCACGATCACCGTCACCTCGCCCACCGGCACCGTGGCGGAGGTCCCGCCGACCGGTGTGGCCCAGACGTTCAGCACCGCCTCGGACGGCATCTGGCTGATCGACTACCGCGGTGCCACTCCCCGGGACGACAAGTACGACTGGACGATCCGGGTCTTCGACGGTGACGCCGAGCAGACCGGTCGCGTGTGGAGCTACGCCTATCGCCGGTACGACAGCACCGCGGGCGACTTCACCTACTGGGTGGTCAACGACCTCGGGTACCTCTACCGCGCAGAACTGACCGACTACCGCGGGATCTTCTCCCTGTTGCAGGCGACCTCTGTGGGCTGGACCGAGACGGACGACTGCACGCCGACCTACTCCTCGGTCGACATCACCGGCGGCGAGGTGCTCACCGGGGAGACGCTGCCCGTGCTCGACCAATGCGGTACGCAGTACCGGGTGTTCCTGGAGGAACCCGACCCGACGCTCCCCGCCACCGGCACCTCGGCGACGGGGACCGAGACGATCGTGCCGTCCCCGCTCGGCGTCGAGCAGCTCCAGGTCTCGCCGATGCGCTTCACGCCGGACAGCACGGCCACGCAGGGCACCTTCCGCTACACCATCGACAGTCGGTTCACCGGTGGGTACCTGTTCCAGGTGGACGCCGACGGCAACGGTTCCTACGACGACCCGGTCGACCGGGTGGTGCAACTGGGAGCCGACGGTGCCGGCGAGTACGAGTACGTCTTCGACGGACTGGACGGCCGAGGTCGGCCGATCGCCCCCGACGCGCTGCCGTCCGCCCGCCTGTTCTTCGACAAGATCGGCGAGATGCACATGGTGCAGATCGACGTGGAGGGTCGGGGCGGACTGCGCCTGCTGCGCACGACCGGGCCCTCCGCACCCGATGCGACGACCTACTGGGACGACTCCGTCCTCAGCACCGACGGACGGGACAGCCTCACCGAGCCGATGGCGTCCGGAACGGACGGCGTGGCCAGCACCCTCAGCACGCACGGCTGGTCCAACACCGGCACCAACCCGTGGGGCAACGACCGGATCATCGACGACTGGACCTATGCCCCGGCTGCTGTGGGATCGACCTCGGTCACCTTCGGTGGGCAGCAGCTCGGCGTCACCAAGGAGTCCGACCTGCCCGACGGGGCGCGACCCGGTGACACCGGGCACTACACGGTCACGATGACGAACACCGGGCGCGGTGACTTCACCGCCGAGACGCCCGCCACGCTGATCGACGACCTCGGTGCGGCGGTCGACGACCTCGCGGTCGACCCGGGCGGTGTGACCGCAACCGTCGACGGTGCCGACGTCTCGGCCGGCCTGACCAGCTCGGACACCGAGGTCCGCTGGCAGGGTGCGTTGGCGGCGGGCGCAAGCGTGGTCGTCACCATCCCGGTCACGGTGATCGGCGGTGGCGACGGCTCGGCCACCGACACAGCGTGGGCGCACGCGCCCTGGGACGTCACGACCACGACCCCGGCCTGCGACAGCACGGAACCGGCGGTCGCCTGCGTCACCGATGTGTTGCCCCGCCTCGTCGTGCATAAGGCCGCTGACACCGCCGACCAACCGGCGGTGGGGGATCGGGTGCACTACACGGTCACCGTCGGCAACGCCGGCCCCGGTGACACCACCGACGAGCGACCGGCCACCGTCGTCGACGACCTCAGTGGGGTCGTCGACGACGCCACACTCGTACCGGACTCCCTGACAGCGGACATCGGGGAGGTGGAGGCCACCGACGGCGGGCTGCGGTGGTCCGGCACCCTCGCCGCCGGTGACACCGCCACCATCGGCTACGACGTGATCTACCGGGGTGGCGGCGACAACACCCTGGTCAACTCGGCCTGCGTGCCGGAGGGTCACCAGGTCGTGGGCGAGGAACCCTGTCGAACGGTCACCGTGCCCGGCCGGGTGGTGTCCTCGCTGGACCTCGCCAAGACCGCGACGCTGCGCGACACCGACGAGAACGGGGTGGCCGATCCGGGAGAGTCGATCGGCTACGCCTTCACCGTGGTCAACACCGGCAATACCACCGTGACGGGGCTGACCATCGACGACCCGACGATCGCCGCCGACGGCATCACGATCAGCTGTGACGTCGACACCCTGGCCCCGGGACGGGTCGCCACCTGCGCCACGACGGCGGACCGGCCGGTGACCGAGGCGGATCTGCTCGCCGGGTCCATCGAGAACACCGCCACCGCCGTCGCCACGGACCCTGACGGTGGCCGGGTCGCAGCCGAGGACCGGGCCACCGTCCCGTCCGCCCCGGTGCGGTCGGCGCTCACCCTGGCCAAGCACGGCACGCTCGACGACGCCGTCACCCCCAACGAGACGGCGGACCTGGGCGAGGCAATCAGGTACGGCGTCGAGCTGACCAACACCGGGAACGTGACGCTGCACGACGCGCGGATCGTGGACCCGACGCTGAGCGACGCCGGACTGTCGATCGAGGACTGTCCCGCGTCCCTCGCCCCGGGTGAGTCGGCGGTCTGCTGGGCCACAGCGGACTACACGGTGACCCAACAGATGATGGACACCCTGACCGTGGTCACGAACACCGCGTGGGCCACGGCCACCGATCCCACCGGCCGGGACGTCACGTCACCGGAATCCACGGTGGAGATCCCGGTGACCGCCGCGGCACCGGCGCTCCGCCTGGTCAAGCACGCCGCCCTGGACGACGCGGTGGCCGCCAACGACACGGCGGACGCGGGGGAGTCGGTGCGCTACAGCTTCGAGCTCACCAACAGCGGCAGCGTCACCCTCGGTGAGCTGCGGGTCGAGGATCCGATGCTGACGGACGCGGGCATCGCGGTCACCGAGTGTCGGCAGGACGGGCAGGTGGTGACCTCCCTCGCCCCCGGTGCCACGGCGATCTGCGACACCGATGACGCCCTGGTGATGAGTCAGGAGCAGTTCGACGCGCTGGCGGGGACCTCGCTGTCCAACACCGCAGTGGCGTACGGCACCGGTCCGGACCGCGCCGAAGTCGCGGCGCCCCCTTCCACGACGGACACCCCGGTCACCGACCCGGCACCGGCTCTCACCCTGAGCAAGGAGCAGGGCACCTGGACCGATGTGAACGGCAACGGGTCGGTCGATGCGGGTGACACCACCAGCTACCTGTTCCGGGTGCGGAACACCGGCACCGTCACGGTGTCCGACATCGCGGTCACCGATCCGCTCCTGACCGAGCGCGGGGTGGACCTCACCGACTGCCACGTCACCACACTCGCCGTCGGCTCGACCACCAGCTGTGAATCGGGGCCGTTGACCCTGGACGCCGACGATGCCGCGGCGGGACACCTGCTCAACACCGCCACCGCGACCGGAGCGACCGGAGACGGCACCGCCCTCAGCTCCGATCCGGCGACCCACGATCTTCCCCTGCCCGACGTCGAGTACCGGAAGTCGGTCGAGGCCGACAGCGAGCCGGTGCTGGCGGGCAGCATCCTGACGTACACCATCGCCCTGACCAATCACGGTGCGGCGGCGGGGCCGGTGGCGCGGGACGACGTGCTGTCCGACGTGCTGGACGACGCGGAACTGCTCGACCCGCCCACCGTGGAACCGACGGATGCCGGGGTGAATCTCGGCCCGGTCACCGACGGACGGTTCGCGATCGACGGCACGCTGGCGCCCGGCGCAACGGCGACCGTCACCTACCGGGTGCGGGTGCTGCCGGACGACGAGCGGGGATCGGGCTCCCGCGCGGTCAACTACCTGGTGCCACGGGGTGAGGACGCACCGGACGGCTGCGCACCCGAGGCCGGGCAGTGCACCGACACCCCCTTGTCGGTGCTGCGGGTGCTGAAATCCGTGGACGCCGGGCCGGACGCCGACCTGCAACCGGGTCAGCGGCTGACCTACACCCTGACCTTCGGCAATGAGGGCACGGCGTCGGTGCCGGTGGATCGGGTCGACGACCTCACCCACGTGCTGGACGACGCCGCGTGGGTACCGGGGTCGGCGCGCTCCTCGGATCTGACGGCCCTCGCGGTCGAGTTCACCTCGCCCCGGCTGCGCGTGGTGGGTCGGCTGGACGCGGGGGCGAGCGTGAGCATCACCTATCAGGTGGTGGTGAATCCGGCCGGTGAGCTGGGCGACCACGTGCTGAGCAACTACGTCCTCGCACCGGATCAACCACTCCCGGATCCGCGGGCGTGCACCGGTGGCGGTACCTGCACGGTCGGGTACTCCGGCGAGCTGGGCATCGGCAAGACCTCGTCCGCCTCCAGCACCCCGCTGGTCGCGGGGAGCACCGTCGACTACGTGCTGACGTTCGCCAACTCCGGTGCCGGTGCCGTCCCGGTCGACCACCGGGACGACCTCACCGGTGTCCTGGACGACGCCGACTGGGACCCGACGACCCTGGACGTGTCCGCCGGACTGCGAGCCGAACGCGACGGCGATCAGCTGGTGATCACCGGTGCCGTCGCCGCGGACAGCGTCGCGACCGTGCGCTATCGGGTGACGGTACGGGCCGATGCCGACCGCACGGGCGACGACCTGCTGATCAACCACCTGCTCGCCGCGGGTGACCCCGGGCCGGGTGAGGTGTGCGCCGCGACCGTCACCTCGACCTGCGACCAGGTCGCCCAGATCGAGTACGCCAAGACGGTCGCGGTCGAACCGGCAGGTCCGGTCGTCGCCGGCAGCGTGCTCACCTACACCGTCACCGCGCGCAATGCGGGGCAGGGTTCCGGGGTCGTCGACCGGGAGGACGTGCTCGGTGATGTTCTGGACGACGCGGCGCTCCGGTCCGCGCCGGTGGTGACCCCCGCGGACGCCGGGGTCCAGGTCGGTCCGGTCACCGACGGCCGGTTCGCGATCACCGGGGCCCTCGGGGCAGGTGCGGAGGTCACGATCACCTACCAGGTCGAGGTGTTGCCGGATGCGCGGCGCAGCGCCGGGTCACAGGCGGTGAACTGGCTCGTGCAGCCGGGCACCGCGCCCGACGGCGCCTGCCGGACGGAGGATCCGGCATGCACGGCGACCGGGCTTCCCCTGCTCAGCGTCACCAAGACCTCCGATCCGGCGTCCGGGGCTCACCTCGAACCCGGCGACCGGGTGGACTACACGGTCAGCTTCCGGAACACCGGCACGGCAGACGCTCCGGTGGATCGGGTGGACGATCTGACGCAGGTGCTGGACGACGCCGCGCTCGCCGGCGGCTCGGTGACGTCCTCCGACCCGGAGCAGGTGACGGCCGAGCTGACCGGCTCGCGGCTCGCGCTCACCGGAGCCGTAGCACGGGAGGCCACGGTCACGGTCACGTACTCGGTGATCGTGCGCCCGGACGGTCAGCAGGGCGACCACCTGCTGACCAACCATGTCCTGATGCCGGACGACCCGACGCCGACCGAATGTCTGGCCGGGGCGGTGTGCGTCACGCACTTCGCCGGTGACCTCGCCGTCAGCAAGACCGCTGTCCCCTCCGCCACACCCCTGCTGGCCGGCGACACGGTGGAATATCAGCTGCGGTTCACCAACTCGGGCACCGCCCCGGCGACCGTCTCGCACATCGACGACCTGACGCAGCTGGTCGATGACGCCGTGGTCGGTGCCGCGACTGTCGATGACGCCCTCACCGTCACAGCCCAGGACGACCGACTGGTGATCGGCGGCGCGGTCCCCGCGGGGTCCAGCGCCAGCGTGCGCTACACCGCCACAGTGCGTCCCGACGCTGAGCGCGGTGACAACCTGGTGGTCAACCACCTGGTCGCCGACCCCGACGGCACCGGTCAGGCCACCACGTCGGAGCCACCGGACCCGGACGGAGCCTGCACCAGCACGACCACCAGCACCTGCCACGAGGTCGCCCAGGTGGTCTACACCAAGTCGGTCGTCGCCGACCCGGCCACCCTGATCGACGACCAGATCGTCGCGGGCACCCTGCTCAGGTACACGATCACGGCACACAACCAGGGCCGGGGCGTGGGTGTCGTCCAGCGCAGCGACGACCTGTCCGACGTGCTCGACGATGCCGACCTGGCCACGCCGCCGGTGTCGGACAACCCCGCGGTACGCGTGTCGGAACCGGTGGACGGCAGCTTCACTCTGACCGGCAGCCTCGGCACCGATCAGAGCGCGCGGGTGACCTACACCGTGCGGGTCCGGGACGAGGCGGACCGGGTATCCGGTGACGCGACCGCGACCAACCGTCTGCTGTTGGACGGTGAGGAGACATGCGACACAGCCCCCGACGCATGCACCAGCACCCCGCTGCCGCGCATCGGCTACGCGAAGTCGGTCGAGCTGAGCGAGGACGGCAGCACGCTGGCCTACACGATCACCGTGACCAACGGGGGGACGGCCACCGGTGTGGTCGACCGGGAGGACGTGTTGACCGACGTCCTCGACGACGCGGCACTGACGGGCGAGCCGGAGACCGATCAACCGACCGTGACGATCACCCCGGTCGGCGAGGGCCGGTTCGCGCTGGGCGGCACACTCGCGGCCGGTGCGGTCGCGCACGTCACCTACACGGCGACGGTCCGGCCGGACGCGGAACGGGCGACAGCGAACGCGGTCGCCCGGAACGCCCTGGTGCGCCCCGGTGACCCAGCGCGCTGCGGTCCGGACGTTCCGTGCACCAGCACCCCGCTGCCTCTGATCCGCTACGACAAGTCGGTCAGCGCGGAGGACTCGCCGCTGGTCGAGGGATCGGTGCTGCGGTACCGGATCACGGTGACGAACGCCGGCTCGGCCCCCGGACGAGTCACCCGCGAGGACGACCTGAGCGACGTGCTGGACGACGCCGAGCTCCTGGACGATCCGGTGTCCGACACGGCATCGGTCCGGGTAACACCGCTGGACGCGACCACGGGCCGCTTCGGTATCGACGGCACCCTCGATCCCGGGGCCACGGCGACGATCACCTACCGGGTCCGGGTGGTGAGTGACGCGGATCGGGTGAATGGCAACGACCTGGCGTTGAATGTCGTGGTGCCGCCGGGTGAGCCCGGTGGGGCCGACGCCTGCGGGCCGGACACCCCCTGCACCTCCACCCCGATCCCGCGGCTGACCTACACCAAGGACGTGGTGGCCGATTCGGACCCGGTGGTGTCCGGCACGGTCCTGACCTACACCGTCACCGCGACCAACGCGGGCAGCGGCGTCGGTCTGGTGGATCGCACGGATGACCTGACCGGGGTGTTGGACGACGCCGCCCTGCTCGACCGGCCGGCGCTGACCGACGGGCCGACCACGGTGACGGTGTCGCCGGTGACCGACGGCCGCTTCGATCTCGGCGGCACGCTCGAACCGGGGGAGACCGCCACGATCCGCTACCGGGTCCGGGTGCTTCCCGAGGCCGAGCGGTCCGACGGCGACCGGCGCGCGGTGAACCTCCTGATCCCTGGCCACGGCTGCACCGACAGCGACGACTGTGGTGCGCGAACCGAGACCCCTTTGCCCTTCATCGAGGTCACCAAGACGGTCGATCCGGCATCCGGGACGTCGACCGAGGCGGGGCAGGAGCTGACCTACACCGTGCAACTCAGCAACACCGGCACCGCGGCGGAGCGAGTGGAGCGGGTGGACGACCTCGGTGGCGTGCTGGACGACGCCGATCTGGTCACGGACTCGATCCGGTTCGACGGCGGGACCGGGTGGACCATGACCCGCGAGGACGCGTCCAGGATCGCCGTCAGCGGCACGCTCGATCCCGGCCGGACGGTCACGCTGACCTACCGGGTGACGGTGCGCCCGCAGGGTGCTCTGGGCGACCACGTCCTGCTCAACCGCGTCCTACGACCCGCTGAGCTGACCTCCACCGGCCTGAGCTGTCTGCCCGACCAGGTGTGCACCAGCAACCCGGTCGGTGAGGTGGCGGCGACCAAGACGTCGGACCCGGAGTCCGGCACGACCGTGCACGTCGGGGATGTGGTGCGGTACGCGCTGACCTTCGGGAACGTCGGCGAGGGGACCGCGGGCGTTGCCCACCGGGACGACCTGTCAGCGGTGCTCGACGACGCCGAACTGACCGAGGCACCCACCTCCTCCGATCCGGCGCTCGCGGTCGGCCGGACCGGGGATCAGCTGGTGATCACCGGGACGTTGGCGCCGCACGCGACCGTGACCGTCCGGTACGCGGTCACGGTGCGGGCACAGGCGGACCGTGGTGACGCGATGCTGACGAACCAGGTGCTCCGCGACGGTGAGCAGCCGACCGTCGGGTGTGATCCTGGACGGCCGTGCACCCAGCATCCGGTGGCCGACGATCCGGTGCCGCACCGCCTGTTGTCGATCCCGGGCCTCGCTCGGACCGGTGTCGCCCTGGGTGGGGTGCTGGTGGCGGCCGGGTGTGCCTTCGTGATCGGGTTCGTGCTGACCCGGTTCGGCGGACAGGGTGTCGGAGGTGGCGGCTCCGCGGGCGGCAGGCGCGGCAGTCTCGGGTACCGGAACCGCCGCTCGGGGCGGCAGGGCGGCACCTCGTGAGCCTCAGCCCCCGAGCACCTCGACCTCGATCTCGTGCGGCCACCCGTCCAGGATCTCGGCGGCGTGCGAGCGCGCGACCCGCTCGGCCGTCACCTGGTCCGGAGCCTCACCACGCAGGTCGAAGACCACCACCGCCGGTCCGACGAAGTCCGGGGGAGCGTCGTCGCGCAGAGCGCCGAGAGCGTCGGCCATCCCGGCGCGGGTCTCGTCATCGGGCACATCGGAGACGGAGAGATGAGCGACGTAGTCCGGCATGGCCGCATCCTGCCGCGAGGGTCCGACATTCGGGTGGTTCTGCCCGCGTTCGCGCCCGCCGGATCACTCGTCGGCGCGGTTCAGTCGGCGGACCGGCGCAGCTTCGGGCAGAGTGTCCGGGTGGGCGATGTCAGGGACCTTCGATCGGCACCGGCGGTGCGTCGTGCCGACGCCCGGGCGGAACGCGACGAATTGGTCCTCGATGCCCGCCGCACGGCACCGCGGGCGGCGCGGCACTGGATCATGAATCGTGTGGCTGCCTCCGGCGTGTACGGCTCGGAGAACCAGGTGATCGAGCTGCTCACCGGCGAGGTGGTGGCGAACGCCGTGGTGCACGGACCCGAGCACGGGCGGATCCGGGTGGGCATCCGGGTCGACGAGCGCGGCGTGCTGGTCTCGGTGACCGACGAGAGCCCGGCGACCCCAGTGGTGCGGCACCCCGAACCGACAGCCGTCAGTGGACGCGGCATGGCCCTGGTCGAGGCACTCGCCCAGACCTGGGGAGTCGACCACCAGAAGGTCGGCAAGACCGTCTGGTTCCTGGTCGCCACCGAGTCGGACTGACCGGCCCCGGCCGGATCGGCCCACCGTCGGCCCACCCGACCGGGGGATCAACCCACCAGCGCCACCCGGCCAAGCTCCTCCCCGCCGGTCACACCGCCAGGTCCACCACCAGCGCCCGGTGGTCGGACATCCCGGTGTTCACCGCGATCGGTTCGCTGGTCGCACGCACCGGCCCGTCCAACAGCACGTGGTCGATCTGCCGCTCGGGCACCTCCACCGGGAAGGTCATCGCCTGCCCAGCGCTGCGCCACCGGCTGATCAGGGCCGGTGCCCTGCCCTCCAGGTTCAGGTCACCCGTCACCACCAGCGGCCGGGCCAGCGGTCGGCAGGAGCGCACCAGGCGACGCAGCTGCACCGCGTTCCAGCCCGGGATGAACGTCAGATGGGTCGCGACGACGGTCACCGATCCGGTCTCGGTCTCCACCTCCGCCGCCAGCGCGGCGCGCTGCTCGTCCCGCACCAGGGAAGGGCGCCGGTTCCCGCGGTGCACCATCGGCACCCGGGTCGGCAGGGTCGGCAGCGCGAGCACCCGCCAGCGACGCACCGGCAGTCGGCTGAGCAGGGCGATCCCGTAGGCGGAGGACTCGGGCTGCCGGTCACCGGTGGCGGCGGTCCAGGTGCCGGGCTGCCCGTGCAGGGTGGCCACGAACCGGTGATGGGTGGCGCCCATCGCCTCGGCGGCCACCGCGGTCAGGTCGGCCTGGTGCGAGCGCGGTTGATCGCGGTCGACCTCCTGCAGTGCCACCACGTCGGCGTCGAGTCCGGCCACGGCGGCTCCGAACCGGTCCAGGTCGACCCGGCCGTCGCTGAGTCCACGTCCGTGCAGGATGTTGAAGGTCGCAAGTCTCACCAGGCGATTCTGTCCGCCGGACTGCGACCGCGCCCGTCGTCGTGTACACCCGAGGCATGGCAGCCACCCCTCCCGCCGACGCCACGGTCCGCGCCGGAGCGCTCGCCGCGCCCGGTGACAGCCAGGATGTCGCGCACCCGCCGGACATCCGGACCGCCCTCCAGGACGCGCTCCGCCTCACGGCGGTGGCACTGACCGAGGCGGGGGTCTCGTTCGCGTTGGTCGGTGGCTACGCGGCCTGGGCCCGGGGCGCGCCGGAGCCGAGCCACGACGCCGACTTCGCGGTGGCGGAGGAGGACGCCGACCGGGCGCGGGAGGCGATCGCGGCCGCGGGGCTCGAGGTGCGCGAACCGGCGGAGAACTGGCTGTTCAAGGCCTTCCACCACGGGGCGATGGTCGATGTCCTCTACCGGATGGTCGGCGAGCCGATCACCCCCGCGATGCTGGGCCGGTCCGAGGAGATCGAGGTGCTCGCGGTGCGGATGCCGGTGTTGGACGCCACCGACATCCTGTCCGCCAAGATGCGGGTGCTCGGGGAGCACTACTGCGACTTCACCCGGATGTTGGCGATCGCCCGGGCGCTGCGGGAACAGATCGACTGGGACCGGGTGCGCGCGGAGACCGCCGACACCCCCTACGGCCGGGCGTTCCTGCTGCTGGTGCACCAGCTCGGCATCAGTCCGGTCGGTCCGGTGTCGCCAGCGGAGTGAGACCGCGGTGCAAGATCGGGTCGGCTGCCGACACAGGGAACACAGAGGATGTCCCTGTGTGGCCGCCGACCCGGCGCGCCCACCGACCCGGAGGTGATCAGTGAGCGACAGTGCAGCCGACGACTGGTTCACCGCGCTGTTCCAGGACCACGCCGATGCCGTACACCGCTACCTGCTGCGCCGTGGGGCCGGACCGGAGGCCGAGGATCTGACGGCAGAGGTGCTCACCGTCGCCTGGCGTCGTCGCGCGGACGTCCCGGCCGGTGCGGAGCTGCCCTGGCTGTATCGGACGGCCGGGTTCGTGCTGGCGAACCATCGGCGCAAGGGCCGACCGGTGCCGGTGGGCGAGCTGCCCGACGAGCCCGACCCCGACGACCCGGCATTGCAGGCGGTGCGGGACGACCAGGTGCGTCGGGCGCTCGCGGCGCTGAGCGTCCGGGACCGGGAGGTGTTGCTGTTGTCCGCCTGGGAGGGGTTGTCCGGCGTGGAGCTCGCGGCGGTGCTCGGCATCGGCCGTGGCGGTGCCGACGCCGCGTTGTCCCGGGCCCGCGCCCGGCTCCGGGAGAGCTGGGCCACGCACGCCTGACCGTGCAAGACCGGGCCCGGTGGGCACATAAACCGGTCAGATCACCCCGAGCCGACCCAGGAGGCAGCGATGGACGAGCAGCACGAGCACGACGAGGCATTCGCGCGGCTCCGGGCGTCCGACCCGGCAGCGGCGGCGCAGCTGGACCATGACGCCCTGCACCGGGACGTCGAGCGACGGATCGCCGACCAGCCGGCTCAGTCCCGGTCGTCGTCGTCGGCGCTGTCGTCCCGGTGGTGGCAGGTGGCGGCGGCGGTCGCCGCGGTGGCGGTGGTCGGCGGTGCCGGGTTCTGGGCCGGACGGGGCACGGAGTCGACGACGGCGGCGGTGCCCGCGATCACCCTGGAGCAGTCCGGCACCGAGGGGGCGTTCGCGGCGCAGGATCAGAAGGCGAGCGCCGATCTGCGGATGTGGTCGCCGGGTCGGGTGGTGTTCTCCGCCGCCGACGGCCTGGGCGATGAGGCGGGCAACGCCCACGCGTGGGGGTTGGACGCCGGATCGGTGTTCTCCGCGGACTCGGTGGCCCGGCTGGCGGCCGCGCTCGGGGTCACCGGAGACCCGGTACAGCAGGACGGCAGCTGGCTCGTCGGTCCGCAGGACGGCAGTGGGCCGTCGGTCTCGCTGTACTCGGACGGCACGGCGTCGGTGAACTACTACGACCCGGCGCGCGACCCGTGGAACTGTGCGTCGACGGGGACTGCCGACGATGCGCAGGCGACTATCGACCCGGTGGCTCCCTGTGAGCCGACCGGCCCGCAGCCGTCCGCCGACGACGCGACGGCGGCGCTGCGCGAGGTGATGACGGCGATCGGGCTCGACCCGGCGCAGTTCCAGTTCTCGACACCGGACGTCGGTCAACCGGCGAGCACCTCGGTGACCGCCGAGCGGGTGATCGACGGGCAGGGCACCGGGTTGACCTGGAACGCGACGGTGGTGGCGGACGGGGTGCAGAGCCTGTACGGCCAGCTCGCCCCGGTGGTCGACCTGGGTGAGTACCCGGTGGTCGGGGCGACGACCGCGGTGCAGCGGATGGCGGATCCGCGCTTCGGCGCCGGGTCGACCGGATTCATGCCGCTGGCCCGGGACGGGGTCGCCGTCGCCGACGGTGCCGCCACGCCCGAGGCCGAGCCCGTCGCCCCGCAGTCCCCGGCCCCCGAAGCGACGACCTCGCAGTCGCCGGCGGCCGAGCCGACGGCCCCGGAGGCCACGGACCCGGAGCCCACGACCCCCGACCCGGGCAGCACCGACGCCCCGGCAGCCACCACCCCGCCGACCGCCACCCCTGGCGGCCCGATCGCATGGCCGGTGCAGCAGGTGACGATCACCGAGGCGCAGCGCGGTCTGACCCAGCTGTTCCAGGCGGACGGTGCCGTGATCCTTGCCCCGGCGTACCTGCTCACCGGTGACGACGGCAGCACGTGGAGCGTGCTCGCGGTGGCCGACTCCGGACTCGCCTTCGACTGACCCGGCGCCACCGAGCAGCTCGCCGCACCCGGCCGCACCCGGCCGCCACCACCCGGCCCGCGGACCCATCGCGGATCGGCAGGCGGGGCGGGACGACGACCCAGCGGTTGCCGTCCGCCGGCCCGGGCGGCAGCGTCGGAGCATGACGACACCCCGGCACGGTCATGGAGCACGGCACGGCGTGAGCACCGGATCGGTGCTGTGGCGATCGGCGGCCCTCGGGGTCGCCGCCGGGAGCCGGGGGAGTCTGGGCGTCGCCGGGCCGGTGCTGTCGTCGGGTGCCGGACGGTTGACCCGGTGGCCGGTGCTCTGCGGTGTGGTCGGCGAGCTGGTCGGCGACAAGCTGCCGAGCACACCCAGCCGCTTGATCCCGCCCGGTCCGCAGGCCCGCGCGGTGGCGGCGGCGACGGGTGGGGTGGCGCTGGCCCGGCGTGCGCATCGACCCCTGTGGTCGGCCGCGGTGGTCGCGGCATCGGCGTCGGTGCTCGGCACCTGGGGCGGCGCCGCGTGGCGGTCCTGGTCGGCGCGCCGTGGACCCGACTGGCGGGGCGCGCTGGTCGAGGATGCCGTCGCCCTCACCCTGACGGCGTTGGCCTGCCGCGACCGCCGCTGACCGGCGGCGGGTGCGCCGGAGGCGTGAACTGCTTCGGATCGGGGTCCGGAGGTCGATAGGGGGAGCGTCATTCGTATCCCATGGAGGGGCCCCCACAGATGAGCAGCACGCAGCGACGGGTCTGGGCCGACCGGCCGGTCCTGGTCAAGATCCTCACCGCCGTCGCGGTCATGTTCCTGGCGACCGCCGTGCTCGCCGTCGTGGCGCTCAGCTCGCTGCGCACCCTCCGGGCCGACGCCGCGCAGATGTACGGCGACAACGTCCAGCCCTTGCAGGTGCTGTCCGAGATCCAGCGGTCCTACCAGGGTGACCGTGCCCGGGTGATCCAGTACGGGATCGCCGACGCCGAGACCCGCGCCACCCTGCGCGACGAGCTGACCGAGCGGCAGGGCGACCTCGACGACCTGCTGGCCGACTACCGCCCGGGCGCTGCCGACCCGGCCGGGGTGGACGCGATCACCGCGGCCCTGGACGACTACTACTCGGCCGCCGAGGACGAGCTGTTCCCGCTCGCGGACAAGGGCGACGCGGCGGGATTCGCCGCCTATTTCAATGACACCGTCCGTCCGCTGACCACCGCGGTGATGGACGCGATGCAGGCCGAGTCCGACGGTCAGGGCGAGCAGGCCGCCGACCTGGCGGCCTCGACCGACTCGCTGGCGAACCGGTCGATCCTCACCGTGGTGATCGTGGCGCTGGTCGGCGCGCTGGGCGCGTTCGCGCTGGCCATCGGGGTCGCCCGGTCGATCGCCCGTCGGCTCGGGCACGTGTCGGTGGCGCTGTCCGCCGCCGGTGACGGTGACCTGACGGTCGCCTCGGATGTGACCGGGAACGACGAGGTCGGCCGGCTCGCGGTGGACCTGGCTCGCACCCAGGAGTCGCTGCGGTCGCTGGTCTCCGGTGTGGTCGAGACGGCGCAGACCGTCGCCGCCGCCGCCGAGGAGCTGTCGGCCGCCTCGTCGCAGGTGGTGGCCGGGTCGGATCAGACGTCGGCGCAGGCGGGTGTGGTGGCGGCTGCTGCCGAGCAGGTGTCGCGGAACGTGCAGACGGTGGCGGCTGGTGCCGAGGAGATGGGTGCCAGCATTCGGGAGATCGCGCAGAACGCCTCGCAGGCGGCGAAGGTCGCTGGTCAGGCCACGGATGCTGCTGCGGTGACCAATGATCAGGTCGCGAAGCTGGGGGAGTCCTCGGTGGAGATCGGCAACGTGGTCAAGGTCATCACGTCCATTGCGGAGCAGACGAATCTGTTGGCGTTGAACGCGACCATCGAGGCCGCTCGTGCCGGTGAGGCCGGTAAGGGCTTCGCGGTGGTGGCCGGTGAGGTCAAGGAGTTGGCGCAGGAGACGGCGAAGGCGACCGAGGACATCGCGCGCCGGGTGGAGACCATCCAGGCCGATACCTCGGGTGCGGTGACGGCGATCGGGGAGATCTCGACGATCATCGCGAGCATCAACGACTACCAGCTGACCATCGCCAGCGCCGTGGAGGAGCAGACCGCGACCACCACGGAGATGTCCCGGTCGGTGGCCGAGGCCGCGACCGGCTCCGGGGAGATCGCGAACAACATCACCGGGGTGGCTTCCGCCGCCAACGCGTCCAGCCAGACCCTGGGGCAGATGGGGTCGGCCATCGACGAGCTGGCCCGACTGTCCGAGGACCTGCGCGGCCGGGTGTCCCGCTTCACCTACTGAGTGCCATGACGGAAAGGGCTGCACCCGATCGGGTGCAGCCCTTTCGTGGTCCCACCCGGCCGTCCGTGGTCGCCCTCGGCGCATTCAGGGGAAACGGGAGGTGAACGCTCACACCGACGGGAAGCCGTCCGATGGGCGGGCCGAGGGGCACCGGGGGAGGTGGCCCACAGACGAGGGAGTCAACGGATGCCGCAGAGATGGCGTCGGTCGGCGGCAGTGGCCGTCGTGGGACTGATCGGTGCTGCCGGGATGACGGCGTGCAGCTCCACGGACGACGGCGCGGGGGATCGCCCGCTGGTCGGGGTCGCGATGCCCACCACGACCTCCGACCGCTGGATCGCCGACGGGGAGAACGTCCAGGCCCAGTTGGAGGCACTCGCCTACGAGGTGGACCTGCGGTACGCGGACGACGACGTGCCGACCCAGGTCCAGCAGCTGCAGGAGATGATCGACGAGGGCGCCGACGCACTGGTGATCGGATCCATCGACGGCGTGGCGCTCAAGGACGTGCTCGCCGACGCCGCCGCCGCCGACATCCCGGTGATCGCCTACGACCGGCTGATCCGCGAGTCCGGCGATGTGGACTTCTACGCCAGCTTCGACAACGCCCGGGTCGGCGTGCAGCAGGCCACCACCCTGTTGCAGGGCCTCGGGGTGCTGGACGACGCGGCGAAGCCGACCGGTGCGAACGGACCGTTCACCATCGAGCTGTTCGCCGGGTCCGCCGACGACAACAACGCCACCGTGTTCTACCAGGGTGCGATGCAGGTGCTGCAGCCGTACCTGGACTCCGGTGTGCTGGTGGTCGGATCGGGGGAGACCGACTTCGACCAGATCGCCACCGAGCGCTGGGACCCGAAGAACGCCGCCGCCCGGATGACCGAGCTGCTGCCGCGCTACACCGCCGGTGCCCGGCTGGACGGGGTGCTCTCGCCCTACGACGGCCTGTCCATGGCCATTCTGGATGTGGTGAAGAAGGCCGGTCTGCCGCAGCCGGTGGTCACCGGGCAGGACGCCGAGCTGGCCTCCGCCCAGTCGATCGCCGACGGCGGGCAGTACGCCACGATCTTCAAGGACACCCGCCAGCTCGCCGAGGTCGCCGTGCAGATGGTGCACGCGCTGATCAGCGGCGCCGAGCCCGAGGTCAACGACACCACCTCCTACGACAACGGGGTGATCGTGGTGCCGTCCTACCTGCTGGCACCGCAGGTCGTCACCGAGCAGAACTACTCCGCCGTCCTGGTCGACGGTGGGACCTACACCGCACAGGAGCTGAGCTGATGGCCGCCGAGACCCGCCGCCGCCGTGCTGCCTGGTTCTGGGACCGCCCGGTCGCGGTCAAGATCGCCGTCACCCTGCTGGTGCTCGGCGGTACCTTCGCCGCCGTCGGCGGCACCGGCGCGGTCGCGCTGTACCGGGCCGGGCAGAACCTGGAGGAGATGTCCGGCCTGACCGGCGACCTGCAGACGGCGATGGCCGAGCTGCGCACCGGTCAGACCCGCAGCCACCTGCTGATGCACCGGGCGGCGGAGGCGACCGACGAGTCGCTGCGCACCCAGTTGCTCACCTCCTCGGAGTGGAACGACCAGGACGTCGCCGCGCAGATCGATCTGATCAACGGCTTCCCGGAGTCGAACACCCAGCAGTGGTCGGACTTCACCACTCGCTGGGAGGCCTGGACCGCCTACCGCGACGCCTCGGTGCTGCCGCTGGTCGAGCAGGGCGACGTCGACGGTCTGGCCGTCGCGTTGGCCGCGGATGTGTCCGCCGACCCGGAGTGGGCAGGCCGGGCGTTGGCGCTGGCCCAGGGCCAGATCGACGCCCAGGTGGAACAGATCCTGGCCCGCTCGCAGGCCGAGGTGGATCGGACGATCCTCGCGCTGGGCATCGCCTTCGCTGTGGGCGCCGGACTCTCCGGTGTGCTCGCGGTGCTGGTGACCCGGCGGATCACCGGCGCGGTCCGGACCGTGCAGCGTTCCCTGGAGGCGATGGCGGAGGGCGACCTCACCGTCGACGCTCCGGTGGAATGGCGGGACGAGACCGGCGCGATGGCCGACGCGCTGTCCGCGGCCCAGGGGTCGCTGCGCACCGCGCTGTCCCAGGTCGAGCAGGCGGCCGCCTCCGTCCAGCGCACCGCCGACCAGCTGACGTCGGCCAGTGGCGAGGCGGTGGACGGCACCAGCCAGACCAGCGAGCAGGCGGGGGTGGTGGCCACCGCCGCCGAGCAGGTGTCCCGCAACGTGCAGAGCGTGGCAGCGGGCGCCGAGCAGATGGGCGCCAGCATTCGGGAGATCGCCCAGAACGCCTCGCAGGCGGCGAAGGTCGCCGGTCAGGCCACCGAGGTCGCCGCCGCCACGAACGAGCAGGTCACCCGGCTCGGCGAGTCCAGCCAGCAGATCGGCAACGTGGTCAAGGTGATCACCAGCATCGCCGAGCAGACCAACCTGCTGGCGTTGAACGCGACCATCGAGGCGGCCCGGGCCGGGGAAGCGGGCAAGGGCTTCGCCGTCGTGGCCGGGGAGGTCAAGGAGCTGGCCCAGGAGACGGCGAAGGCGACCGAGGACATCGCCCGCCGGGTGGACGCGATCCAGGACGAGACCCGGGCGGCTGTCGTCGCCATCGGCGAGATCACCCAGACCATCGCCGGGATCAACGACTACCAGCTGACCATCGCCAGCGCGGTGGAGGAGCAGACCGCGACCACCACGGAGATGTCCCGTTCGGCATCGGAGGCAGCCACCGGCTCGGGCGAGATCGCGGGGGCGATCACCGGCGTGGCCGGAGCGGCGACGCGGTCGGTGGCCGGACTCGACCAGGTGGCCGAGCAGATCACCGAGCTCGCCGGACTGTCCGCCGAACTGCACGACCGGGTGTCCCGCTTCACGTTCTGAGCGCCACACCACACGCCACGCCCCACGTCCCGGCCCCGCGCCGAGGCGTGGGGCGCGGTGCGTCCGGTCAGCGGCGGCCCGCGCTGGCCCAGGTGAAGGTGCGGTCGAACTCGTCCTCGGTGAGGTGGAGCGTCTCGGCCTCGCCACCCGCACCGTCGGTGCCCCAGGGGTTCTGCACCACGATCCGGTCGCCCTCGACCCCGGTCACGTAGTAGACGTGCCACGACGAGATCGAGCGGTCGGTGACCCGCCAGGTCGTCAGAGCCGAGACCGGCCGCCGCTCGGCCATCGCCCGGCGGATGCGCGCGAGGGTCCGGCTCCGGGTGAACGGCAGCGGGTTCGTGGACAGGAAGTCGGTGGGCCGACCCGTCACCGCCGAGATGCCGGTCGACGGCCGCCCGGCGGTCAGGCCCGCGTAGCTGCCGCCACCGAGGACCTGCGCGGCCGCCTTCTCGTAGATCGACAGCCAACTCGGCACCCGGCCGTGGCGGGTCTGTTCCCCGGCGTAGACCGCCCGGCGGTTCGACGGGTGCACCGGAACCCATCCGGACACCGTCACCCGCACCGGCGCCCCGCGCCGAAACACCGTCACGGTGTACGTCCCGTTGGCGTTCACCGTGATGTTCCGGCGCACCGCGGCCACGTCGACCGCCGCGACCGCTCCGATCCCGGCGAGCAACCAGCAGTCGTTCGCCCTGCCCTGGGCGATCCCGCGCTCGCGCACGTCGTCCAGCGTGAACCGCACCGGCTCGCGCGCGGTGTCGATCCGGTCGCCGTCGAGGTAGCGCGGCTCGACGAACGGGAACCGTCGCACGACCGTCCGCACCTGCTCGGCGTCGGCCGTCAGCAGCAGCCAGGACGACAGCTCCAGCACGGTGTCGGTCATCGCGTCCCCCGTCCGGTCCCGGCGACGACCACACCGTAGCCACCTCACCCGCACCGCACCCGCTCGGCGGCTCAGAACCTCCGCCCCCCGTCCGATGGGGAGGTGTCGGCCACGGAAGGCCGGTGGTGAGAGAGAAGAGGATGCTCGTGACCAGGATCAGGGTGCTGGTGGTGGACGACTCGGTCGTCGTGCGCCGTCTGGTCACCGACTCGCTCTCCCGCGATCCGGACATCGAGGTGGTCGGCTTCGCCTCGAACGGCAAGATCGCCCTGTCGAAGGTCGACCAGCTCGGTCCCGACCTGGTGACGATGGACATCGAGATGCCGGAGATGAACGGCATCGAGGCGGTGCGGGAGCTGCGCCGCGCGCGGCACTCCATGCCGATCATCATGTTCTCCACGCTGACCGAGCGCGGTGCCTCCGCGACGCTGGACGCGCTGGTCGCGGGCGCCACGGACTACGTGACCAAGCCCGCGAACGTCGGCAGCGTCCAGGAGTCGCTGGCCCAGGTCGCCAGCCAGCTCATCCCCAAGATCAAGGCCCTGGTGCCCAAGCGCGCCGAACTCGGCCGCGCGAGCGTGCCGAACCAGCACGCACCGGCCGCCCCGTCGGCGCCGATCCGTCCGGCCGCCCGCGGCCCGGTGACCACCCGGCCGATGCCGCCGGTGCATCCGGTGCAGGCGCTGATCATCGGCTCCTCGACCGGCGGCCCGGAGGCGCTGTCCAAGGTGCTGAGCAACCTGTCGGTGCCGCCGACGGTGCCGGTGCTGCTGGTGCAGCACATGCCCCCGGTGTTCACCCGGCAGCTGGCCGCGCGCTTGGACCGGCTCGGCCCGGCCACCGTGGTCGAAGCGGCGGACGGCGACGTCCTGCGCCCGGGCACCGTGTACGTGGCACCGGGCGATCACCACCTGGAGCTGCGCCGGTCGGCCGGCACCCTGCGGATCGCGATCACCGACGGCCCGCCGGTCAACTTCTGCCGTCCCTCGGTGGACGTGCTGTTCCGGTCGGCGGTCAAGGAGTTCGGCGGGAAGGTGCTCGCGGTGGTCCTCACCGGCATGGGCGCCGACGGTCGGACCGGCTGTGAGGACGTGGTCTCCGCCGGAGGCACCGTCCTGGTCCAGGACGAGCCGACCAGTGTGGTGTGGGGCATGCCGGGTGCGGTCGCGACCGCTGGTCTGGCCCACAGGATCCTGCCGGTGGGCGATGTCGCACCGGCCATCGAATCGGTGCTCGCACGCAGCGGCACCGCAGTCCCGAGCGGAGGCGCAAGATGAGCCTGACCCGCGAGACCTTCGACTTCGTCGCGGACCTGGTCCGACGGCGCAGTGCGATCCAGTTGGAACCGGGCAAGGAGTACCTGGTCGAGAGTCGGCTGCTGCCGCTGGCCCGCGAGGGTGGGCACGCGGGGGTGGACGCCTACGTGTCGTCGGTGCGCACCGGCCGTCGGGAGGCCGACCTGGTCGCCGTGGTCGAGGCGCTGACCACCAACGAGACCTCCTGGTTCCGTGACTCCACCCCGTTCAGCGCGCTGCGCACGCACATGCTGCCGGCACTGCGGGCGGACCGTCCGGTGCTGGACCGGCTGCGGGTGTGGTCGGCCGCCTGTTCCACCGGGCAGGAGCCGTACTCGATCGCGATGACCCTGGCCGAGATCCTCGGCCCGTCGACCCGCACCGAGATCGTGGCCACCGACCTGTCCGACCAGGTGCTGAACCAGGCGAAGGAGGGCAGGTACTCGCAGCTCGAGGTGAACCGGGGTCTGCCCGCGCCGATGCTGGTCCGGCACTTCCGCCGGTCCGGCGCGGACTGGCAGATCGCCGAGGAACTGCGTCGCACCATCACCTTCCAGCGGCACAACCTGCTGGACGCGGCACCGCTGGGACCGTTCGACATCGTGTTCCTGCGCAACGTCCTCATCTACTTCGACCTGGACACCAAGCGAGCGATCCTCGGCCGGGTGCACCGGGTCCTGCGGCCGGGCGGCTTCCTGGTGCTGGGTGCCGCGGAGACCACCATCGGGGTGGACGGCGACTGGGAACGGGTGCCGGTCGCCCGGGGCTCGGTCTACCGGCCGGTGCACGGCGGATCCGCCGGGCTGCCCACCCCCCGCACCACCACCACCAATTTCCCGGTGGCGTCCACCTCGACCTTCGTCAACCAAGGAGTGAGCCGATGAGAGCCCTGGTCATCGACGACTCGCGGACCATGCGCCGCATCGTCGCGCACACCCTGGAGGAGCTGGGCTTCAGCACCGTCCAGGCGGGCGACGGGCAGGAGGCTCTGGACGTCCTGGAATCGGGCGACCAGGTCGACCTGGCCTGCATCGACTGGAACATGCCGGTGATGGACGGACTGACCTTCGTCACCAATGTCCGGTCGCGCCCCGAGTGGCGATCCATCACCCTGATGATGGTCACCACGGAGAGCGAGCACGGTCAGATCGTCCGGGCCTTGGCCGCGGGCGCGCACGAGTACCTGATCAAGCCTTTCACCCCTGACGCGATCCGGGACAAGCTCGACCTGCTCGGGCTGCTCCCGCTGGAGGAACCGGTATGAGCATCGCCGTGGAGACCGACCAGGTCTACGCCATCACCGAGGAGGTGTTCGGCGCGATGATCGACCCGGAGCCGGGGTACCTGCGGCCGTGGGAGGGCGACCTGCCCACCCCGACCGACCCCCTCGCCGCCTGGGTCGACGTGCACGGTGAACTGGCCGGCCGGGCCGCCGTGATCTGCGAGACCGCCACCGCCCACGAGCTGGCCCGCGCGCTGCTCCGGATGGAGCCGCACGAGGAGGTGACCCCCGCCGATCTGGTGGACGCCTTCGGCGAGGTCGCCAACGTGGTCGGCGGCAACATCAAGGCGCTGCTGCCGAGCCAGGGGTCGCTGACCCTGCCGCAGGTGGCCGCCGCCGTTCCCCAGGCACCCGCCGACGCTCCGGCGCACACCCTGGCACTCGACTGGCGCGGTCACCCGCTGTCGGTCGTCGTCTGGCTGTTCTGAACCCTCTCTGCTCAGCAAACCCGCTCAACAACCTGAAGGATGTGACCCGCCATGATCCGCGTGCTCATCGCCGACGACAGCCGTGTCATGCGGCAGATCGTGATCCGCACGCTGCGCCAGGCCGGCTACGACTGGGAGGTCCGTGAGGCCGCCGACGGGGCCGAGGCCCTGCAGGCGGTCCGGGACGACGAGCCCGACGTCGTGCTGTCCGACTGGAACATGCCGGAGATGACCGGCATCGACCTGCTGCGTCGTCTCCGGGCGGAGGGCTTCGGCACCCCGTTCGGCTTCGTGACCTCGGAGGGGTCGCCGGAGATGCGGGAGACCGCGGAGGCGGCCGGTGCGCTGTTCCTGATCGCCAAGCCGTTCACCCCGGACTCGTTCCGCGAGGTCATCGAGCCGGTGCTGGCATGAGCGACGCGACTCCGCTGCCCGCCGCGCTGGAGGTGCGGGAGCTCTGGGAGGGGCTGGTCGGCCGGGACGTGTCGGTGACCACCGGCGGCCCGATGGTCGATCCGGTGCTGAACGGTGGTGCTCAGGTCGGGGTGTACGTCGACCGCGCGATGCAGCTGTCGGCGCTGGTGCTCTTCGACCTGCCACTCGCTGCCCGGATGGGTGCCGCGATCGCGTTGGTGCCGCAGGCCGCCGCCGAGACCGCGGTGATCGAGGAGCAGCTGCCCAGCTCGCTGTCGGAGAACTCCGCCGAGATCCTCAACGTGATGGCGGCGCTGTTCAACGTCGGTGACGCCCCGCACCTCAAGCTCGACACGGTCTACAACCCGCGCGAGCCGCTGCCGTCCGATGTGGCGCGCTGGGTGCTGGCGTACGTCCGTCGGCTCGATCTGGAGGTCGAGGTCGCCGGCTACGGCAGGGGTACTGCCTCGGTGCTCGTCATCTGAGTGCTACTCAAAAGTAGCGGTCGCTACTCTCACGTAGCGCGCTGCCACTACCTGGTTCAGGCCCCGGGACCCCTCAATTCAGGGGTCTCGGGGCCTCTGGTGGTTTCCGGGCCGGTGCGGCGCGACCTAGCGTTCTGGGCATGCCGACAGACCGCCGAGGGAAGCCTCTCGACCGTGAGGACGCACGCGGCCGAGGCTTGCCGGTTGCTGTTCGGCTGACAGTCGACCGGGCTCCGCACGCCGAGAACCCCCTTGCCGGCGTGCGGGTCCGGTCGACCATCCCGGGTGTCACGGTCACCGGGCGGCTGCCCGACGTCTGGCGCGCGGCACTGGCGGCCGCCGGCCTTCGTCCGGTCCCCGATGTCGTCCCGGCGATCGCCCATCTGGTCGCCCCGGCAGGCCGGCCGGACCGACTGACGGGCGTGCTCCGCGGCGGTGATCTGGTGCTGCTCCTGGACGGTGCCGACCGACTCGGCGCCGTCGCCGCCGCATTCGGTGCCGCCCGGCCGGAGTTCGCGTTGCTGCCCGATGCCGACCGCCCGTGCGTCCATCTCGCGCAGGCACGGCTCCGTGGCGGTGTGGCGCAGGGGCCGCACCGTGTGATCGGTGCCACGGCCCAGGCGGCGATCCTGGCGAGTGCGCTGCTCCGGCGGCTGTGCCCCGGGCGTCTCGATCTGTTCGCCCCCGCCCACCTGGGTGCCGAGCCGACCCTGCTCTGGTCCGAGCCGCGGAACCGGACCTGACTGACCGACCGGTCATGCCAGAATTCGTCGCATGTCCACCACCACTCCGGGCACCGCTGTGCCCGCGGCGCCGCGCAACGCGCTGGACCGCTTCTTCAAGATCACCGAGCGCGGCTCGTCCATCGGCGCGGAGGTCCGCGGCGGTCTGGTGACCTTCTTCGCGATGAGCTACATCATCGTGCTGAACCCGCTCATCATCGGCACCGCCCAGGACGGCACCGGCCAGTTCCTCGGCGGCGGTGACGGCCCGAACCTGGCGATGGTCGCGGCGACGACCGCTCTGGTGGCCGGGCTGATGTCGATCCTGATGGGTGTCGTGGCGAACTTCCCGCTGGCGCTCGCCGCCGGTCTGGGCCTGAACGCGGCCGTCGCCTTCTCGATCGCGGCGCTGCCGGACATGACCTGGGCCGACGCGATGGGCATCGTGGTGCTGGAGGGCATCCTGATCCTGATCCTGGTGCTCACCGGGTTCCGGCAGGCGGTCTTCCAGGCGGTGCCGATGGAGCTCAAGACGGCGATCAGCGTCGGCATCGGCCTGTTCGTCGCCTTCGTCGGCTTGGTGAACGCCGGCTTCGTGCGGATCCCGGCCAGTCAGTCCACCCCGGTCGAGCTGGGCATCGGCGGCTCGCTGGGCGCGTGGCCGCTGCTGGTGTTCCTGGTCGGCGTGTTCATCGCGGTCATCCTGATGACCCGCAAGGTGAAGGGTGCCATCCTGATCGCGATCGTGGCGTCCACCGTGCTGGCGGTCGTCGTCGAGGCGATCACCCACGTCGGCGTGCGGACCGCGGACAACGGTGGTGGCTGGGCGCTGAACGTGCCCGCGCTGCCGGACGGCGTGGTCGCCGCGCCCGACTTCTCCCTGCTGGGTCAGTTCTCCCTGTTCGGCTCGATCGGCAAGATCGGCGTCGTCGCCGTCATCCTGCTGGTGTTCTCGCTGATGGTCGCCGACTTCTTCGACACCATGGGCACGATGGTCGCCGTCGGCGGTGAGGCCGGTCTGCTGGACAAGGGCGGCAACCCGCCGCGCACCAAGCAGATCCTGATCGTCGACTCGGTGGCGGCCATCGCCGGTGGCGCCGGGTCGGTGTCCTCGAACACCTCCTACGTGGAGTCCTCCGCCGGTGTCGGCGACGGGGCGCGCACCGGTCTGGCCTCGGTGGTCACCGGCATCGCCTTCCTGCTCGCGACCTTCCTGTCGCCGCTGATCGAGATGGTGCCCTCCGAGGCCGCCACCCCGGCGCTGGTCGTGGTCGGCTTCCTGATGTTCCAGCAGATCACCGGCATCGACTGGAAGAACTTCGAGGTCGCGATCCCGGCGTTCCTCACCGTGATCCTGATGCCCTTCGCGTACTCGATCACCGTGGGCATCGGCGCGGGCGTGGTGTCCTTCGTGGTGCTGAAGATCGCCGTCGGCAAGATCCGGCTGATCCACCCGATGATGTGGGTGGCCACGGTCCTGTTCGGGATCTACTTCCTCACCGAGCCGATCAAGGGCCTGCTCGGACTCTGAGTACCGGCTGAGTGCTGCCGCCGGGTAGGTTCGGGGGAATCCCTCCGGCAGCAGAAGGACCCCATGCGTATCTCCGTCATCGGTTGCGGCTACCTCGGTGCCGTGCACGCGGCCAGCATGGCCACCCTCGGTCACACCGTCGTCGGTGTGGACGTGGACAGCGCGAAGATCGACCGGTTGGCCGCCGGTACCGCTCCGTTCTACGAGCCGGGTCTCCCCGAACTCCTGGACGGGCTGCGGGACAGCGACCGGCTCACCTTCACCACGGACCTGTCCCGGGTGCGGGGTGCCACGGTGCACTTCCTGTGCGTCGGCACCCCGCAGAAGGACGGCGAGTTCCGGGCCGATCTGTCCTATGTGGAGTCGTCCTTCGAGGCGTTGAAGCCCTACCTGAACCCGGGTGACCTGGTGGTGGGCAAGTCGACGGTCCCGGTCGGGACCGCGGAGGAGCTGGCGGCGCGTCTGGCGGGCACCGGCGCGACGCTGGTGTGGAACCCCGAGTTCCTGCGCGAGGGCTTCGCGGTGCAGGACACGCTGCACCCCGACCGGCTGGTCTACGGGCTGCCGACCGACGCCGACGGCAACCCCACCCCGGAGGGAGAGCTGGCCCGCGGCGTCCTGGACCAGGTCTACGCCGCACCGCTGGCCGAGGGTGCGCCGCTGGTGATCACGGACTATCCGACCGCGCAGCTGGTGAAGGTCGCGGCGAACTCCTTCCTGGCCACCAAGATCTCGTTCATCAACGCGATGGCCGAGCTGTGCGAGGCGACCGGTGCGGACGTGACCCGGCTGGCGGATGCGATCGGGCACGACGTGCGGATCGGTCGCAAGTTCCTGAACGCCGGGCTCGGCTTCGGGGGCGGGTGCCTGCCCAAGGACATCCGGGCGTTCATGGCGCGGGCCGGTGAGCTGGGGGTGGACCAGGCGCTGTCCTTCCTCAAGGAGGTCGACGCGATCAACATGCGGCGCCGGGTGCGGATGGTCGACCTGGCCCGTGAGGTCTGCGGCGGGTCGATCGTCGGACGCCGGATCGCGGTGCTGGGGGCGGCGTTCAAGCCGAACTCGGACGACATCCGCGACTCGCCCGCACTGTCGGTGGCCGGTCAGATGCAGCTGCAGGGTGCGCACGTCACCGTGACCGACCCGCAGGCGGTCGAGAACGCCCGCACCGCCTGGCCGGGTCTGCACTACGCCACCTCGGTCGCGGAGGCGGTGCAGGACGCCGATGTGGTGCTGTTGGCCACCGAGTGGGACGAGTACCGCGAGCTGGACCCGGACTCCATCGCCGACCTGGTCGCCCAACGGCACATCCTGGACGGCCGCAATGTGCTGGAGCCGACCCGGTGGCGCGCCGCCGGCTGGACCTACCGGGCGCTCGGCCGCCCCTGAACCGACCGCGTCGAACGCGTCGAGAGTTCGTCGGACACCCCCGGACCGCAGGACGGTCCGGGGGTGTCTCGTATGACGAACGACCCATGTCGTGAGCTGAGGTAATGACCTAAGCTAACGACCATGCCCGAACCGACCCCCGCCCAGTGCCGTCCCGGTGCCCTGGCGGGTGAGCTGCGCGGCGCGATCGGCGTCTCCCATCGCCGGATCCGCTCCCGTCGTGGGGCCGCGGACCTGCCGGATGCCCAGTTCACCGTGCTCGCCGTGCTGCTCCGGGAGGGGCCGCTGACCCCCGGTGCCCTGGCCGACCGCGAGCACGTGCAGCCGCCCACCATGACCCGGACCGTCAACACGCTGGTCGACCTCGGCTTCGTCACCAAGGAGCCGCACCCCACCGACGGCCGGTTGGTGATGGTCCGGCTCACCGCGGCGGGGGAGTCCGAGGTCCGGGAGACCCGTCGGCGCCGGGACGACTGGCTGGCGCAGCAACTGAAGAAACTCACCGCAGAAGAGCGGTCGACCCTGGCGGAGGCTGCCGTGCTGCTCCGCCGGATCACGGCCGCGGGATGACCCGTCGATGAACTCCACTTTCGCCTCGCTCAAGATCCACAACTACCGCCTCTGGTTCGCCGGTGCGCTGGTCGCCAACGTCGGCACCTGGATGCAGCGCGTCGCCCAGGACTGGCTGGTGCTGACCGACCTCTCCGACGACTCAGGGCTCGCGGTCGGGATCACCACCGCGCTCCAGTTCGCCCCGACCCTGCTGCTGTCCGCCTGGGCCGGGCTGCTCGCCGACCGGGTCAACCGCCGCAAGCTGCTGATCGCCAGCCAGGTCGCGCAAGGACTGCTCGCCCTCGGGCTCGGGCTGCTGGTGCTGTCCGGGCACGCCCAGCTCTGGCAGGTCTACCTGTTCGCCCTCGCCCTGGGCTGCGTCGCCGCGATCGACCAGCCGGTGCGCCAGACCTTCGTCGCCGAACTGGTCCCGGCCGGGAAGCTGTCGAACGCCGTCGGGCTGAACAGCGCCTCCTTCAACGCCGCACGGTTGATCGGCCCCGGGCTCGCCGGTCTGCTGATCGCCGCCTTCGGCTCGGGTTGGGCCTTCGTCATCAACGGCGCGACCTTCGCCGCGACGATCCTCGCGCTGACCAAGATGCGCACCGATCAGCTCTACTCGATGCCCGCCGCTCCCCGGGCGAAGGGCCAGATCCGCGAGGGCATCCGGTACGTCCGGCACCGCTCCGACATCCTGGTGATCATGGTCGTGATCGGGGTGGTCTCCACCTTCGGCCTCAACTTCCAGATGACCAGCGCGATGATGGCCCGCTCCGAGTTCGGCAAGGGCGCGGGGGAGTACGGCATCCTCGGCTCGATCATGGCGATCGGGTCGCTGGCCGGGGCGCTGCTCGCCGCCCGGCGGGAACGGCCGCGGGTCCGGCTGGTGATCGGTGCCGCCTTCGGCTTCGGCATCGCGACCGGGGTGCAGGCATTGATGCCGACCTACGCCTCCTATGCCGTCGCCGCGATCCCGGTCGGCCTCGCCTCGCTCACCATGCTCACCGCGGCGAACACGACGATCCAGATGTCCACCGACCCCGCGGTGCGCGGCCGGGTCATGTCGCTCTACATGATCGTGATGCTCGGGGCGACGCCGATCGGCGCGCCGATCGTGGGCTGGATCGGTGAGCACTTCGGCGCCCGCTGGTCCATCGGCATCGGTTCGATCACCGCGCTGCTGGTGGCCACCCTCGCGGCGGTGTGGGCCAAGAAGCGCTGGCAGGTGGAGCTGCACTACCGGGTGCGGGCGCGGCCGCACCTGCAGGTGATCTACCCGCGCCGGGCCGCCGACCGGGTGGCGGCGCAGGAGGTCACGGACGCTAGCGCGACCTGACCGGCGCTGCATCGTCCGGCCGCGGGTGAAACACGCCGGAGTCCGCGCCAGCCAGCTGTCCGAAATGTCACGATTCATCGATGACCACGCGACGACGCCTCCTGCTGATCGGATCCGTGGTCGGCGCGATCGCCCTGCTGCTCGCCGTCTGGCTCGGCATCCGGGTCGCCCAGGCCGCCGGAGCGTTGCGGGAGCTGTCGGAGAACGCGGCACCGGTGCTGTACGGCCTGCCGCACGGTGACACCACCGCGTTGCGGGACCGGCTCCCGGCGATCCGCGAGTCGGCGGCCCACGCCCGCTCGGCCACGGCGGACCCGATCGTGCGCGCGGCATCGCGGCTGCCCTGGATCGGTGACGACCTCCGGGCGGTGACGGCGGTGTCCCGGGCTGCCGACGGTCTGGCGGGCGAACCGGCCCAGGCGGTGCTCGACCTCACCGGGGCATCGCCGACCTCGGCGGGCGGGTCCGACCTCGATCTCTCGGCGGTGCTCGCAGCGGCTCCGGCGATGGCCGATGCCGCCGACATCCTGCTCGCGCTGCGGACCGAGTTGGTCGACCTCGACCCGGACCGCCTCACCGGACCGGTGCGGGACGGAACCGCCCGGCTCGCACCCCTGCTGTCCGCCGATCCTGACCAGCTGCGCTCCGCCGCCGCGCTCGCCGACCGCCTCCCCGCGTTGCTCGGCGCCGACGGTCCCCGCCGCTACCTGCTGCTCGCCATGAACCCCGCGGAGTTGCGCACGCAGGGCGGCATCGTCGGGTCCACCGTTGTGCTCACCGCCGACCGCGGCACCCTCACCCTGACCGAACAGCGCGGTACCACCGAGCTGCCCGAGCTGGCCGGACCGGCGCTGCCGCTCACCGATCAGGAGACGGCGCTCTACGGCGACCGGCTGGGGCGGTGGATCCAGGACGTGGTGCTGAGCCCGGACTTCCCCCGTGCCGCCCAGCTCGCCGCCGCCTACTGGGAGCAGGTCGTCGGCGGTCGGGTGGACGGGGTGCTGGCCACCGACCCGGTGGCGCTGAGCGCCGTGCTGGGGGCCGCCGGGAGTGGGATCACCGTGGACGGGCAGCAGGTGCCCCCGGATCAGCTGATCGGGTTGCTGCTGCGGGATGCCTATCTGACCTACGGCGACCCGCGGGACGGTGACGCCTTCTACGCCCGGACGGCGGCAGCGGCCTTCGGTGCGCTGACCGAGGTGCTGCGGCAGCCCGCGTCGATGGTCCACACCGTCACCACCCTCGCCGAGCAGGTCGAGCACGGGCGGTTCCGGCTGTGGTCGGCGGACCCTGCGGATCGACGCGCACTGGCCGGGACACCGCTGGCCGGTGACTTCCTCTCCGGCAGTGATCGGGGGGCGACGGTCGGGGTCTTCCTGGACGACATCACCGCGGGCAAGCTCGGTGCCGACCTGGACGTGTCGGTGTCCGCGACGGTCGATGGCTGCGGCGGCGCCGATCCGATGGCGCGGCTCACGGTCCGGCTGGACTACCGGCCGCCGTCGGATGTCGCCGACTACCCGGCCCAGGTGCTCGGCGACGGGGGGCCGGGGGTGCCGCCGGGCTGGATCGCCACCAACCTGTCGGTCTACTCGGCCCGGCACGGCACCGTGGGCACGATCAGCCGGGACGGCGAGACGATCGGCGGCGAGCAGGCGGGGATCGACGGGCGCACGGTGCAGACGGTGACGGCGCGGATCGCCCCCGGCGCCGCGCAGGAGTACGTGATCGAGGTCCCGGCCCCCGGGGGTGAGCTGTCGGTGTGGACGACGCCCACCGTGACGGCGGGGGGGCGTGGCCGAGGCGCGCTGCGGCTGATTTCTCACCCGCTGCCGACCGGCGTCCCGGGGTACAGTCACTGTGACAAATGTCCGATTTGTCCGTATCACCCACACCGGCACCGCTGCCGGCGGGGAAGGGGCGTCATGTCGCAGCACCGCAGGACCGGCTCGGCCGTCACCACCCTCCTGATCGCGGGGTTGCTGCTGCTCGCCCCCGCGCTGACCCCGTCGGCGCTCGCCGCGCCCACCGCGCCACTGTCTCCCGCAGCCCCGGCAGCACCCTCAGTGCCCTCAGCACCATCAGCGCCCTCGGCGCCCGAGGACCCGGCCGCCCCGGTCGCCGACACCACTGCCTGTGCCCAGCCGGCCCTCGGCTACGCACCGCGCGGCGCCTGCGAGCTGCGGGTCCTGCGCGCCCAGTCCGCCTGTGTCGGCGGCGCGCCGGTGCTGGAGTACGCGGTCGAGCCGGTGGGCACACCGCGCACCACGGTCACCCTGACCTGGCAGAACCCGACCGGCCCGGATGTGGTCTTCCCCGACCTCCCGCTGTCCGGCACCGTGCTGTGGCCCGGCACCGTGGTCGAGGGTGGCACGGTGCTCGACTGGCCGGGCTGGACCCCGCGACCGGACGGCGGCTTCGACCGTGGTGACGAGTACGACTGGGTCCGCCCCGGCGTCTCGGTGCTGTTCGAGGTGAACCCGACCGCGACCCAGACGGTGTCCTACCCGTCGGAGAGCGCACGGTGCGCCAACCCCGCCACCGGCACCGGCGTCCTCGGCGGCGACGAGCCGGTGATCACCCCGGTGGGCACCGGTGCGCAGCCGTCGGTCGCCGCTCCGCCTGCCGGGGGATCGACGGTCACCGTTGCCGAGCCCTCCGCCGCCGATCGCACCGCCCTGCGATCGGCGGGTCGGTCCCAGGTGGCCGAGGCCCGGGAGCTCGCGCTCACCGGCGCCGAGGTCGCACCGGAACTGCGCACGGTGGGCGTCCTGGTCGGCGGTGGGCTGCTGGTCCTGGTCGCCGCCCGCCTGGTCGCCCGGCGCCGCGACCGCACGCGCTGACCGCTCGCGCTGACCGCGAGACAGTACGGTCCCCGAGCGGCCCGAACAGCACACCGCGCTCGTCGACCCCGCCACCGCGTGCCCTGACCCGCCACCGCGTGCCCTGACCCGCCACCGCGTGCCCTGACCCGTCACCGCGCGCCGGCCGTCCCGGCCGGACCCTGTGGCCCGACCGCTCCGGGAATCAGACCAGCTGCTCCACCACGTGGTCGATGCACGCGGTCAGCGCCAGCACGTCCTCCGGGTCGACCGCCGGGAACATCGCCACCCGCAGCTGGTTGCGGCCGAGCTTGCGGTACGGCTCCACGTCCACGACCCCGTGCGCCCGCAGCGTCTTCGCGATGGTCGCCGCCTCGATCTCCGGCCGGAAGTCGATGGTGCCGACCACCGGCGACCGGTGAGCGGGGTCGGTGACGAAGGGGGTGGTCCAGTCGCGGGCGTCGGCCCAGGAGTAGAGGTGCCCGGCGGAGGTGGCGGTGCGCTCGGCACACCAGTCGAGGCCGCCGTTCGCCAGCATCCAGTCGATCTGCTCGGCCAGCAGCACCAGGGTCGCCAGGGCCGGGGTGTTCAGCGTCTGGTCCGCCCGGGAGTTGGTCACCGCGGCGGTTAAGGACAGGAACTCCGGCACCCAGCGGTCACCGCGTGCCTCGACCCGGGCCGCGCGCTCGATCGCGTCGGGGGAGAGCGCGGCCAGCCACAGCCCGCCGTCGCTGCCGAAGGACTTCTGCGGCGCGAAGTAGTAGGCGTCGGTGTGCGCGACGTCCACCGGCATCCCTCCGGCCGCGGAGGTGCCGTCCACCAGCACCAGGGCCCCGTCGTAGTCGGCGGCGCGGCGCACCGGGGCCACCGCGCCGGTCGAGGTCTCGTTCTGGGCCCAGGCGTACACGTCGACCCCGGCGGTGGCGGCCGGGACGCCCGCGGTGCCCACCGGCAGCTCGGTCACCACCGGCTCGGCCAGGAACGGCGCCCGGGCCGCGGCGGCGGCGAACTTCGCACCGAACTCGCCGAAGGTGGCGTGCGCGGACCGCTGCTCGATCAGGCAGGCGACCGCCACTTCCCAGAACGCGGTGCTCCCGCCGTTGCCCAGCGCGATCTCGTACCCCTCCGGCAGGGCGAACAGCTCGCTCAGTCCGGCCCGCACCCGGTGCACGACGGCCTTCACCGGCGCCTGGCGGTGCGAGGTGCCCAGCAGGTTCCGCCCGGCCTCGGTCAGGGCCTGCACCTGCGCGGCCCGCACCTTGGCCGGTCCGGAACCGAACCGACCGTCGCGCGGCAGCAGGTGGGCGGGGATCTGCGGCAGGGTGTCGCGGCTCACGGTCACAGGGGCGACCCTACTCACCTGCCGCGTGGGCTGGACGGACCAACTAGCCTGTGGACGGACGACTGCGCGGCAGGGCATGACAGGAAGGCACGGGCGTGAGTGACCTGATCGACACCACCGAGATGTACCTCAAGACGATCTACGAACTGGCCGAGGAGGGGATCACCCCGCTCCGGGCCCGGATCGCCGAGCGTCTGGGACACAGCGGGCCGACGGTGTCGCAGACCGTGGCCCGGATGGAGCGCGACGGCCTGGTCATCGTGTCCGGTGACCGCCACCTGGAGCTGACCGAGGCCGGGGCGCACAAGGCCACCCAGGTGATGCGCAAGCACCGGCTCGCGGAGCGCCTGCTCACCGACGTGGTGAAGCTGGACTGGGAGTTCGTGCACGAGGAGGCGTGCCGCTGGGAGCACGTGATGAGCGAGCGGGTGGAGCAGCGGCTCGCCGATCTGCTCGGTCACCCGCAGTTCGACCCCTACGGCAACCCGATCCCCGGCCTGCCCGAGATCGGTGAGCCCGCCGCGCCGGTCACCTTCCTCGAGGGCGTGGCATCCGTGGTGCTGCTGCTCGAGCGCAGCGCCGGCCCGGTCACCGGCACCCTGTCGCGGCTCGGTGAACCGATGCAGACCGACGTCGAGCTGCTCGGCCGGATGGCGGCCCTGGGCCTGGTGCCGGGCACCCTGGTCACCGCCACCCGGGGTCGTGGCGTGATCACGCTCAGCGCCCCGGACGCCACCGCCGTGCTGGACCTGCCGGACGACATCGCCCGGCATGTGTTCCTCGCCACGACCTGACTTTCACCCGCCGGGGTGCCGCGCCGCGGTGTGGGTCGCTGACCTGCGCCGCGGCGTCGTCGTGTCCGGGGCCCTCCGGGGGCACCCCGACCGCCGGGGAAACAGACCGTGACCGGAACGTGACAATCGCCGCGGGGGTCGGGTACGGTCGGTCCTGCTCGTCGGAACCCTCCTCTGTACGAGCCCCCGGATGGCCAGCCGAACCCTGCCATCATCTGGGGTCCGTCTCATTCGCCGGCAGGGGCGGGGGAACCAACTTCGGGCGCCATGGTGCGTCCTTGGGGTGAAGCCGCGAGCAGCGTCCGTCAGGGCGGTTCTCGCGGCCGGACATCTCCAGTCCGAACCCGACAGCTCACCTCGTAGGCACAAGGAGAGGCTGTACGTGACCGCTGTTGCTGCACGCGCCCGGCACCGTTCCGCGCGTCGCCCCGTCACCCCCCTGACCGAGCTGACCGGCACCCTCGCCGGCGCCGGCCGCCGCACCGCCGTCGTCGCGGCGTCGTCCGGTCTGATGGTCTCGATGATCGCCGTGCCGGCCACCGCCGCGCCGTCGAGCAACGACACCGCTCTCGGCTCGGTGGACACCACGAACCTGACCGCCTCGGCGCGGGCAGTGCTCGACACCGCCCCGCAGGTGACCGCCCCGGCCGAGGCCGCGTGGACCTTCGAGGCCCCCGCCGTCACCGCTGTCGTGCCCGAGCCCGAGCCCGAGCCGGAGCCGGTCGTCACCACGACCTCGCGTTCCGCCGCCCGCGCCGACGCCGCCGCCACCACCGAGACCGCGTCGGTCGAGGTCGCGTCCGCCGCCGTCCCGCAGTCGGTCGCCGGGAACGCTGTGCTCGAGGTCGCCGCCCGCTACGTCGGCACCCCGTACGTCTCCGGTGGCACCACCCCGGACGGCTTCGACTGCTCCGGCTTCGTGTCCTACGTCTACGCCCAGCTCGGCATCGACCTGCCGCGGACCTCCTCCGCGATCAAGGGCGCCGGCACCGTGGTCTCCGCCGCCGACGCTCAGCCCGGCGACCTGATCTGGAGCCCGGGGCACATCGCGATCTACGCCGGTGGCAACCAGCAGATCGACGCCCCGCGCCCGGGCAAGACCGTGCAGTTCCGCGCCATCTGGCAGAGCAACCCGGTGTTCATCCGGATCGGCTGATCGCGCGCGTTCTCCGACGGCCCCCGCACCCCACGGTGCGGGGGCCGTCGTCGTTCGCCGGTGATGACACGACCGGAATTCATCGGGTGCACCGGCAGGGCGTGCGCGTACGCTGATCGCGCAGTCTCCCCAGCGGACCCACCAGCCAGGCGGGTCCCGCGCTCGCAAGGAGTTCGCCGTGCTCCCGTCCGCCACCGCTCGGACCCTGTTGCTGAATGCCAGTCACGAGCCGCTGTGCGTGGTCAGCCTGCCACGCGCCGTCACCTTGGTGCTGTCCGGCAAGGCCGTCGTCCTGGAGACCACCGGCCTCGTCCTGCACTCCGAGCACGCGTCCGTGCTGCTGCCGGCCGTGTTGTGCCTGAACCGCTACGTGCACGTGCCGCACCGCCGCCCGGTGCCGCCCACCCGGCGCACCGTGCTGCAGCGCGACGACCACCGGTGCGCGTACTGCGGCTCCCGGGCGGACACCGTCGACCACGTCCAACCCCGGTCCCGCGGCGGGCGGCACGAGTGGGAGAACGTGGTGGCCGCCTGCCGTCGGTGCAACCACCGCAAGGCCGACCACCTGCTGCACGAGATCGGCTGGGAGCTGACCGTCCAGCCCCGCCCGCCCCGGGGCGCAGCCGCGTTCCTGCGCGGCACCCTCGCCCAGGACCCGGCCTGGACCGCGTACCTGGCAGCCTGACCCGCGCCACGCTGAGGTCAAGAAACTCTCACGAATGTGTCGAAGGAGCGTGCACGGGAGGCCATCTCGGAGCACACTGGGATCGTTCCTGCGAGGAGGTCGGAAACCATGAAGCGTGACGCGGAGATCCTGGTCGGTGTGGACGGATCGGCGGCCAGCATGCACGCCCTGGACTGGGCGGCGGCCGAGGCCAAGGTCCGGGGGCGCGGGCTGCACGTGGTGTGCTCCTACACCCTGCCCTCCTTCGCCGCCGCCTCGCTGGACGGCGGCTACGCGGCACTCGACGACACCGCGATCCAGGAGGGCGCCCACGCGGTGCTCGCCGAGGCGGGTCAGCGGATCGCCGACCACGGCGTGCCGGTCACCACCACCGTCGCCACCGGTGACGCCGCCGCCGTCCTGGTGGAGCTGTCCCGGCAGGCATCGCTCGCCGTCGTCGGCACCCGCGGCAAGGGCGGGTTCGCCGACCGGCTGCTCGGCACCGTGTCCAGCACCCTCCCGGCCCACGCCTACTGCCCGACCGTGGTGGTCCCGCTGCGCGACTCCCGCCGCGGTGGCGCCGTCCCGGTGGACGAGTCGGTCCCGGTGGTCCGGCCGGTGCGCCGGATCGTGGTCGGCGTCGACGGGTCGCCGCAGGCCGATCTGGCGCTGCGCCAGGCGATCGTCGAGTCCCAGGCATGGGGCGCCGAGCTGACAGCGGTCGCCGGTGTCCCGGTGGGGGCCGGTGCCGGGGTGATGGCCTGGCTGCCCGCCGCCGTCGACCAGACCCAGGTGCTCGCGGATGTCACCGAGGGGCTCAACGTCGTGGTCGACCGGGCGCTGGCCGACTATCCGGGGGTGCAGGTGAAGCGGCATGTGCTGGACGGCACCGGCGCGGAGCTGCTGACCGAGTTCTCCACCGCCACCGACCTGCTGGTCGTCGGATCGCGGGGCCGGGGCGGGTTCACCGGGCTGCTGCTCGGCTCCACCAGCCAGGCGGTGCTGCACCACGCCGCCTGCCCGGTGATGGTCGTGACCAACCGGTGCCAGGAGGCCAGTGCCGACGGCGAGGCCACCGCCTCCGCCACCGCCTGAGTCCGAGCTCGTCTAGTCCGCGGGCAGGTCGGCCCGGCGCAGCAGGGCGGAGAGCACCACCGTCGACCGGGTGCGCACCACGAAGGGCTCGGCCGCGAAGCGTTCGACCACCTGTTCCAGGTGGCGCATGTCCCGGGTGCGCACCTGCACCACCAGGTCCACGTCCCCGGTGACCGTGCTCGCGGCCACCACCTCCGGGTAGTGCTCCACCGCTGCCCGCATGGTCGCGGGGGAGGTCGATCCCTGGCAGAACAACTCGATGAACGCCTCGGTCCGCCACCCGAGCGCGGCCGGGTCCAGCCGGACGGTGAACCCGCGGATCACGCCCTGATCGCGCAACCGGTCCACCCGGCGCTTCACCGCGGGGGCCGACAGGGAGACGATCGCGCCGAGTTCGGCGTAGGACGCGCGGGCATCGACGGCGAGCGCGCGCAGGATCTCCTGGTCGATGGCGTCCATGGGGCCATGCTGCCGCATCAGCGCAGCACGACCGCCAACCGGTCCAGCGCCAGGTTCAGGTCCTCGGCCTCGATCACCAGCGGCGGTGCCAGCCGGATCGTCGAGCCGTGGGTGTCCTTGGCGAGCACGCCGACGTCGAGCAGTCGTTCGCACAACTGGCGTCCGGTGCCCCAGGCCGGGTCGACGTCCAGCCCCGCCCACAGTCCGACGCCCCGGCTGGCGGTCAACAGCCCACCCTGCACCAGGGTGCGCAGCCGACCGTGCAGGTGTTCGCCGAGGACCTGCGCCCGGTGCTGTGGCTCACCGGTGGCCAGCAGCTCGATCACCGCGAGACCGACGGCGCAGGCCAGCGGGTTCCCGCCGAAGGTCGACCCGTGGCTGCCCGGCGTGAGCACCCCCAGCACGTCGGGCCGGCCCACCACGGCGGACACCGGCAGCACGCCACCGCCGAGCGCCTTGCCGAGGGTGATCAGGTCGGCGCGCACGCCCCAGAGCTCCAGCGCGAAGGTGGTGCCGGTGCGTCCGAGGCCCGATTGCACCTCGTCGGCGATCAGCAGGGTGTCGGTGGTGTCGCAGATCGCCCGGACCTGCGGCCAGTAGTCGTCGGGCGGCATGACGACGCCCTGCTCGCCCTGGATCGGTTCCAGCAGGACGGCCACCGTGGTGTCGTCCACCGCCGCGCGCAGCGCCTCGGCGTCACCGAAGGGCACCAGCCGGAAGCCCGGGGTGAACGGGCCGAAGCCGTCCCGGGCCTCCGGATCGGTGCTGAACGACACGATGGTGGTGGTGCGACCGTGGAAGTTCCCGGCGGCGACCACGATGGTGCCCTGGTCCTCCGGAATCCCGCGCCGGTGGCCCCACTTGCGGGCGGTCTTGATCGCCGTCTCGACCGCCTCGGCGCCGGTGTTCATCGGCAGCACCATCGGGGCGTCGTCACCGGCCACCGCCGGGCGGGCCAGCGCGGAGAGCGCGTCGGCGAACGGCCGGAGCAGATCGTGGTCGAAGGCCCGGGACGACAGGGTGATCCGGTCCAGCTGCCGATGGGCGGCGGCGGTCAGATCGGGGTGCCGGTGACCGAAGTTCAGTGCGGAGTACCCGGCGAGCAGGTCGAGGTAGGTGCGCCCGGCGGTGTCCCGCACCCACGCCCCCTCGCCGCTGGTCAGGGTGACCGGCAGCGGGTGGTAGTTGTTCGCCAGGGTGTCGGTCATGCGGTCCGGATCTCCAGCGTGCAACACTTGGCGCCGCCACCGCCCTTGAGCAGCTCGGAGGTGTCGACCGGGATCGGCTCGAAGCCGCGCTCGGTGAGCTGGGCCGCCAGGTCGGTGGCACCCGGCGCCACCACCACGTGCAGACCGTCCGAGACCGCGTTCAGGCCCAGGCAGTCGGCGTCCTTCTCGGTGGCGATCACCGCATCCGGGAACCGGCGCTCCAGCTCGGCGCGCGAGGCGTCGGAGAACGCCGGCGGGTAGTACGCGACCAGCGGGGCGGCCGGGTCGGAGCTGAGCACGCTGAGCGCGGTGTCCAGGTGGTAGTAGTGCGGGTCGACCAGCTCCATCGTGACCACCTCGCGGCCGGTCACCTGGGCGATCTCCGCGTGCGAGGACCGGTCCGTCCGGAAGCCCGTCCCGGCGAGGAGCACGTCGCCGACCATCAGGATGTCGCCCTCGCCCTCGTTCACCTCGACGGCGGTGTGGGTGCGGAAGCCGTGGTCGGCGAACCACTGCTCGTAGGCCGGGCCCTCGGGCTGGCGCTCCGGGTAGCGGAACTTCGCCGAGTAGACGATGCCGTCGATGACGGTGGCGCCGTTGGCCGCGTAGACCATGTCGGGCAGGCCGGGGATCGGGTCGATCAGGTCGACGGTGTGGCCCAGCTCCAGGTACAGGTCGCGCAGCACCCGCCACTGCCGGACCGCCAGGTCGGCATCGGTGTACCGGGTGGAGTCCATCCACGGGTTGATCTCGTAGGAGACGGTGTAGTGGGTGGGCTCGCACATCAGGTAGCGGCGCGGGCTCGACTGGGGCGTGGTGGCCAAGGTGACTCCTCAAGAGGTGCGGGTGGACCGGGCCACGTCGCTGGGGCTGAGTCGAGGGTACGAGTCGGTCGGCGCAATGATCGGTAAGCGTCGTTGCGCCGGACCAGCGATCTGTTGCGTCTCTACCGCCGCAGTGGTGCATTCATTGTGTCGCGACGCACGCGATGCAGGGCCAGCGCCAGCATGCCGTGCACCAGGACGGCGCCGATCCACTGGGTGAGCTGCCGCGGCAGTCCGCGCAGGAAGACCTCCTCGGACCAGCCGACCCGGGAACGACCCGGCCCGTCGCCGGTGACCACGATCCGCGCGGTGCCGCCCAGCACCGGCCCGAGCTTCACGAACACGGCGGTGCCCGGTACCGCGTCCAGCGGCGGTTCGTAGCGCTCGATCCGCATCCGGTCCACCAGCCCGCCGCCACCCTGCCGTGCGCGCGGTCCGGAGACCGCCACCACCAGGTCGCCCGGCTGCGGGTCGGCGGTCACGCCGCACCAGCGCCAGCCGGGGGCCGGACCGCTGCCGGGTGCGTCGCCCGCCGCCGGGCGTGCCAGGTCGACCCGGGTCAGCGGCACCCAGCGGGCGTGGTGCCGGGCATCGGCCACCAGCGACCAGGCCTGATCCGGGGGCAGGGGCAGGGTGCGTTCGACCCAGGCGGTCGGCACCCGACGGCGGTTGCGGTTGGTCATGTGGCTCCTCGCGGACCGGTGCGGCACTCGGTCGCAGCGATTCTCCCGTGCGCGGTCGTGCTCCGCCCGGGCGACCCGCCGAGGTGGTCGGGACGCTCCCGGTGCGTGGGTGCCTCCACCCGTCCGCGGCTAACCTGCCGCCATGCAGACAACGACGTGGGGCAGGGCCGGGCGTACCACCAGCGCCGTCGGGCTGGGGTGCTGGCAGCTCGGTGCCGACTGGGGCGAGGTCGACCCGGAGGACGCGCTGGGGGTGCTGGAGGCGGCCGTCGACTCCGGGGTCACCTTCCTGGACACGGCCGACGTCTACGGCGATGGACGCAGCGAGCAGCTGATCGGGCGGTTCCTGCGCGAGCGCACCGCACCCAGGCCGACGGTCGCCACCAAGATGGGCCGCCGCGCCGACCCGCACACCGCCGACGCCTACACGCTTGACGCGTTCCGGGGCTGGGCCGACCGGTCACGGGCGAACCTCGGTCTCGACACCCTCGACCTGGTACAGCTGCACTGCCCGCCGACCGCCGTGTTCAGCCGCGAGTCCACCTACGACGCGCTGGACACCCTGGTGCAGGAGGGCAGGATCGCCGGATACGGCGTCTCGGTCGAGACCGTGGACGAGGCGCTCACCGCGATCGCCCGGCCCGGTGTGGTCAGCGTGCAGATCATCGTCAACGTCTTCCGCCGCAAGCCGCTCGAGCAGGTGCTGCCCGCCGCCGCGCAGGCCGGGGTCGCGATCATCGCCCGGGTGCCGCTGGCCAGCGGTCTGCTGTCCGGCCGCTACGACGAGCACACCACCTTCGCCGCCACCGACCACCGGAACTTCAACCGCAACGGCGAGGCGTTCGACGTCGGGGAGACCTTCGCCGGAGTGCCCTTCGAGGTCGGTGTCCGCGCCGCCCGTGAGGTGGCGGCCCTCACCCCGGAAGGCTGGACCACGGCGCAGTTCGCGCTGCGCTGGGTGCTGGACCAGCCCGGGGTGTCCACCGTCATCCCCGGCGCGCGCTCGGCCGAGCAAGCCCGGGCGAATGCCGCCGTCGGGGAGCTGCCGTCACTGACCGCCGAGCAGCAGGACGCCCTGGCCCGGGTCTACGCCCAGCACATCCGGGCGCACGTGCACGACCGCTGGTAGGTCACTCCGGGCGGCCGTCGGCGATCAGCAGCGGTTCCTGCCCGGTCTCCACCACCCGGACCGGCGTCGTGAAGGTCAGCGGCGCCGGTCCGAACGCCTCCCGGGCACCGTCGATCACGGTCCGGCCCAGTCCCCGGGCACCCGCGACACCCACCACCGCACCGATGCCGAAGGGCACCAGACGACCGACGGCCAGGCCGCTCTGCTTCGCCAGCTGCCGCTTGACCAGCCGCCGGGTCAGCCGGTTGTTCACCCGGGCGATGGTCCCGGTCGGCATCCGGGTCAGCAGCGCCTGCCCGACCCGCACCCCGCGCAGCCCGGTCATCGCACCGGTCTCGACCACCGCCTTGGCCCCGGACTCGCCGAGGATGGTCGCCAATAGCAGCGCCCGCCGCCGGTCGGCGTCCTGGACCTCGATCCCGTGCACACTCGCGACCGCCAGGCTGAACGCGGCGGAGGCGGCGAAGAACGTGCCCACGTCCGCCACGGTCAGGGTCATCGCCAGGCCGGTGCCCACCGCCGGGGCCGCAGCCGCGGCACCCACCGCGCCGCCGGAACCCTGCACGATCAGCAGGTACTCCCGCTCGAGCAGCTGGATCAGCTCCGCCGGCGTGGCGTGCGGGTGCTTGCGGCGCAGCTGGCCGACGTGCGCGTGCACGGCGCTCGACGGCAGGGTGACGGCCCGGTCCAGGGCAGCATCGACGAGCTTCACGACTGCACGACGTCCAGGGTGATAGCGGCCCCCGCCTTGAGGGTCCGGCCCACGGTGCAGTGCTCGTCCACCGCGCGGTGCACCACCCGCAGCAGGCGCTCCTTGGTCGGCTCGTCCAGACCGGACATGTCCACGACCAGGCGCTCGTGCAGCTCGGGGTAGCGGTCCTCGGTGGGGTGACCGGCACCCTCGACCTCGACGGTCACGTCCACGTCGTCACCGAGCCGGTGCGCGATGGCGTGATCGGAGCTCATCCCCGAGCATCCGGCCAGCGCGATCTTCAGCAGCTCACCCGGGGTGAACACCGCTCCGGCCTCCACCGGTCCGATCGCGACCTCGGCGCCCCGGCTGTTGCGTCCGGTGTACGTCCGGGTGCCGGTGCGCTCCACCCACAGGCGGGTCCCGGCCGCGTTCGCCGGGGTCACCGCATTCGCTGCGTTGTCCATCGCCGCATCCTCCCACTACTCCACCCGAGCGGCTCGGAATGCGTCCGGCCGCACGCTGATTACTGTGAACCGCCAGGGCATGGCACCCAGGGGGCACGGTATGAACGTCGTAGGCGACACCCATCTTCCGGTCGACGCCGACCGGATCGACCAGGCTGCCGAGGTGGTGCGCCTCCTCGACCGGGTGCGGGAGCACCTGGGCATGGACATCGCGTTCCTGTCCGCGTTCACCGTCGGCACCCAGGTCGTGCTCGCGACCAGTGAGCGCACCGGCCCGATGGACCTGGTCGCCGGGGACAGCCGATCCCTGACCGAGACCTACTGCCTGCGGGTCGCGCACGGGGACCTGCCCGCCGTCATCCCGGCCGCCCGGCGGCATCCGGTCACCCGGGAGATGGCCGTCACCGGTGACCTCGGGATCGGCGCCTACATCGGCGCCCCGCTGCGTGGCCCGGACGGGCAGCCGGTCGGCATGCTCTGCTGCCTCAACCGTGGCGAGAACCCGATGCTCGACGACGACGCCCTGCGCGTGATGCGTCTGGCGGCGGCCCTGGTCCAGGATCAGGTCGGCGCCTTCGGGCTCCCGCACCGGGCGGCCGCGGTCGAACGGGTCCAGCGCATCCGCCGGATCATCGAACGCCAGGACGTGCGCATGGCCCTGCAACCCATCGTGCGGCTGGACACCCGTGCCACCGTCGCGGTCGAGGCACTGGCCCGCTTCGACCAGCGCTGGTTCCCCAACCCCTCGGTCGCCTTCGCCGCCGCCGCCACCGCCGGACACGGCGTCGACCTCGAACTTCTGGCCGCCACCGCCGCGCTGTCCCGGCTGCACGACGTCCCCGACGACGCCTGGCTCGGCATCAACCTGTCGGCGGACGCCCTCACCGACCCGCGCACCATCGACCTGCTGCTGCCGCACGGACCGCGGGTCGGGGTGGAGATCACCGAACACGCCCCCGTCACCGACTACGGGCCGCTGATCGAGGTCACCGACCGGCTCAAGGAGGGCGGCGTGCACGTGGCCGTCGACGACGCCGGAGCCGGCTTCGCCAGCCTGAAGCACGTGCTCCAGCTCCGGCCCACCGCGATCAAACTCGACATCGAACTGGTCCGGGACATCGACACCGACCCGGTCCGGCAGGCGCTGGTGCGGTCCGTCGAGCAGTTCTCCGGGGCGCTGGCCGCGTGGCTGGTCGCGGAGGGGGTGGAGTCGGAGACCGAGCGCAAGACGCTGCTGGACCTGGGGGTGACGTACGGGCAGGGGTACCTGTTCGGGCGGCCGGCGTGGGAGCTGGCGGCGGCCTGAGTAAGAGGTGCTAAAGGCTTGGGCTCAGCGGCGGCACCACCGCATCCCGTCTCTGATCACGAGCGCCGTCACTTCCTGCCATGGCTCCACTACCCTGCTCGGAGACGTGCGTCCGACAACGGACCTGCCTCAGCAAGGAGCATCGCCAGGTGAACAGCACCACCCACTCCAAGATCGTCTCGTTCATCTGGGGGATCGCCGACGACGTTCTGCGCGACCTGTACGTGCGGGGCAAGTACCGCGACGTCATCCTTCCCTTCACCGTGCTGCGGCGCCTGGACAGTGTCCTGGAGCCGACCAAGAAGGCCGTTCTGACGATGAAGTCCGCGCTCGACAACAGCGGCATCGACAACCAGGACGCCGCTCTGCGCCAGGCCGCCGAGCAAGACTTCTACAACACCTCACCGTTCACCCTGCGTGATCTGCGGGCAGCTCGGTCCCGGGCGCAGCTCCGCGCCGACTTCGAGGCGTACCTAGATGGCTTCTCGCCCAACGTCCAAGAAATCCTGGACAACTTCGAGTTCCGCAACCAGATCCCGCGCCTGACCAGGGCCGACGCCCTCGGTTCGCTCATCGAGAAGTTCCTCGACCCGTCCCTGGACCTCTCCCCGCGCACCGCGGCCAACCCCGGCGGCCTGGACAACCACGCCATGGGGTCGGTCTTCGAGGAACTGGTGCGCAAGTTCAACGAGGAGAACAACGAGGAGGCAGGCGAGCACTGGACTCCACGCGACGCTGTGCGCCTGATGACGCGACTGATGTTCGAGCCCATCGCCGACCAGATCCCCTCAGGCACCTACCTGCTGTACGACGGCGCGATGGGCACTGGCGGCATGCTCACCGTCGCTGAAGAGACCCTCGAAGAGCTGACGGCTGCACGCGGCATCCAGGTCTCCACCCATCTGTTCGGCCAGGAGATCAACGCCGAGACCTACGCCATCGCCAAGGCCGACCTCATCATCAAGGGCAAGGGCCGGGCCGCCGACGATGTCGTGGGGGGACCGGAGTGGTCGACCCTGTCCAACGACGCCCACCCGAGCATGGAGTTCGACTTCATGCTCTCCAACCCCCCGTACGGCAAGTCTTGGAAGACCGACCTGGAACGCATGGGCGGCAAGACCGGCATTCGCGACCCCCGCTTCATCGTCTCCCACGACGGCGACCCCGAGTACTCGCTGCTCACGCGGTCCAGCGACGGTCAGCTGCTCTTCCTGGCCAACCTGGTCTCCAAGATGAAGCACAACACTCCGCTCGGCAGCCGCATCGCCGAGGTCCACAACGGCTCGTCGCTGTTCACCGGAGACGCCGGCCAGGGCGAGTCCAACATCCGCCGCTGGATCATCGAGAACGACTGGCTCGAAGCCATCGTCGCCCTGCCGCTGAACATGTTCTACAACACGGGTATCGCCACCTACGTCTGGGTGCTGACGAACCGCAAGCCCGCCCACCGCAAGGGCAAGGTCCAGCTCATCGACGCCAGCAGCTGGTCCACACCGCTCCGCAAGAACCTCGGCAAGAAGAACTGCGAACTGTCCGCTGCCGACATCGACCGTGTGGTCGAGACGTTCCTCGCCTTCGACGGTGCGAACGACGACGAGCACTCCAAGGTCTTCAACAATGCCGACTTCGGGTACTCGAAGGTGGTCGTCGAGCGTCCCCTGCGGCTCGCAGGCGTCGACGTTGACAGGGTCTACACCGCCGCCGAGATCCGCAAGCTGAAAGAGTCAGCCGAGCGCGACGAGACCGCAGCGCCAGTCATCAGGAAGCTCCACCGGGCGGGGACCCCCGCCGACCCTCTGCTCGGCCGGTTCGAGGCGGTGGTCGATGGTCGCCCCCGGGTCGTCGAGTACGAGCCCGACACCGACCTGCGCGACACCGAGCAGATCCCTCTCACTGAGCCCGCGGGTGAGTGGCGGGACGGCGTCGAGGCGTTCGTCCGACGCGAGGTGCTGCCGTACGCCCCCGACGCCTGGCTCGACGAGAACAAGACCAAGATCGGCTATGAGATCAGCTTTACCAAGCACTTCTACAAGCCTGTGCCGCTGCGGACACTGGACGAGATCCGGGCCGACATTCGCGCCCTTGAGGCTGAGACCGAAGACCTGCTCAGCGAGATCGTCGGCTGATGTTCAGCGACCTCAAGCCGTACCCTGCCGATGTCCGGTCAACGTGGACCACGCTGAGGCTCGGCGCTGTTGGCTCGATCTTCAAATCCAACGGCGGCTCGAAGGAAGACGACGCGGACCTCGGTGTCCCCTGTATCAGGTACGGCGACCTCTACACCCGATATAGAACAGCCATCCGTCGGGTTGAGCGTGCAGTTCGCACAGATGTGGCGGACCGATACACCAAACTAGAGTTCGGCGATCTACTTTTCGCGGCTTCCGGCGAGACGACAGGCGACATTGGTCGAAGCGCCGTGAATCTCGTCGAGGGCGAGGTTCGTGCCAGTGGCGACATCGTCGTCTGCCGACCGGCGCGCGACGTGAACCCCGAGTTCCTCGCGTTAGCGGTCGACACGCCAGCAGCGAGGCAGCAGAAGTCGGTTGGCGCGACGGGGACGATGATCATCCACATCACGTCATCGGTAGTCAAGACGCTTCGAGTGGACCTGCCGCCACTCGAGGAGCAGGCAGCGATCGTTAGGTACCTCGCCCACGCTCACCGCCGCATCGACCGCGCTATCGCCGCCAAGCGCAAGCTCATCGCCCTGCTCGAAGAGCAGAAGCGGGCCATCATCAACCAGGCCGTCACCCGCGGCCTCGATCCGACGGTTCCCCTCAAGGACACGGGCATCCCCTGGCTCGGCAAGGCCCCCGAACACTGGCAGGCCGTGCGGTTCAAGCACCGGGTTGGATTTCAGGAGGGCCCGGGGATCATGGCTGCCGAATTTCGCGATGCGGGGATTCCCCTGCTCCGAATCTCGTGCATGGCGGGGCCGGAGGTCGACCTTCATGGGTGCAACTTCCTCGGCCCAGAAGCAGTCGAAGAGCGTTGGGCCAAGTTTAGGGTCAATGCAGGTGACTATCTGCTGAGCGCCAGCGGCAGCACCGGTACCGTTAAGCCCGTGGGTGAGGTCGCGATCGGGGCAGTGCCCTACACCGGGTTAATCCGCCTTTGGCCCCGAGATGGCGATGTGGACATGGAGTTCATACGGCTGTCTATGACGAGTGCTCCATTCGCATCTCAGATCGACCAGGCCAAGTCCGGTGTCGGCATCGAGCACTTCGGGCCGACGCACCTGAAGCGAATGTGGATCGCGATGCCACCGATCAAGGAGCAGATGGCAATAGTGGCGAACGTCGCCTCCGCGACCGCGGCGATCGACGCTTCGGCCGGCGTGGCCAGGAGGGGAGTTGAGATCCTCCGTGAGTTCCGCACCCGGCTGACGTCCGACGTAGTAACCGGCCAAGTCGACGTGCGGCACATCGCGGCGACGCTCCCGGACCTGGATCCAGACGAGTTCACCGCCGATGTCAGTGCCATGGACGATGGTCTTGTCGACGAGGCTGCCGAGTTCGTGGAGGAAGTCGACGCGTGAGCGAACCCGCCGGTGAGCTGATTCTGTACCGAGCCGATGACGGCGGCTCGGTGGTCCAGCTGCGCGCCGTCGGCGGGACTGTGTGGCTCACCCGCGGAGAGATGGCGGACCTGTACGGCACCACCCCGCAGAACGTCGGCCAGATCGTCGCGCGGGTACTCGCCGATGGCGAGGTGGGCGAAGCAACCCGAAAGCCAGAGTTTCTGGTTCGCCAGGAGGGCGCGCGGGAGGTCCGGCGCCGCATGGATCTCTACAACCTCGACATGGTCCTGGCCGTCGGGTACCGCGTGACGACGCCGCGGGCGGTTCAGTTCCGTCAGTGGGCCACGACGGTGCTGACGGAGTACCTGGTCAAAGGCTTCGCGCTCCAGGACGAGCGTCTCAAGGACCCGGGCGCGGACTACTTCGACGAACTGCTCGAGCGGATCCGAGACATCCGGGCATCGGAGAAGCGGTTCTACCTCAAGGTCCGTGACCTGTTCGCTACCACGAGCGCGGACTACGACAGCACCAGCGATGTCGCCCGGACGTTCTTCGCCACCATCCAGAACAAGCTGCTGCACGCCGTGACGGGTCGCACCGCAGGCGAGCTGATCCGGGAACGCTGCGACCCAGCGTCGGGCACCTTGGGGCTGACGACGTGGAAGGGCAACCGACCGCGCAAGGCGGACGCCAGCGTTGCGAAGAACTACCTCACTGAAGAGGAGGTCAGCGATCTGAACCTGCTGACCACCCAGTTCCTGGACTTCGCCGAGGGCCGGGCCCGCCGCCGTCAGACCACCTCGATGGCGGACTGGGTCGTGCAGGCAGACCGGTTCATCGAGTTCAACGAGTATCCGGTGCTGACCGGTGCCGGATCGGTGGCACACAGCCACGTCGAGCAGATCGTCGCTGAGCGGTATGCCGACTGGGATGACCACCGTCGCGAGCTGGAGTCGCAGCGCGCATCAGCCGATGAGATCACTGACCTCGATGCGTTGCTCGAGGCCGAGCGGAACCTGACACAGGGGGAGCAGAACGATGGTCACCAGCCTGAATGAGGAGAGCCTCGAGGCGCTGATCGTCGCCCAGATGACCGGCGACACGGCTGGCGACGCGGTGCGCTGGGTTGAGGGCTCCCCGGGCGACTATGACCGCGCGCACGCCGTCGACCTCGCTCAGCTCACGGCGTTCCTACAAGCGACGCAGCCCAGCACCGCCGAGGCGCTGGACCTGGAGAACGACTCGAGCACCAGGCGTGCCTTCTTGGCCCGACTCCAGGGCGAGGTAACCAAGCACGGCGGGGTGGCCGTCCTGCGCAACGGCATCCAGCACGGACCGCACACGATCGACCTGTACTACCCGACCCCCACCCCCGGGAACGCGAGCGCGGCTGACCGGTTCGATTCCAACCGGTTCACCATCACCCGCCAGCTGCGCTATAGCCCCACCGACACCGGCCGGGCGCTGGACCTTGCGGTCTTCGTCAATGGTCTGCCGCTGCTGACCTTCGAACTGAAGAATTCCATCACCAAGCAGACCGTCGAGGAAGCTGTCGACCAGTACAAGCGCGACCGCGATCCTCGCGAGCTGCTCTTCGGGTTCGGCCGCTGCATGGCGCACCTGGCAGTCGACGACCAGCGGGTACGGTTCTGCACGCGCCTGGCGGGCAAGACGTCATGGTTCCTGCCGTTCGACAAGGGCTACAACGACGGTGCCGGTAACCCTCCCAATCCTGACGGTCTCGCCACGGACTACCTGTGGCGACGCATTCTGGCACCGTCCTCGCTGGCGAACATCATCGAGAACTACGCGCAGATCGTCACGGTGAAGAACCCGCAGACCGGCAAGAGGACCAGCGCCCAGATCTTCCCGCGCTACCACCAGCTCGACGTCGTGCGTCGGCTCCTGCATGACGTGGATAGCAACGGTGCGGGGCAGCGGTACCTCATCGAGCATTCGGCCGGCAGCGGCAAATCGAACTCGATCGCGTGGCTCGCCCACCAGCTCACCACCGCGCGCCACGAGGGAGTACCTGCGTTCGACTCAGTCATCGTGGTGACCGACCGCAAGATTCTCGACCGGCAGATCGATGCCACCATCAAGGGCTTCACCCAGGTCGGGTCCACCGTCGTGCACGCCGACCGGTCGGCCGACCTGCGCACCGCGATCGAGGCGGGCAAGAAGGTCATCGTCACTACGGTGCAGAAGTTCCCCTACATCGTGGCCAACCTGGGTGCCGCTCACCGGGACCGCCGCTTCGCGATCATCATCGACGAGGCCCACTCTAGTCAGGGCGGCAAGGCCACAGCCGCGCTGGCCACATCCCTGTCCGCCGCCGGGCTGCCGGTGGTGGAAGGCGAAGAAGTCGAGGACCAGCTCAATCGGCTCATGGACGCCAAGAAGATGCCGGCCAACGCGTCGTACTTTGCGTTCACCGCCACCCCGAAGAACAAGACCCTCGAGACCTTCGGGGTTCCGTTCCCCCGCCCGGACGGCAAGACGGGGTACCGGCCGTTCCACGCCTACACGATGAAGCAGGCCATCGGGGAAGGCTTCATCCTGGATGTTCTGGCCTCGTACGTTCCCGTGGACAGCTACTACAAGCTGGTCAAGACCGTCGAGGACGACCCGGAGTTTGACGCGAGCCGCGCCTCGAAGAAGCTGCGGCATTACGTTGAGTCGAACCGGCACGCGATCCGCCTCAAGGCCGAGATCATGGTCGACCACTTCCACACCCAGGTCCTGGCAAAGCGGAAGATCAAGGGTCAGGCACGGGCGATGGTCGTGACCTCCAGCATCGACCGGGCTATCGACTACTACGAGGCGATCAGTGCCTACCTGATCGAGCGGAAGAGCCCCTACCGGGCGATCGTCGCGTTCTCCGACACTGAGCGCGGCGGGGTCAAGGTCACCGAGTCCGACTACAACCAGTTCCCCAGCAAGGACATCCCCGACCGGATCCGCGAAGACCCCTATCGGATCCTGGTCTGTGCGGACAAGTTCCAGACCGGCTACGACGAACCCCTGCTCCACACGATGTACGTGGATAAGGCCCTCTCGGGGGTCAAAGCGGTTCAGACTCTCTCGCGGCTGAACCGCGCTCACCCCGACAAGCGTGATGTGGGGATCCTGGACTTCGCCAACGACGCCGACACGATCAAGAAGTCGTTCGCCGACTACTACCGCACCACGGTGCTCGCCGAGGAGACTGACCCCAACAAGCTTCACGACCTGGCCGGTGAGCTGCGCATGTCGGGAGTGTTCACCTCTGAGCACGTCGACGCGTTCGTCGAGAGGTATCTGGCCGGGGTGGATCGCGACCAGCTCGACCCTCTGCTAGACGCGTGCGCCGCTGAGTACATCGAGCTCCTCGATGAAGACGACCAAGTCGCGTTCAAGGGCTCAGCGAAGGCTTTCCTCCGGACCTACGGGTTTCTCTCAGCGATCCTGCCGTACTCCAACGTCGAGTGGGAAAAGCTCTCGATCTTCCTCGACCACCTGGTGCCCAAACTCCCGGCCCCGAAGGAGGACGACCTGTCCGCCGGGATCCTGGAGACCGTCGATATGGACTCCTACCGGGTAGAGAAGCGCACAGCCATGGCTATCGCTCTGGCCGACGAGGACGGCGAGCTCGACCCCGTCCCCGCCACCGGCGGCGGCATGAAGCCCGACCCTGACCTGGAACCACTCTCACTCATCCTGGCGTCGTTCAACGACCAGTTCGGCAACATCGACTGGGACGACGCCGATCGCGTCCGCAAACGCATCACCGAAGAGATCCCGGCCAGAGTCGCCGAAGACGTCGCCTACCAGAACGCCCAGAAGAACAACGACCCGGTCAACGCTCGAATCGAGCTCGACAAGGCTCTCGGGCGCGTCGTGCTGTCGATGATGCGAGACGAGACCCAGCTGTTCAAGCAGTTCAGCGACAACGACAGCTTCCGCGCCTGGCTCGCCGACGCGGTGTTCCGGCAGACATACAGCAAGAGCGCGTAGTTCGGGCACAACCCGAGCGACTGGGCTACATGAAGGGTTGGAGGATGGAGTCGAGTACGCGAATACCGGCCGCGGCTGCGCTGGGCTACCAGCTCACCCCCAGCGCTCGCTCCGGTACGCTGAACCTGCGCCGTCCAGACCGCTCAGGCCCGGACGGCACCGCACGGGACTGACGAGAGCACCCACGGACGAGTCGGCCGCGATCCTGGCCGGTTGTCGACCACGTTTCGCGTACGCCCCACGCGCCTGTAGCTCAGGGGATAGAGCACCGCTCTCCTAAAGCGGGTGTCGGCAGTTCGAATCTGCCCAGGCGCACAGACCACGGCAGCTCGCCGAACGCCAGCACGGTGTCCCGCGACGAGTCCGACGCGCGCACGGCGCCGAGCGCGCGTGACGATGAGGCGACGGCGAGAGTGGGAGACCGCACCCAGGAGGACGCCATGCCGATCGCCCGCGGGATGATTCGCATCAACACGAGGTTCATCAACCCGCTCATGCTGCGGCTTGCCGGAACCGGGTCGATCGTCGATCTGGAGCACATCGGCAGGCGGACCGGAACGGTCCGGCACACGCCGATCATGGCATTCCGCCAGGAGGACGTGGTGACGATCGCTTTGACCTACGGCCCGGGCGTCGCATGGCTGGCGAATGTCCGGGCCGCGGGCGGCTGCCGCATGCGCATGGGCGGCACGATCCTTCGGCTCGGGGCTCCGCGGACGCTCGACCCCGACGAGGGATCGGCCCGGATGCCGCAGCCCCAGCGGACACTGCTGCGGTGGCCCATCCGGTGCCGCGACTACGTGGAGCTGCCCGTTCTCCGGACGCCCTCGGCTGCGAGTTCTCCCGGGGAGTGAGCCCGTCGACCGGGCTCGACCGGTCGATTCCGCCTAGGAGCGCCACCGTGCCCGTACGATGGGCGCGCACGACAGTGAGTCTCGGCGTCTCGATCCGCCGCGGAGCTGTCGCCGCCGGGTGAGCAGACCCGGTGACGGTGCCGGGTGAACAGGCCCGGTGTGTCGACCCGGTGCGTGTGCCGGAGTGAGCAGAACGGGCGTCGGTCGCGCCGTGGAACGAGCGGCCTGGACGCGATGTGCCGTGCCGTGACCCGGTGCGGATGAAGGAGGAGATGTGGCCCGAGCAGCCCAGCGCGGATCCGGTCGCGCGCGCACCGGTAACAGTGGTGCCCAGCGCCGACGGCCTCGGTCCGAGCAGGGTCTGATCCCGGTGCTGGCGGATGTCGCCCGGGACGTCGACCGCGCGGTGCAGCGTCCGCCGACCCGGTCGACGGTGCGGACCAAGTTCCAGGTGGTCGCGTTGCTGGTCCGCGAGGAGCGGGCCCGGGTCATGGCGGACGCCGAGCTGTCCTCCGCCAAGCGCACCGAGGAGTTGAAGCGGCTGGACGGCGTGGCGACGATGCTGGCCAAGACCGCCGCGCGGGACACCTCGCTGCTGGAGCTGCTCGCAGAGGACGCCCGGGTCACCGAGGCGGCGCGGGAGCTGAAGGTGACCCTGATGCGGGACGCCGGCCTGGACGTGCCGGACGAACCGGAGCCCGAGCCCGCCGCGACCCCGGTCGCGACCATCCCGATGACGCCCACCCACGCGGTGCCGCCGTCGGTGCTGGCCCGGCAGCGGTCGAACCCGTTCCTGCCGCCGGACTTCGAGGCGGCGGCGGAGAAGATCGCCGGCAAGCCGCGGCGGTTGGCCGGTTGGGAGCTGCTGGAGCCGCTGTTCCGGTCCTTCGAGCGCGCGGCGACCGGCGCACCGGCATGCATGGAGCTGCCGGAGCCGGGCCGGGTGTCGGCGCCGCTCGGCCGGAATCTGATGCCGCACCAGGCGCAGGTGGTCGAGGCGACCGCCCGCGGGCACCGGACCTTCCTGCTCGCCGACGAGCCGGGTCTGGGCAAGACGGCACAGGCACTGCTCGCAGCGCAGGCGGCGAACGCCTACCCGCTGCTGGTCGTGGTGCCGAATGTGGTCAAGACCAACTGGGCGCACGAGGTCGGCCTGTGGACGCCGCAGCGCCGGGTCACCGTGGTGCACGGCGACGGGGAGAAGGTCGACGGCTTCGCCGATGTCGTGGTGGTCAACTACGAGATCCTGGACCGGCACGTCGGCTGGCTGGGCAACTTCGGCTTCCGCGGGATGGTCGTCGACGAGGCGCACTTCATCAAGAACAAGTCCTCGCAGCGCTCCCAGCACGTGCTGGCGCTGTCCGAGCGGATCCGGGACCGGGCCTCGCGGCCGCTGATGATGGCGCTGACCGGCACCCCGCTGATCAACGACATCGAGGACTTCCGGGCGATCTGGCAGTTCCTGGGTTGGATCGACGACGTCAAGCCGCTGGGTCGCCTGATGGCGGCGCTGGAGGACTCCGGCCTGACCCCGGCCGACCCTGGCTTCTACTCCGCTGCCCGATCGGCGGTGATCGACATGGGGATCGTGCGCCGGCGCAAGGTGGACGTGGTCGCCGACATCCCGGCCCGCCGGGTCGCGGACCTGCCGGTGGAGCTGGACGGGGCGGTGGCGCGGTCGATCAAGGCGGCGGAGGCGGCGCTGGCCGAACGACTGGTCGGCCGCTACCGGGCGGCGCTCGCCGCCACCGGTCACGACACGTCCATCGGCGCCGAGGTCGATCACGAGCTGGCGCGTCGGGTGGCCGCGGGCGAGCTGAAGGACTCCAGCTCCAAGACCGGCGGCGAGAACGTCTTCACGATGGTGCGCCGGATCGGTCAGGCCAAGGCGGGGCTGGCGGCGGACTATGCGGCACAGCTGGCCCGGAACGTCGGCAAGGTGGTGTTCTTCGCGCGGCACGTCGACGTGATGGACGCGGCCGAGAAGCACTTCGCGGACCGGGGGATCCGGTACAGCTCGATCCGTGGCGACCAGACCACGCGGGTGCGGGACAAGAACATCAAGGCCTTCGTCGAGGACCCCGAGGTCTCGATCGTGGTCTGTTCGCTGATGGCCGCCGGGGTCGGGCTGAATCTGCAGGTGGCGTCCAACCTGGTGTTGGCGGAGCTGTCCTGGACGGATGCCGAGCAGACCCAGGCGATCGACCGGATCCACCGGATCGGGCAGGACGAGCCGGTGACCGCCTGGCGGATCATCGCCGCGCAGACCATCGACTCCAAGATCGCCGAGCTGATCGACAGCAAGTCGGCACTGGCGGCCCGTGCGCTGGACGGTGCCGACGAGGAGGACGGCGCCTCGTCCACCGATGTGCAGCTCGAGGCGTTGGTCGCCCTGTTGGTGGATGCCCTCGCCGCTGAGCGTGGAGCCTGAGCATTCGGCACCTGGGTGCGATGCTCGGACCACTCAATCTGCCGGTGATGGCCCTCAGCTTGACCGGTGGTGACACCTAGTCGGGCGATTCGGGCGGTTCTGCTGCCGTAGACATATCCCTGTCGGCGGGGCCTGCTGCGGCTGACAGGCTCCGCCGACACTCCTGTCCGCCCGACGATCCGCTCGACGATCCGCCCCGGGGATCCGACCGGCGTATCACTCGACCCTTCGTCCGGCCGTTCACTCGACCGGACGTGACGCGCCTCACGCGGTCGAGTGGTCACCTGGCGAAACGTCGAACGGCTGTGACCAGCCTGTGTGAACGCTCACCGAGCTGGTTGACCGTCGACAGGTGTCACGTCATAGTTCTCGTCAGACGGTGCGCGTCGCCTGCCCCCTGCGCGGCGCGCACTGTCCTCAGCCTCGGATCCCGGTCGAGCGCCACTGCTCCCGATCCACCCGATCCACCCCCGCAGTTCCGCATGATCACCCGCTGCGGCGGCGTGCCGCCGGGTCTTCCTCAGCCCTGACGGTTAGCGTTCGGTGGGTGAATGTCCCCGCGCGCCGCAATCAGCAGCCGGAGGCCGACGTGACCCGTCCCGCTCCGGTCGAGGAAGCCCCGCAGCCCTCCGCCGCCGAACTGGTGGCGCAGTCGCTCGCGGGCTGGCGTTCTGCCCTGGTGGAGGCCGCGGGCGGGTCGACACTGGCCGATGTGGGCCTGCTCGGGGACGCCGCGCTGGACCTGACCGTGGCGCACCCCTCCGGCATCGCGCAGCTGTTCGCGGGCCGCTCCACCCGGCTGTCCAACCTGGTCCGTGAGGACGCGGCGCTGGGGTCCGCCCGCCGCCGCGCCCGGGCCGTCTCCGCGCGGGCGGCGACCTACGCCCAGCAGTACGGCATCGCGCCGACCTACCTGGCGATCGGTCTGGCGAGCTGGACCGAGCGCACCACCCCGGACACCGCCACCGACGACGTCGCCGCCCTGGCCACCGCCACCCGTCCCGGTGCCAGCGAGCCGACCCAGGACGAGGACGCGCCGGTCAGCCGCACCGTCCGCGCTCCGGTGCTGCTCCGGCCGGTCACCCTGCAGGCCCGCGGCACCGCCGAGAGCGACTACGAGCTCAGCCTGGAGCCCTCGCTCGAGGTCAACCCGGTGCTGGCCCGCGCCCTCCGTGGTCGCGGTGCGCTCCTCGACCCCGGTGCGCTGGCCCGCAGCGCCTTCACCGGCTCCGGCTTCGACCCGCAGGAGGCGCTGTCCCGCCTCGGGTCGCTCGGTGCGGCGGTGCTGGAGGACTTCCAGCTCACCGACCGGATCGTGGTGGGCACCTTCGTCCACCCGGGGCAGGTGCTGGTCGACGACCTCGACCGGTTGGCCGCCGGGCTCGACCGGCACGAGCTGGTCGCGGCGCTGGCAGGTGCTGATGCCACCACGGTGGCGGTCGACCTGCCCGAGCCGGTGGTCGGCGACCGGGACCCGGCCGCCGAGCGCGGTATCGGTGACCTGGACCCGGCGCAGCAGCACGTCCTCGATGTGGTCGCCACCGGCGCACACGTCTTCGTGGACGCGCCCGCCGACAGCGACCTGACCGGGACGGTGGCGGCGCTGGTCGCGGATGCCGCCGCCGCCGGCCGCACGGTGCTCTACGTCCCCGGCCACCGCCGCGCCGCCATCGCCCTGGCCGAGCGGCTCGACCGCCTGGGTGTGGGTGACGTGCTGCTGGACATCGCCCCGGACGCGGGGTGGCGCTCAGCCGCCGGTCGACGACTGCTCGGCGCGATGACCCTGGAGGCCGACCCGGGCGACCCGGCGCGTACCACCGCGCTGCGCTCCTCGCTGGTCACGCACCGGGAGCGGCTGCGCAACTACCTGTCCGGGCTGCACCTGCCGCGCGCGCCCTGGGGGGTGTCCGCCTACGACGCCTTCCAGGCGTTGGCCGCGCTGACCGCCGCCCGCCCGACCCCGAGCACCACGGTCCGGCTGGACCCGGCGGTCGCCCGCGAGCTGGGTGCCGAGCGCCGCGCCGAGCTGGCCGAGCAGCTGCGCGCTGCCGCCGAGGTCGGCGCGTTCACGCTGCGCCCGGTCGACACCCCCTGGTACGGCGCCTCCCTGGACACCGCCCAGCAGGCGCAGGACACCCTGGACCGGGTGCGCAGGCTGGCGGGGTCGGACGGTCTGCCCCGACTGCGCCGCCGGATCGCGGAGGTCGCCGAGGCCACCGGGTTCACCCCGGCCACCACGGTGCAGGGCTGGGGGGAGCAGCTCACGGTGCTCGCCGGGGTCCGGGGCACCCTGGACGACTTCCAGCCGATCGTCTTCGAGCGCAGCGTCGCCGACCTGGTCGCGGCGACCGCCAGCAAGTCCTGGCGCGCCGAGCACGACCAGCCGATGGGCTACTGGCTGCGCCGCCGCCTGAAGAAGCAGGCCAAGGATCTGCTCCGGCCCGGTCGCCACGTCGACGACCTGCATGCGGCCCTCGCCAACGCCCAGCACCAGCGCGAGGTCTGGCGGCAGCACTGCGCCGCCGGTGGCTGGCCGCAGCTGCCCGCCGGGATGGCGCAGATCGAGGCCGAGTACCAGCAGGTGCGAGCCGACCTGGACGCGCTGGCCCCGGTGCTGGTCGGCACCCCCGAGGGCGGTGAGCTGGCCGGGACCCCGGTGACCCAGGTCGCCGACCGGATCGAACGGCTGCTCGCCGGTGCCGACACCCTGCCCGCGGTGCCCGAGCGCAGCCGTCTGGTGCGCGACCTGCGGGCCGCCGGGCTCGAACCGTTGCTCTACGACCTCGCGGACCGTCGGGTGCCCGCCTGGCTGGTCGGTCCGGAGCTCGACCTGGCGTGGTGGAGCACCGTCTTCGAGCAGATCATCACCGCCGATCCCGCCCTCGCCGGGTACGACGGTCGGTCGCTGGGCCGTCTGGTCGCCGAGTTCCGGCAGCTGGACCTGGCGCAGATCGAGGCGCTCGCCGGTCCGGTGCGCGCCCGGGCCGCCGCCCATGCCCGGCACGCGATGGAGCAGCACCAGGAGCAGACCGAGGCGCTGTTCGGTGAGCTGGTCGAGGACCGGTTCAGCGGGCTGCTGGAGGCGATGAGCCGCTACGGAGACGTCGCCCGCCGGCTGCGGCCGGTGCTGGCCGCCGCGCCGATGCTGGTGCCGCAGGTGCTGCCCGCCACCCGCACCGTCGACCTGGTGGTGCTGGACGCCGCCGACCACCTGCCGGTGGAGGTGCTGCTGCCCGCGCTGGCCCGGGGTCGCCAGGTGGTCGTCCTCGGTGACCCGCGCTGCGCCTCCGGCTCCGCGGTGCCCGAGCTGGCGGCCGTGCTGCCCCGGGTGGCGCTGCACGCCGACGGCTCGCGCCGTGACCCGTACCTCACCGCCTTCCTGGCCGGGCACGGCTACGCCGGAGTGCTCAGCCCCACCCCGCTGCCCTCCGAGGCCGCGGCGGTCGGTTTCCACCCGGTGGACGGCACCGGGATGCCCGACGACTCCGGCAGCGTGCAGAGCACCCGCGCCGAGGTGGACCGGGTGGTCGAGCTGGTCGCCGAGCACGCCTTCAACCGGCCCGAGGAATCGCTGGCGGTGATCACCGCCTCCGCGCTGCACACCGCGCAGATCCGGGAGGCCGTGCTGTCCCAGGTGCGGGGCAACCCCGCGCTGGCGGCCGCCCTCGACGCCGGACGGCCCGAGCCCTTCGTGGTCACCGATCTCACCTCCATCGCCGGTCTGCGCCGGGACGCCGTCGTGCTGTCCCTCGGCTTCGGTCGCACCCCGCACGGTCGGGTGCTGCACCGGTTCGGCCCGATCAGCGAGGACGGAGGCGACGGCCTGCTGCTCGCCGCCCTCGGGGTCACGCGGCACCGGCTGGACGTGGTCAGCTGCCTGCTTGCCGACCAGCTGGACCGGGACCGGCTCCGTGGCGAGGGCCCGCAGCTCTACGCCGACCTGCTGCGGTTCGCCGAGCGCCGGGCGGCGGGTGACGCCGAGCTGCTGGCCGACATGACGGCAGCACTGGACGGCGCCGCGGCCGACAGCACGGACGCACTCGACGGTTCCGATGGTGTCGACGCTGCTGAGGGTGCCGCCGCGTCTGCTGCGGGCAACGCCCCGGCCGACCTCGCGACGACCGTCGCACCCGATGCCGATCAGAACGCCTCGGAGCCGGAACCGACCGTCACCGACCGCCTGGTCGTCGACCTGGCCGAGCGGCTGTGGCGGCACGGGCTCGTGGTGGAGCTCGACTACGGGCTGCCCGGCGGTCTGCACCTGCCGATGGCCGTGGGCCACCCCGACCTGCCCGGTCGGCTGCTGGTCGCGGTGCTCACCGACGACGACGCCTACGTCCGCGAGCCGAGCATCCGGGTTCGCGACCGCCAGGTGCCCGAACGGCTGGAACGCCTCGGGTGGAGTGTGGTCCGGGTCTGGTCGGTCGCCGCGTTCATCGACCCGGACGCCGAGGTCGACCGGATCCGGCGCGCCGTGCACGCGGTGGCCGACTCCCAGGTCGACCGGGCTCGGCTCGAACGGCAGCGTGCGATGCTGCTGCTGCCCGAGGTCCCGGTCGTGCACGCCGACGAACTCGACCCGCCCACGACGGGCGCCATCTCGGTGATCGGGCTGCCCACCGACGCCGGGCTGCCGGTCGGCGGCGGCGCCCGCGACGGTGAGCCGCCGGCGATGACGGCGCCGACCTGGACCGTGCCCGGATTCGAGGGACGCTCCGGCACCGGTGAGCTGCCAGCCGTCGTGGCGGATGCGGGCTCCGCCGACGTCGCGGCCGACGAGGGCGCAGCGTCCACGACCCCCGGTGCGTCCTCTGCACGAGGCAGCGCTGCTCGGACCTCGGCTGATGAGGTGGCCCGTCTGGGTGTTCAGCCGTCCTCGGGTCGCGGGGCGGCCCGTCCGGCCACGGGCGCTGTCCCGGCCTCGGGCAACGTCCCGACCTCAGGGGCTGTGCCGACCTCGGGCGACGTGCGGGCCCCCGGCGCAGCTCCGACGTCGGGTGACGCTCCGGCCTCGGGTGGCGCCGCGACCTCCGGTGGCGACCAGGCTCGTCCGGGGGCGGTCCCGGCCCACGACGGCGACGGGGCTCGGCCGCGCACCGGCACGGTTCCGGTGCTGGACGACGACCCGGCCCGTCCGCGGACCGGCACCCTGCCACTGGTCGCCGCCGACATCCCGGGCGTCATGGAGGCTGCCGCGCCGATGACCGGCTCGCTGCCGATCGTGCCGAAGCCCTCCCCGGGCGACGGCCCCGGCCCGCGACCCGATGTGCGGCCGGGACTCCCGATCAGCGCCTATTCCGACGACCAGCTGGACGAGTTGGTCGCGTGGATGCTCGCCGACGGACACGAGCGCACCGAGTCGCAGCTCGCCGCCGAACTGCGGCTGGAGCTCGGGGTGACCCGGCGGGGGTCGCGGGTGGACTCGGTGGTCTCGGCCGCCGTCCGTCGCGCGCTCGGCTGACGGGTCGACACACACCCTCAGGTCGCCGTCCCGCTGTGAACGGGGACGGCGGCCTGCTCACCCCCAGTGCGGCGGCACGTCCCGCAGCAGTTGCTCGTCGTTGGACTCGGCGGGCCGGTCCCCCCAGCCGGTGTCCGAGTCGTCGGCGCTGCGGCGCGGGGTGACCGGACCGGCGTCCTCGCCACCCTGCCTGACCACCCGGCGATGACGTCGCGGCGACGGCTGCGCAGACGGGGGCGTGGACGACTCACTCACCGGAGCATCATCCCACCCCGGGCCGGGCGTTCAGGTGCCGAGCTGTGCCGTCAGGCGCGATGGGCGCCGTGCCCGCCCGCCTCCGGGCTGCCGGGTGCCTCGGGGGTGCCCGGTGCCGGGTACTGCCCGGTGTCGGCCCGCAGGGCGGTGCTGGACTGGGCGGCCAGCAGGTCGCGGATCTCCTGCAGCAGCAGGATGTCCTCGGAGGGCCGCGCGGGCTCCGCCTCGACCCCCTTCTTGCGCCGTTCGGCCAGCTTGTTCAGCGGCAGCACGATGATGAAGTAGATCGCCGCGGCGGTGATCAGGAACTGCAGCAGCGCGTTGAGGATCAGGCCGACATTGATCTCGGCGTCGTTGCGGCCGGAGATGACCCACAGGCTGGAGATGTCCGGCTTGCCGAAGATCATCGCGATGAGCGGCGCGATCAGACCCTCTTGGATCGCGGTGACCACGGCACCGAAGGCGGCGCCGATGACGACGCCGACGGCCAGCTCGATCGCATTGCCGCGGGAGATGAAGTCCTTGAATCCCTGGAACACGGCGCCGAGGCCCTTGGCCCGCTCACCGGCGGCCCGCAGACCCTTGTTCACTGTGTCGCTCATGGCCCCTCGATCCGATCGACTCGCGGCTTTCGCCCGCATCATTCCACGAGGATCGCCGACAGGCCGGTGGAAGCACTCGCCGCGCTCAGCTGTACCGCCTGATCGGGATCGACGGCCAGCAGAACCACACCGTCGTCCGACCCTCGGGTCGGCGGGTCGGTGTCGTCGGAGCCGGGTCGGCTGAGCACCAGGGCACCGGTGGCCACGGTGACCGCCCCGGAGTCGGGCATCGTGCTGACCACGTCCACCCGTCGGCCGGGCATCAGATACCCGACGGTGCTGGCATCGGCGAACCGGACCGGGACGGTCACGGTCCCCGGCGGGCCGGTGTCCAGGGTGTCGGCGAGCAGGGCCGCGACCAACGGCAGCCCGGCCGGGATCTCGACCGCGGTCCGAGCGCCCAGCAGTGTCGTGTCGTCGTCGGTCACCCCGTCGGGCAGCGTGCCGGTGGGCAGCGGGCGACGTGCCAGGTCGTCGACGCCCACGGTGCTGCCGAGCGGGATGTCGCGGGCGGCGACCAGCACGGTGCTGGTCGGCGGGCCGGGGGAGCGGATCGCCTGCACCAGGAGCAGAGCCGCCAGGGCGAGGCACAGGGCGGCGGCGGGTCGGCGGCCCCGCCACAGCAGGCGGCGCAGGCTCGGGGGAAGGCGGTCCATACGCCGACGCTAGGCACGGTCGAGGGCGCATCGTCCGGACAGCACACAACCCCTGGGGACGGCCGAAGGGCCCCAGGGGTTGTGGACAGGTGAGGGCCCCGGTGATCCGGGGAGCGGCTCAGCTCGCGGCGGGCGCGGAACCGCCGGAGGAGCTCGACCCGGAGCCGGACGACGCGCCACCCGAGCTGGACGAGCCGCTCGCGCCGTTGGACGCACCGCTGGTCGAGCCGGAGCCGGTCGACGTGGTGCCACCCGACGTCGCCGAGCCGCTCGCGCCGGAGGTCCCGGTCGACGCGGTGCCGGACTTGGCGGGGGCGCTGCTCGACGTGGAGCCGGAACGCGAGTCGGTGCGGTAGAAACCGGAGCCCTTGAACACCACGCCGACGCTGGAGAACAGCTTGCGCAGCTTGCCGCCGCAGTTCGGGCACTCGGTGAGCGCCTCGTCGCTGAACGACTGGTGGATGTCGAAGGAGTGGCCGCACTCGGTGCAGGTGTAGGCGTAGGTGGGCACTGCTCGTCTCCCGAGGATCAACTGGCCGGGTCTGGCACTCCCGGCGTCCGAGTGCCAATGATACGCGCCCGGTCCAGTCGGCTCGCTCCGCACCGACGCCGCGCTGGGCGGACTCACTGCGAGGCGTCCGGCGAGGGGCCGCGTCAGCGCGGCAGCGGGTGCCAGCCCTCCGGCGTCGCCACCATGTCCACCCGGCGGTCGTGCTGCTCGCGGGGCAACGGGTGGGTGTCGGCGTCGTAGACCTCGTCGGCGAACACCAGGGCGACCACCGGCACACCGGGCCGGGCGTGCTGCAGGGCGCGGTCGTACCAGCCGCCACCCTGGCCGAGCCGGGTGCCCGAACTGTCGACCGCGAGGGCGGGGGCCAGGATCAGGTCGGCGCGGGACAGTCCCTCGGCGCCGAGCGAGGGCGTACCCGGCTCCGGCGGCCGACCCGGTGCGCGCTGCACCAGATCTTCCGGCCCCGCGTAGGCCGCCCACTCCCGGGACAGCCCGGCGCCGAGCACTGGCAGCAGCACCTCGATGCCCCGCTCGGACAGCAGCTCCAGGATGGCGGTGGTGTCCGGCTCGGAGGGGCGCGCACTGTAGGCGGCGACGCAGCGGGCCTCGTCCAGTCCGGGCAGGGTGCTCACCACCCGGGCGAGGGCGGCACCGGCCTCGGCGCGCTGCCGGGCGGAGGTGTGGTGGCGAGCGGCGCGCAACATCGCGCGGAACTCGTCCTTGGTGTCCGTGACGTCCCCGCCGTCCTGGGCAGGCGGATAGGGCTGAGCAGCGGCGCACATGTGTCCAGTGTCGCAAACATTCGATTGGCCGGGCAGGACCATTGGTGTGCCGTTAGCCTCCGGGGCATGGCGATCCACAAGGCAGTCATTCCCGCAGCCGGTCTCGGCACCCGATTCCTTCCCGCCACCAAGGCCACGCCCAAGGAGATGCTCCCGGTGGTGGACCAGCCCGCCATCCAGTACGTGGTGGAGGAAGCCGCCGCCGCCGGACTGGACGACGTGCTGATCATCACCGGCCGCAACAAGGGCTCGATCGAGGACCACTTCGACGCCGCGCCGGAGGTCGAGCGTGCGCTGGAGAAGAAGGGCGACCACGCCCGGCTCGACGCCGTGCGCAGGTCCACCGAGCTGGCCCACGTGCACTTCGTCCGTCAGGGCGACCCGAAGGGCCTGGGGCACGCGGTGCTGCAGGCCGCCGACCACGTCGGTGTGGAACCGTTCGCGGTGCTGCTCGGCGACGACCTGATCGACGCCCGGGACGAGTTGCTGTCCACCATGATCGAGGTCCAGGAGCGGACCGGCGGCTCGGTGATCGCGCTGTTGGAGGTCGACCCGGCGCAGATCTCGCTCTACGGGGTGGCCGAGGCCGAACCGATCGAGGGCGGCGACGACCCGGATCAGGTGCGGGTGACCGCATTGGTGGAGAAGCCCCCGGTCGACGAGGCGCCGAGCAACCTGGCGATCATCGGCCGCTACGTGCTCAGCCCGGCGGCCTTTGACGTGCTGCGGCGCACCGAGCCCGGTCGGGGCGGGGAGATCCAGCTCACCGACGCCCTGGCCGAGTTGGCCACCATGCCCGCGGAGCAGGGCGGCGGCGTATACGGCGTGGTGTTCCGTGGCCGGCGCTACGACACCGGTGACCGCCTGGACTACCTGAAGGCGACCGTGCGACTGGCGGTGGACCGGGACGACCTGGGCCCCGACTTCCGCGGCTGGCTGGTCGAGTACGTGGACGGTCTGCGCGGCTGACCCGACGACGCCCACCGGGGCGTGCAGAATGCGGACATGAGATCCGTCCAGGACCAATTGGCAGCCGTGCTCGCCGCGGTGGGACCGGTGGCACCGCTCGACGTGGTGTTGACCGACGCCTCCGGCACGATCCTGGCCGAGGACCTGATCGCCCCGGTGGATGTCCCGGCGACGCCGCTCGCCGCCTGCGACGGGTACGCGGTGTCGACCGCGGACCTGCAGGGCGCCGACCCGAGCGCGCTGGTGCTGCCGGTGGTGCACGACGTGCTGGCCGGTGACCCGTCGGTGTTGCGACTCGCCCCCGGTCAGGCGATGCGGATCGCCTCCGGCGGTCAGGTACCGGCCGGTGCCGACGCGGTGATCGCCGCCGAGCAGACCGACCGGGGCGATGTCCGGGTGGCGTTGAGCCGGGTGCCGTCGCCCGGGGAGAACATCCGGCCCCGCGCGGTGGACGTGACGGCCGGGCAGGTGGCGCTCGCGGGCGGGATCCGACTGGGCGCGCGGCAGCTCGCGGTGGCAGCGGCCCTCGGCCGACGGCGACTGCGGGTGCATCCGGCGCCGCGCGTGGTGATCGTGTCGATCGGTTCCGAGCTGGTCGAACCGGGTGCCCCGGGCCGGGACGGCGGCGTCTTCGAGTCGGCCGGGCACGCCCTGGAGGTCGCGGTCCGGGACATCGGTGGCACCCCGGTGCGGGTCGGTGCGGTCTCCGACGACCGGGCGCTGCTGCGGGAGGCACTGGAGGACCAGCTGGTCCGCGCAGACGTGCTGGTGACCACCGGTGGGCTCTCGGAGTACGCGCAGGACACCCTGGCCGACGTGCTGGCACCGCTGGGCACGGTGCGCTTCGACCACGTGGCGATGACCCCCGGTTTCCGGCAGGGGTTCGGGACCGTGGGCGGCGGGTCGGGGGCGGTGCCGTTCTTCGCGCTGCCGGGACACCCGGTGGCCTCGATGGTGGGCTTCGAGCTGTTCGTGCGGCCGGCGCTGCGGGCGATGGCCGGGCACACCGACCTGTTCCGGCCCTCGGTGCGTGCGGTGGCGGACCAGGGCTGGTCGTCCCCGGCGGGCGTGCGGCAGTTCGTGCCGGTCGCGGTCTCGGGATCGCCGACCGAGGGCTACCGGATGTCGCCGGTGGGGGATCCGGGCCAGTGGTCGATCGGCGGGCTGGCGCGGGCCAACGCCCTGGCCGTCGTGGGCGAGCAGGACACGGCGGTGGAGGTCGGCCAGTCGGTGCCGTGCCTGGTGCTGGAGGGGTGATGTCGTCCCGGAGCTGGCCGGTCGAACTGCGCGAGGGGCAGATCCTGCTTCGACCGCTCCGGCGGCAGGACGAGGCGCCGTGGATGCACCTGCGCGCACTGAACGCCGGGTGGCTCGAACGCTGGGACGCCACGTCGCCGGTGCCCGTGACGGGTCGCCGCCCGACCTTCGGGCAGTTCGTGCGGACCCTCGACCGGCAGGCACGTGAGGGCAGTTCGCTGCCGTTCGCGGTGGAGTACGCCGGGGAGCTGGTGGGGCAGCTGACCGTCTCCAGCATCACCTACGGGTCGCTGCACTCGGCGTCCATCGGCTACTGGGTCTCCGAGCACGTCGCCGGGCGCGGCATCATCCCGACCGCGGTGGCGATGGCGACCGATCACAGCTTCGGACCGCTGGGCCTGCACCGGGTGGAGATCAACATCCGCCCGGAGAACGCGCCCTCCCTGCGGGTGGTGGAGAAGCTCGGATTCCGGGACGAAGGGGTGCGGGAGCGCTATCTGCACATCCAGGGACGCTGGTGCGACCACCGGACCTTCGCGCTGACCACCGAGGACGTTCCCGCCGGACTGCTGGCCCGTTGGCGACGCACCCAGTCCACGCGGGACTCGTCGCCCACGCCCGGGGAGTGAACTACACGGGTGTGATTACCCCGTCGACACGCCGTGGACGCTCCGAGCCCGCCGCGCATGGTCCACCTACCGTCAGGGGGTGTACGCATTCGCCGGGCCCGCCGTCCTCGCGGTGATCGCCCTGTGGATCGCGTACCTGGTGCCGCACAAACTGCGGCACCGGCAACAGATGCTCGAGTCGCGGACCGATGACAGGTATTCGGCGGCGTTGCGGGTGCTGGCGGTCAGCGGTCCGGTGGGGTCGCGGCGCCGGCTCCGATCCGACAACGCAGTCCGGGGGATCCGTCCGGACTGCGGGTCACCACAGAAGAGGACGGCCCTGCTGCACGGGGGCACCGGAGCCCGGATCGGGAACGAGGGACGCGACATGGACCGACCGCACACCACCGCGGAGGGCATGGGAGCCGACGCTGCCCGCAAGGTCGCGCAGCTGAAGGCCGCGCATGCCGCCGCCACCGCGCGCCGCGGTGCCGCCGCCCGCCGACGTGGCGTCCTGGCCACCGCGCTGTCCGCACTAACGGTCGTCGCGTGGGTGGTCGGTGCCGTGACCGCCGTCCCGCTGTTGGTCGCGCTCGTGCCGACCGTCGTCCTCGGCTCCGTGCTGGTGCTCGGCCGGCGGGCCGTCGTCCAGGGCGAGGCCGCCGAGATCGAGTGGCAGCGCCGGATCGAGGAGGCCGCCACCCCCGTGGTGCGCGCGCCGCGGCCGGGCCGGGTGGGTGCTTCGGGCCGGGCGGTGCGGGCATCGGTGGACGCCACGCAGGCCATGCCGCGGGTGAACGACCGGAAGACCGCCGACCCGACGGCGAAGAAGGTCGCCGACGCCGACGCCGACGCCACATGGTCGCCGGTGGATGTGCCCCGGCCGACCTACACCACCAAGCCGCGTGCGCCGCGGCGCGAGCCCGCCCCGCTGGGTGAGGTCGAGGGTTCGACCGCGGTGCGTCCTGCCCGCACGGTCGCCCAGCCTGCCGCGGAGACCACGGCAGCCCCGGCCGCCGAGACCGCCGCGGCCCCGGCCGAGACGGCGGCGCGACGGGTGGACGGGGCTGCCGACCCGGCGGTCCCGGCTGCCGCGACCGCGACCGTGCAGGACGAGCCCACCGGGTCCATCGACCTGAACGCCGTGCTCGCCCGCCGCCGGGCAGCGGGCGAGTGAGCCGGTGTGAACTGAGTGCCGCGGTGTCGTCGACCACCCCGCACGGGTGCTAGGCTGATGACCGCTTCGCGGGGCTATGGCGCAGTTGGTAGCGCGTCTCGTTCGCAATGAGAAGGTCGGGGGTTCGAATCCCCCTAGCTCCACCCGCAGGCGCAAGGCCCGGAACTTCGGTTTCGGGCCTTCGTCGTTCGTTGTCCGACCCATCAGTGATACTGGAACCTATGACCTCCCTCTCCACCGGTGACGGAGCCGGAACCATCCGGTCCGACGACGCTCAGCCGCACCGGTTGGTGATGATCGGGGAGGTCGATCTGGCGGTCGTGTCCCGGCTGCGCACGCTGCTCGGGGTGGCCGACGACCCGACCCGGCTCGGCGAGGTGCTCACGGGTGTGTCCGAGGTCGACATGTCCGAGGTGACTTTCGCGGACTCCTCGGCGCTCGGGGTGATCGGTGCGTTGGTGCTGGACCGGCAGCGCACCGGATCGTCGCCGCTGACGGTGATCGGTGCCCGGCCCTCGGTGCGCTCGGTGCTGGAGATCAGCGGGATGTCGGCCTTCATCGACCTGCGCTGAGTGTCGGTGCCCGGTCGTACCGTCGCGGTATGACCAGCGTCGTGTACTCCACCGCCACCACCCTGACCGGACAGCTCGCCGACGAGCACCACTCACTGTCCTGGCTGTTCGCCGTCGAGTCCGAGGGACCCGACCACGAGGCGTTCCTGGCGGGGATCGGGGTCCTGGTCAGTGGATCGAGCACCTACGAGTGGGTGCTGCGGGAGGAGGACCTGCTCGCCCACCCGGAGAAGTGGCCGAGCTACTACGGCGCCCGGCCGATGGTGGTCTTCACCAGCCGGGAGCTTCCGGTGCCCGAGGGCGCCGACGTGCGCTTCGTGCGGGGACCGGTCGCCGACGCGCTGCCGAGCATCCGGGCGCTGGCCGGGGAACGGGACATCTGGCTGATCGGCGGCGGCGACCTGGTCGGGCAGTTCGACGACGCGGGGGCGCTGGACCGGTTGGAACTGACCTACGCCCCGGCGACGCTCCCCGCGGGGATGCCGCTGCTGCCCCGACGGATCGGCCCGGATCGGCTGGTGCTACGGGATGTGCAGCGCTTCGGGCAGTTCGCGCACCTGAGCTACGACGTCACGCGCTGAGCTGGCAGACTGTCGCGGTGAGAGTCGCCTGGACCGCCGTCAAGAAGTGGGTCGACCCGCTGGTCGTGATGATCGTGGCGGTGTTCGTCCTCGGACTGCTCCTCCCGGCGACCGGCGCGGTGGCGACCGGGGTGGACCGGGTCAGCACGGTCGCTGTGGTGCTGCTGTTCTTCCTCTACGGCGCGCGGATGTCCACCACTGAGGTGTGGGCGGGGCTGCGCAACTGGCGGTTGCAGGGCGGGATGTTTGCGGCGACCTATCTGCTGTTCCCCCTGCTGGGGATCGCCGTGCAGCTGCTGCCGGAGTCGGTGCTGCCGGGTGACCTGCAGACGGGTCTGCTGTATCTCTCGCTGCTGCCTTCCACCATCCAGTCGTCGGTGGTCTTCACCTCGATCGCGCGGGGCAACATCGCCGGGGCGATCTGCGGCGCCACGGTGTCGAACGTGCTCGGCATCGTGCTCACCCCGCTGCTGGTCGGGCTGATCATGTCCCGGGCCGGTGGTCCGGTGGGTGGTTCGGCCGGGTCGACGCTGCTGCAACTGCTGCTGCCCTTCGTGGTCGGGCAGCTGCTCCAGCCGAAGATCGGGAACTGGGTGCGGTCCCACCGGATCGTCACGCTGCTCACCGACCGGGGCACGATCCTGCTGGTCGCCTACTCCTCGGTGTCGGAGGCGCAGGTCTCCGGGGTGTGGGACGGGCTGACCGTGGGCGTCCTGGTGGTGCTGGTCGTGGTCTGTGCCCTGCTGCTGGCGGCGATGCTGTCCCTGACCTGGACCGGTGGTCGGTTGCTCGGCCTGGATCGCGCCGACCGGATCGCGTTGCTGATGTGTGGCTCCAAGAAGTCGCTGGCGACCGGGTTGCCGATGGCGAGTGTGCTCTTCGGTCCGGTGGCGGCGGCCGGGGTGGCGCTGCCGGTGATCGTCTTCCACCAGTTGCAGCTGGCGACCTGCGCCGTGATCGCCCGGCGGTTGGCGGCGGGCGAGCCCGATGCGGCTGTGGTGGCCCCGCGGGCGTGAGCCGGTGGGCGCCGCGAGCCTGACCCGACGCGCCCAGCTCGCCGAGGCGGTGGCGCCCCGCGGGCCGGACCCGGTGTGCGCCGGGGGCTCGGGCCGAGCGGCGCACACACCCGGGCCGAGCGGCGCACACACCCGGGCCGAGCGGCGCACACACCCGGGCCGGTACGCCGTGCACCGGACTCCGTGTGCAGGGCGCGACCGACCCGGCGTGCGGGGTCGGCGGGGGCGGCGACGATGGTCGCGCTGTGCAGGACCAGGGCGGTGCGAGCTGCCACGGCACCCCTGAGCTGGGCAGACTAGGGCCGCATCGTCGCCACCCTGGAGGTCTCCCCGTGCCTGCTCCGATCGCCCTCGTCCCGCTGCCGCGCTCCGTGGTGTGGACGGCGGACGACCCGTTCGTGATCGGTGACGGCGGAGCCGTCCTGGTGGCGGCTGACCAGGCGGACTTCGGCGCGCTCGCCGCGACCCGGCTGACCGAGGCCACCGGCCGACCCTTCACCGTGGGCGGTCGCGGGCCGTCGGTCGAGTTCCGGTTGGTCGAGGGTGGTGCCGCCGAGTCGTCCACCGTGTCGATCGCGGCCGACGGTGTGCTGGTCGAGGCATCCGATCCGGCCGGGCTGTGGCACGGTCTGGCCACGCTGCGCCAGGTGGTCCGGCAAGCGGGGCCGGAGGTTCCCGCCGGAAGGATCGAGGATGCGCCGCGCTTCGGCTGGCGGGGTCTGAGCGTGGACATCGCCCGGCACTTCTTCGGTCCGGCGGAGCTGCGCCTGGTGGTCGACCTGATGGCCGAGCACAAGCTGAACGTGCTGCACCTGCACCTCTCCGACGACCAGGGCTGGCGGATCGACCTGCCCGGTCGGCCGGAGCTGGCGGCGCGCTCCGGGGCGACTGCGGTCGACGGCGACCCGGGTGGGTTCCTCACCGCCGACGACTACCGGGAACTGATCGACTACGCGGCGCTGCGCGGGATCCGGGTGGTGCCCGAGGTCGACGTGCCCGGGCACGTGAACGCCGCCCTGCACGCGGTGCCGGAGCTGACCCCGGACGGTGCGGGTGTGGACGTGTACACCGGCATCGAGGTCGGGTTCAGCAAGCTGGCGGCGGACCTCCCGGCGACCGAACCGTTCCTGCGCGACGTCTTCGGCGACCTGGCGGCGATGACGCCGGGCGAGTACCTGCACATCGGTGGCGACGAGGTGCACACCATGGAGCCGGCCGAGTACGCGCGGCTGGTGGCGATGGCGGCCGCGGCGGTCCGGGACGCGGGCAAGCAGGTGGTCGGCTGGCAGGAGATCGCCACGACGCCCCTGGAGCCGGGCACCGTGGTCCAGTTCTGGGACCCGCGCGAGGACGTGACCCCCTTCGTGACGGCGGCCCGCGCCGGGGCGAAGCTGCTGATGTCCCCGGGCTCGCGTGCCTACCTGGACATGCAGTATCACGAGGGCTTCCCGCTCGGCCTGCACTGGGCCGGGTACGTCTCCCTGCGCGATGCCTACGACTGGGAGCCGACGACCCTGATCGCCGGACTGCCCGAGGACGCCGTGATCGGGGTGGAGGCGGCGGTGTGGACCGAGACGCTGCGCACCCTGGACGAGCTGACCACGATGCTGCTGCCCCGACTCGCCGCGGTGGCCGAGGTGGCGTGGACCTCGGCCGAGGCGCGCGGGTGGGAGGACTTCGCGGCGCGGGTGGCGGCACAGGGTGACGACTGGCGCGCCCGGGGGATCGCCTTCCACCCGGCGGACGGGGCTCAATGGTGAGGGCTCCAAGTCGGCGATCGGTATCGCAAAAAGCCGGCGATCGGTAGCGTAGATGGTCTGCTAACGGTAGCGTCCACGAACTGCGAACGGTAGCGTAGACAGCGTGGAGAGCTACCGTCATCGGACGATCGACGAACTCCTGGACGAGATCCAGCCGGAGATCCCCGCGCTCGCGCTGCAAGGGCCGAAAGGTGTCGGCAAGACCGCTACTGCGCGCCAACGGGCCGAAACCGTCTTCACCCTGGACGATCCGGCCGATGCCGAACTGGTCCGCGCCGAACCGCAGGTGATCACCGCGGCATCAGCCCCCGTGTTCGTGGACGAGTGGCAGCGACAGCCCGCGCTCTGGGACCTCATCCGACGGGACGTCGATGCCCGCAGCATGCCCGGACGCTATCTGCTGGCGGGCTCGGCGGTACCGATCGGCGCTCCCGTGCATTCCGGGGCCGGACGCATCGTCACTCTGCGGATGCGGCCGCTCAGTCTCGCCGAACGCATGCTCGGCCCGACCACCGTGCGACTCCGGGACCTGCTCACCGGCCACGCCGATCCGGCCGGGAGCACCTCCCTCGGGCTGACCGACTACGTCGAAGAGATCGTCGCCTCCGGATTCCCCGGCATCCGCACGAGCTCGCCGCGGGTGCGCGGGATGCGTCTGGACGCCTACCTCGACGCCGTGGTCGAGCGAGAGTTTGCCGAGCAAGGGTTGAACGTACGTCGACCCCAGACTCTGCGCGCCTGGTTGCGAGCTTTCGCCGCAGCGACCAGCGGTACGACCAGCTATAACGCCATCCTCGACGCGGCGACTCCGGGGCAATCCGACAAGCCCGCTCGGTCGACGACGACCGCGTATCGCGAGGTGCTGGAAAGTCTGTGGCTGATCGATTCGCTCGACGCGTGGGCACCGGGAACCAATGACCTCGACCGGCTCAGCCGCTCACCCAAGCACCAGCTGGCTGACCCGGCACTGGCCGCGCGCCTGCTGGGGGTGGACGCGGATGCGCTGCTAGCCGGCACGACCGGTCCGGCACCGGAGTTGCGGCGGGGCACCCTGCTCGGTGCGCTGTTCGAACACCTGATCGCCATGAGCGTGCAGGTGTACGCGCAGATCAGCGGTGCGACGGTGCAGCATCTGCGCACCCGGAACGGCGATCACGAGGTCGACCTCATCGTCCGCCGACCGGATGGGCGTGTGGTGGCGATCGAGGTGAAACTGGCCAGCACGGTGACCGATCAGGATGTCCGGCACCTGCGCTGGTTGCGGGACAAGATCGGACCCGACCTGCTGGACGCCGTCGTGGTCACGACTGGTCGGGACGCCTACCGTCGCGCCGATGGGATTGCGGTGGTCCCGGCCGCCCTGCTCGGTGCGTGACTCAGATCCAGGACCGCAGCCACATGTGGATGTGCCAGAAGTCGTAGGGCACCACCCAGGCGGTCCAGATCGGGTAGAAGAACGCGCTGATCGACACGATCACGGTCACCACCGCCGTCGTGACCACCAGACCGCGGCGTTGTCGGTCCGGGTCGGGTGACTCGATCAGCAGCCCGAGAACATAGACCAGGGTGAGCACCACCCACGGGGTGAAGGCGATCGAGTAGAAGGTGAAGATCGTCCGCTCGGCGTACTGGAACCAGGGCAGCCAGCCGGCGACGATGCCGGAGAGCACGGCGCCGGCCCGCCAGTCGCGCAGCCGGACCAGGCAGATCACCGCGACCACGATGGCCACCGCACCCAGCCACCACAGCACCGGGTTGCCCAGTGACGTCACGGCCTGGGAGCAGCGCTCGGCACCACAGGCCGCCTGCGCCTCGGTGCCGCTCAGCCCGGAGACCGACTTCGGGTAGTAGAACGAGGTCGGCCGCCACTGCAGGATCCAGCCCCAGGGCTTGGCCGCATAGGTGTGCTCGCTGGTCAGCGTGGTGTGGAAGTGCCACATGTCGGTGTGGAACTTCCAGAACGACCGCAGCGGGTCCGGCAGCCAGGTGATGCCCTCGCCGGGGTGCTCGGCCGCCCACTGGCGCAGGTAGGCGTTCGGGTGCGCGAACCAGGACGCCCAGGTGCCGAGGTAGGTCCCGGCGGCGGTGAACACCATCAGGAACCCGGCCGGGATCGCGTCCTTGACCAGGGTGGCCAGCCCCCAGTCCCGCACCCCGACGGTCCGGCGGGCGGTGGCGTCCCAGGCCACGCTCAGCAGCCCGAACACCGCCAGGAAGTACAGGCCGGACCACTTGGTGCCGATGCACAGCCCGAGCAGCACCGCGGCCGCCAGCCGCCACCACCGCCAGCCGAGCGACGGCCCCCAGCCCAGGGTGCCGCCACCGTCCAGCACGGTCGCGGTCCGCTCGGCCAGGCGGCGTCGTGCCTGGTCCCGGTCCAGCAGCAGCGCGCCGAAGGCGGCCAGCGCGAAGAACATCACCGTGTTGTCCAGCAGCCCGGTCCGGGAGTGCACGATCGCCTCGCCGTCGACCGCCATCAGCAGGCCGGCCAGGGTGCCGAGCAGGGTGGAGCCGAACAGTCGACGGCCGATCCGGGCCACCATCAGCACCGCCAGCGTGCCCAGGACCGCGGTGGACAGTCGCCAGGCAGCGGAGGAGTCGATGCCGCCGCCGAGCTGCATGCCGAGCGCGATCAGCCATTTGCCGACCGGCGGGTGCACCACGTACTCAGCGGTGGTGCCCAGTGCCGATCCGTCCCCCGCGGCGAACAACGCGTCGGCGCCGTCGGCCCACTTGCCCTCGTAGCCGAGCTGCAGCAGCGACCAGCCCTGCTTGACGTAATAGGTCTCGTCGAAGACCAGCTCGTGCGGGGTGCCCAGCCGCCAGAATCGCAGCACCCCGGCGAGCAGGGTGACGGCGAGCGGCCAGAGCCAGCCGGTGAGCCGGGCGCGACGGGTGGCGTTCAGGGTCAGGGCGCGCGACCCGAGCAGGGCGAGGCGCAGCCGGTCCACGGTCGTCAGGGCATCCGCCTCCGATGACGGCGCGGCACCGTCATCGGCCGACCGGGCGTTGTCCACCGGGACGGAGGCCTGGGTCAGCGGGGCGGGTGCGGCGTGCTGCGGCGGGTGGGCCTGCTGCGGGTCCTCGGTCGGCGACACGCTGGTCATGGTAGGTCCCGTGGATGGGTACTCACCCCACACATGGCAGGCTGGGTCGGTGAACGCTCCCACCCCCGGCCGACTGATCCTCGCCGCGACCCCGATCGGCAATGCCGAGGACGCGTCGCCCCGGCTGCGGCGGCTGCTGGCCGAGGCCGAGGTGATCGCGGCGGAGGACACCCGGCGGTTGCGCGCGCTGGCGGCCCGGGTCGAGGTGGAGATCACCGGGCGGGTCCTGAGCCATCACGAGCACAACGAGCAGGCGACCGTCGGCGAACTGCTGGCGGCGGTGGCGGCCGGGTCGACGGTGCTGGTGGTCAGCGACGCCGGGATGCCCGCAGTCTCCGACCCCGGGTTCCGCGCGGTGGCGGCGGCGGTGGCGGCCGGGCTCCCGGTGACCGCGGTGCCGGGCCCGAGCGCCGTGCTGACCGCGCTCGCGCTGTCCGGTCTGCCCACCGACCGGTTCTGCTTCGAGGGCTTCGCTCCGCGCAAGGCGGGGGAGCGCGCCCGCAGTTTCGCCCTGCTGGCCCGTGAGCCGCGCACGATGGTGTTCTTCGAGGCGCCGCACCGGCTCGCGGCGATGCTGGCCGACCTGCGGGACGCCCTGGGTGCCGACCGCCCGGCCGCGGTCGCCCGGGAGCTGACCAAGACCTACGAGGAGGTCCGGCGCGGCACCCTGGGCGAGCTCACCGCGTGGGCCACCGAGGGCGAGGTGCGGGGCGAGATCGCGGTGGTGGTCGGCGGCGCTCCGGATGTCGTCGAGGTCTCGGAGGCGGCGCTGGTCGCGGAGGTCCTGGCGCGGGTCGATGCCGGGGACCGGCTGAAGGAGGCGGTGGCGGAGGTGGCGCAGGCGGCCGGCGTCGCCAAGCGCGAGCTGTACGCGGCGTCGCTGGCGGCCCGGGGCAGGGCCTAGAGCGCGTCCGACCCCGGCAGTACCCGAGCGCCGGTCACCGGACCGGAGGCGGTCAGGACCGAGTCGACCACCCCGGCGGCAGTCATCGCGGCGGCCAGGGCCAGCGCGTGCTGCCGGCTACGGCCCAGGGCGGCGACCGTCGGTCCGGAACCGGAGACCACCACCCCGAGGGCACCGGCATCCTCGGCGACCGCCAGGGTCTCGACGAGCTCCGGGCACAGCTCGACGGCCGCCTGCTGCAGGTCGTTGTGCAGCAGCGCGCCCACCGCCACCGGGTCACCCGCCCGCAGCGCCTGCATCAGGGCGACCTCCGAGTCGAGGTCCGGCACCTGCGGGTCCGGGTACAGCGCGTCGAAGGCGTCGAACACCGCCGGTGTGGACAGGCCCTGCGCGCGGACCCCGAACGCCCAGTGGTAGTCGCCGCGACCGAGCGCCGGGGTCAGCACGTCGCCCCGCCCGGTGCCGACCGCGATCTGACCCATCAGCAGGAACGGCACATCGGCGCCGAGGGTGGCCGCCAGCTCGGCGAGCTCCTCGCGCGGCAGTCCGGTGCCCCAGAACGCGTCGCAGGCCACCAGCGCGGCCGCGGCATCGGCGGAGCCGCCGGCCATCCCGCCCGCCACCGGCACCGTCTTGGTGATCCGCAGGTGCACGCCGTCGTCGACCCCGGTGTGGGCGGCGAGCAGGCGGGCGGCGCGCAGCGCGAGGTTGTCGTCGCCGGTCGGCACCCGGTGAGCCTCCGGCCCGAGGACGCTGACCCGCAGGTCGTCGGCGGGCCGGGCCGCGATCTCCTCGAAGACGGAGACCGCCTGGAAGACGGTGCTGAGCCGGTGATACCCGTCGTCGTCACGCGGTCCGACCCGCAGCGAGAGGTTGACCTTCCCGGGCGCACGGACCCGCACTTCACGGCGGGCGAGTCGCAGGTCGGTCACGGCCCCCACTGTGCCAGGTCCACCCGGTCCGGTCGCGTCCACCGGCCACCGTCGGGGGTGACGTCGCGCGGTGCCGAGTCGATGGCGGATGGCGGGTCAGCGCCGCCGTCGGGTCGGAGCCGGGCCGCGGTGCACCAGGGCCTCGGCGGGCAGCTGCTCGGCGACCCGGGCGAAGGCGGTGATGTCCAGGGCCTCGCCGCGCGCCTGCGGATCCACTCCGGCGGCCTCGATCGCCGCGGTGGCGGTGGCGGTGTCACCGGCGAGCGGTGCCAGCGCGGCGCGCAGCATCTTGCGCCGCTGGGCGAACGCGGCGTCCACCACGGCGAAGACCTGCTCGCGGGTGGCGGTGGTGGTCGGCGGGGTGCGACGGTCCAGGCGGACCAGTGCGGAGTCGACGTTCGGGACCGGCCAGAACACGCTGCGACCGACGGTGACCGTGCGGCGAGCCTCGGCGTACCAGGCGGTCTTGGCGGAGGGGACACCGTAGGTCCGGCTGCCGGGGGGTGCGGCGAGGCGGTCGGCGACCTCGGCCTGGACCATCACCAGCACCCGTTCCAGGCTGGGGAAGTGCTCCAGGAAGCCGAGCAGCACCGGCACCGACACGTTGTACGGCAGGTTGGCGACCAGCGCGGTGGGCGGTCGCCCGGGCAGGGCGCGCACGTCCAGCGCGTCCCCGCGCACCAGGGTGAGGGTGGCGGGCTCGGCCTCGGTGGCGGGCAGGTCCACGGTGGTCACCGTCGCGCCCGGGACGTGTCGACGCACGGTGTCCGGCAGCAGCCCGGCGAGCACCGGGTCGATCTCCACCGCGACCAGATCGGCACCGGCCTCCAGCAGGCCGAGCGTCAGCGACCCGAGTCCGGGGCCGACCTCGACGACCCGCTCCCCGGCCACGATGTCGGCGCCGCGCACGATCTTGCGCACGGTGCCGCCGTCCAGCACGAAGTTCTGCCCCAGGGTCTTGGTCGGTCGCACCCCGGCGCGCTCGGCCAGCTCGCGGATCTCCGCCGGACCGAGCAACGGCCCCGCCGCTGCTGCGACGGGGCCGTTGCTCTCGCTCATGGGGACTGAGCCTACTGGCTGCTCAGCCGAACAGGCGCGAACCGCAGACCGGCCACTGACCGGCGCCGGAGCGGTTGTAGAGCGCCTGGGCGCGGGCGGTCTGCTCATCGGCGGACGCCTGGGAGGGCAGACCCGCCCCGCCGACCGACTGCCAGGTGCTGACCGAGAACTGGTACAGCCCGTGGTACTTGCCGTTCGCGGAGACGATGGACGCGTTGCCACCGGACTCGCAGGCGGCCAGGGCGCCCCAGTTCAGACCGGCAGCGTCGCCGCCGCCGACGGCGGGGGTCCCGGCGGAGGAAGCGGCCGGAGCGGCCGCCTTCGGCTTGGGGGCCGGACGGACCTTGGTGCCCACGTTCGTCACCTGGTCGACCGGCGCCTGGGTCACCTCGTCGGAGAGCGACTCGCGGGCGGTCTCCTGACCGTCCACCGTGGTCACCCGCTCGACCAGGGTGCGCACGCCGGGGACGCCGGCGGTGGTCACCTTGTTCGTGCCCTGGTACAGCGAGGGGTCCTCCTGCTCGGTGGCACCGAACGGGACCTCGCTGGTGGTGGTGACGTCCTGCACCACGACCCGGTTGACCACGACGGTCACGGTGTCGTTCGCGGCGCGGGTGACGGACACCCGGTCAAGCGGCTGCAGCACGACGCCCAAGTGGTCCAGCGCCTCGGCCACCGTGGTGCTGCCGTCGTCGACGGTCTGGGTCTGGCCGTCCACCTGCACCTCGGCCGGACCGTTCAGGGTCAGGTCCAGGGACAGGTCGGGGCGACCGGAGTTCGAGCGGTTCGCGACCAGGCGGACGTCGCCGCCGCGGCTGGCCAGCATGGTGAGCGCCTCGTCGGCGGTGAGCGCGGTGGTCCACACCTGCTGCTCGGCGCCGTCGGCGTTGATCACGATCTGGTGGGCGTGCCGCACCTCGATGGCGACGCCGTCCTGCAGCGCCCCGCCGGGGGTCACGGTGTCCCGGGCACCGAGCTCGAGGCCCTGCTCGGCGAGGAGGCCGTCGACGCTGCCGGAGAAGGTCGACACGGTGGTGGACACCCCGTCGACGTCCAGGGTCACGGTCTTGTGCGCGTCCGCCACGGCGACGCCGCCGGATGCCAGCACGACCACGGCAGTGGCGGCGGCGATCACGCGGCCGCGGTGGCGGCGCGGGCGGGTCTGCTCGGGGTTCTGGGGGTCCGGCTCGCTGGTGTTGCGGACGATCCGGTCGCGGAGGGAGGTGGTGGCGGCACTGAGGCGCGCACCCATACGGCTGGCAGAGGTCACTGGGGTCCAGACGACGACGGTCCCGGGCACGGGTGACGGGGGCTCACGCTGCCGTGACCGGATCGGTCCTGGCGGTGTCGGCAGCTGGAGGGTGCTGCCGATCACGCGGGTCCCGGATCCCCGATCCGGCTGTCCGACTCCCGTTGCTGGAAGCCGATGTCCGCGGCACAACCACGAACGACGTGAAAACGTAACCTATTCGTGATGTGTTGCCAACCCTCGATCTCAGCTCTGTGAGCTAAGGAACCTCAGTACCAGCCCTTGGACTGGGAGGCGGACCAGGCGCCGCAGGGGGTCGAGTAGCGGCCGGCGATGTAGTTCAGACCCCAGGTGATCTGGGTCGCGGGGTTGGTGCGCCAGTCGGCGGAGACACTGGCCATCTTCGATCCGGGCAGCGCCTGCGGGATGCCGTACGCACCAGAGGAGGTGTTCTCCGCGTCGACCCGCCAGCCGCTCTCCTTGTTCCAGAGCTGGAGCAGGCAGGCGAACTGGTCGTCGCCCCACCCGCGCTCGGCGGCCATCGTCTTGCCGAGCTCCTGGGCACTGCCCGGCGTGACGTTCACGTTGGCGGACACCTCCATGGTGCCGACCTTCACGATCTGGGTGACCGGTTCGACGGTGACGGCGGAGGCGACCACCTGACGCTCGACCACCGCGCCGCCGATCACCGCCGTGCTGTACGTCGTGGTGCGCACCCCGGCCTTGCCGGCGGTCTCCACCTTGCGGGTGCCGTTCGCCAGGGTCGGGTCCTCGACCTCCTGCTCCTCGAACGGGATCGCCTCGGTGACGGTCTCACCGGAGGTGGCGGCCCGGGTCACCATGACGACGAGCCCGTCGGTGGCCGTGGCGTCCAGCGGCACCGAGACGCGGTCGCCCTCGTTCAGGACCAGGCCGATGTCGCGCAGGGCGTCCCGGACGGTCCCGGCACTGGTCACACCGTCGATCACCTGACCGTCGACCGCGAGGTGGATGGTCTTCTGGGTGGAGACCCGCAGGACCGCGTCCCGCTCCACCGACGACGACCGCGAGGCCGAGGTCAGCGTGTCCGTGTCGCGCAGCCCCAGGTCGTCCACGGCCTCACCGACGGTCAGCGCCGTGGTCCAGACCGTCTGCTGCTCGCCGTCCACCTCGACGTCGATCTGCCGACCGTGCCGGACCACGATCTCCGCACCGTCCCGCACCTGCTCGTCCAGGCCGGGGGCGACCAGGTCGTGTTCACCGACGCTGATGTCCCCACTGGCGAGCACCTGGCCGACCGTCCGGCCGAAGGCGTTCACCTCGACCGGCTGACCGTCCACCTCGACGGTGACCGTCTTGTGCAGTCCGACGAAGGCAGTGGTCGCACCGGCCGCCAGCACCAGCACCGCCGCCTGAGCACCCCACCGCACCAGGCGGTTCGGACGGTCCTGCCGATGGGTCGACTCGGAACGCAGTCGAGCGTGTTCGGCGGACTCGGCGGGGGTGGCCACGCGCAGGTCTCCAAGGGGGGTCAAGAGGGTTGACTGACGATGACCGTAACCGATTCGTGACCGACGGGGAAGCCCGGACCGTGCTGCCACGGACCTACCAGCTGCCGTACACCCGTTCGGTGGTCCGGGTCAGCGTCTCGCACAGGGTCCGGAGGTCCTGGTTCAGCTCCGCCGCGATCCGGCGCACCGTGAGCGGCAGCTGGTACGGGGCGTTCGGGCGCCCCCGCATCGGATGCGGGGTCAGGTACGGCGCGTCGGTCTCGACCATGACCTGCTCGACCGGCAGCACCCGCAGCGCCGCCCGCAGCTCGTCGTTCGCACCGAAGGTCACCGGACCGGCGAACGAGGCGAACCACCCCTCCTGCGCGCAGACCTCGGCCAACGCCGGGCCGCCGGAGAAGCAGTGGAAGACGGTGCGCTCCGGGGCACCGTCCCGCCGCAGCAGCTCCACCACGTCGTCGTGCGCGTCCCGGTCGTGGATCTGCAACGCCAGGCCGAGCTCCTTCGCCAGGGCGATGTGGGCCCGGAACGCCTCGCGCTGCACCGCACGACCGCGCTCACCGGCGCGGAAGTAGTCCAGCCCGGTCTCGCCGATCGCGCGGACCCGGGGGTTGGCGCGGGCGACGCGCTCGACGGTGGCCAGGGCATCGGCCAGCGACGTGTCGTGCCACGGCTGCGGGTCGGGGTCGAGTCCGTCCGGGGCCGTCTCCCGCACCCCGGCGTGCAGCACCGCCTCGTTGGGGTGGATGGCGATCGCACCGAGCAGGACACCTCGGCGGGTGGTCATCGGCACCGGGCCGTCGGCGCCCGGGTCGCCGGCATCGGCGCGCAGCACCGCGTCGGTCCAGGCCACCGACTCCAGATCACACCCGACCTGCACCATCCGGGCCACACCGACCGACGCCGCGAGCCCCAGGTGGTCGTCCAGGGTGCGCGGACCGGGCTCCGCCTGGACCCCGAGCACCGACTCCAGGTGGGTGTGGTTGTCCGGGACCGGGCTGGGCAGCGCCTCCGGGGCGTCCGCCCAGCCACGATCCCGGTTCTTGCGGGACATCAGCCCTGACGCAGGCGATCGAGCTCGGCCTCGACCATGTCGTCGTCCAGCTTGGTGAACACCGGGGTCGGCTTCGCCACCGGGGTGCCGGGCACCACGGCACGCGGCTCCCACGCCGGGACCGCCGAGTAGTCCCCGGTGATCACCGGGTACTCGCGGCTCGGGTCGTCGAGGTCGGTGACCTCCTCGATCCGGGGCAGCGGGGAGATGGTGCCGGTGCCGCCCAGGGCCTCGTGCACCTGCTGCGCGGAGTGCGGTAGGAAGGGCGACAGCAGGGTGTTCAGGTCGCTGACCGCCTGCGTCGTTGTGTGCAGCACGGTGGCCAGCCGGTCCGGGTCGGTCTTCAGCTTCCACGGCTCGGTCTCGGACACGTAGCGGTTGGCCTCCTGCACCATCCGCATCGCCTCGCCGATCGCCGCCCTGTGCCGGTGGCTGCCGATCAACTCGCCGACCCGGCCGAAGGCGGTGGTGGTCTGGGCCAGCAGCGCCTCGTCCACCGGCTCGCGGCGACCGGGCTCCGGCACCGCACCGAAGTTCTTGTGCACCATGCTCGCGGTCCGGTTCACCAGGTTGCCCCAGCCCGCGACCAGCTCGTCGTTGGTGCGCCGCTTGAAGTCGGCCCAGGTGAAGTCCGCGTCCTGGTTCTCCGGTCCGGCGCTGGAGATGTAGTACCGCAGCGCGTCCGGCTGGTAGCGGGACAGCATGTCGCGCACGTAGATGACCACGCCCCGACTGGAGCTGAACTGCTTGCCCTCCATCGTGAGGAACTCGCTGGAGACGACCTCGGTGGGCAGGTTCAGCTTCCCGTACGGACCCGGGGCGCCACCCTTCGACCCGCCACCGTCGTAGCCGAGCAGCTCGGCCGGCCAGATCTGGGAGTGGAAGGTGATGTTGTCCTTGCCCATGAAGTAGTAGGACAACGCCTCGGGATCGGTCCAGAACTGCTGCCAGGCATCCGGGTCGCCGCTGCGCCGGGCCCACTCGATCGAGGCGGACAGGTAGCCGATCACCGCGTCGAACCACACGTACAGCCGCTTGGAGGGATTCGACTCCCAGCCCTCCAGCGGCACCGGGATCCCCCAGTCGATGTCCCGGGTCATCGCCCGCGGCCGCACGTCGTCCAGCAGGTTGAGCGAGAACTTCAGCACGTTCGGACGCCAGTTGGTGCGCGACCGCAGCCAGTCGCCGAGGGCGTCCACGAAGGCGGGCAGGTCGAGGAAGAAGTGGTTCGACTCGACGAACTTCGGCGTCTCGCCGTTGATCCGGCTCTTCGGGTTGATCAGGTCGATCGCGTCCAGCTGGTTGCCGCAGTTGTCGCACTGGTCGCCACGAGCACCGTCGTAGCCACAGATCGGGCAGGTGCCCTCGATGTACCGGTCCGGCAGTGTGCGCCCGGTGGACGGGCTGATCGCGCCCATCGTGGTCCGCTCGACCATGTACCCGTTCTTGTGCACGGTCCGGAACATCTCCTGCACCACGGCGTAGTGGTTGCGGGTGGTGGTGCGGGTGAACAGGTCGTAGGACAGGCCGAGCTGGGTCAGGTCCTCGACGATCACCCGGTTGTACCGGTCGGCGAGCGCCTGCGGGGTGACCCCCTCCTGCTCCGCCTGCACCAGGATCGGCGTCCCGTGCTCGTCGGTGCCGGACACCATCAGCACGTCGTGGCCCGACATCCGCATGTACCGGCTGAACACGTCGGAGGGAACGCCGAATCCGGCGACATGACCGATGTGGCGCGGTCCGTTGGCGTAGGGCCAGGCGACAGCGCTGAGGATGTGGGACATGGGGCGATCCTAGTGACGACCCGCGGGTGCTCTCCACGGCCCGGAGCAGCGGTGGCACTCACCCATTGGGTGTCGGCCACTCAACGGCCGTGGGAGACCACTCATTTCTCGCGCGCTGGCACTCATCTCTGATCGTTTGCGGGAGAAGCGCACCGGTCGATGACCACACTCGACCCCGGAGCGAATGCGCCCGTCCATCCGCAACGCAGGGAGTTTGGTCATGCCCGTCATCCCACACTCGGCGTCGATCGCCGCGAGTGCTCTGCTTCTCACGGTCCTGGCCGGATGTGCCACGCCGGGCGACGCCCCCGAATCGACGCATGGCACGAACACGTCGTCGGATGTCGCGGGAAATGACGCCCTGGCCCCGAACCTGGCGACGACGGTTGCGGAACTCCCGTTCGCACGCTTCGGTGCCGCCGTCACGGCGCTGGCAAGCGATGCGGGCTCATCAGGGGTCGACGAGGACGTGTTCGCCTCGCGTGAGGCATTCATCGCCGACTGCATGGCGGCCGAGGGATTCACCTACACCCCCGCCCCTTACCCTGAGCCGGAGTCGGCGTCGTATCCCTGGCTCGAGAACGCGATTGCGGTGCCCGAACTCCCGGCGGATCGCAGCGCGGTGGCGACCCGCGGGTACGGCCAGGACGACCCCGATCGCGCCGATGAGGGCGCCACCCTGGTGGACGACGCCGACGCCGAGTACATCGAGGGCCTCAGCGACCAGGCCGTGACCGCCTACATGGCGGCGCTGACCGGCTCGCGTGGCCCCGATGACATGAATCCGGCTGAGGACGGTGGATGTCAGGGCCGCTCCGAGACGGAGTTCCCGGCGCGCTCGGATGTGTCGGACTCTGCAGCCGTCCAGTTCCAGCCGCTGATCATGGCGATGCAGAAGCTGGTCCAGCGGGACATCTACACCGACCAGGCGGTCGCCGACCTCAATGAGGAATGGGTCGGCTGCATGGGGGAGGCGGGGTACGACGTCGGTGCGCCGGCCGGGTACCCAGCACCATCGGTTCCCGGGCCGATGGAGGGCTGGAACCTCGCCGTCATCACGGGAGCGGACGGCACAGCCCACTGGTCGGAGGTCGGGACGGCGATGTCCGACCTGCCCGAGGACGAGCGGGCCCTCATCGGCACCGAGGCGGAGCACGCCATCGCGGTGGCCGACTTCGACTGCCGAGCCGAGACCGACTACGTCGAACGCTTCACGGCTGCGCTGAGGTCAGCGCAGCAGGAGTTCGTCGACCGGAGGGGTGACGAGCTGGCGGCGATGGAGGCCGCCGCAGGTCTCTCGTAGTCACGGGCTGAGCTTCCCGGCGTGCACAAGAGGGCCGGGCGAAACAGGGGAGAGAAATGAGAAAGATCGTCGGATCGCTGACAGCTGCCGTCGCGATGGCCGGGGCGGTTCTGGTGGGCGGGGCTGGCGCCAGCACAGCCGCCACCGCGAATACCCCGTGTGTCACCTGGGCTGCGGAAGGCGCGGGCATGTATGCGCGGGTGATTCCCTCGCGCACCAACGGTTCCACCGACTGCTATCTCGTCAAGGGGAACAGTGGTAACGGGGCTCGCGCGCTGCAGAACGCCCTGCGCGGGTGCGAAGGGTATGGCATCGCGGTCGATGGGATCTTCGGTTCCGGCACCAAGACCGCCGTGACGCAGTTCCAGCGCAGTCAGGGAATCGGAGTCGATGGCCAGTACGGAAATCAGGTGAAGGGCCGCATCTGGTTCGCCAGCAGTACCACGTTGAGCGGCACGTACTTCTGCAACCGGTGGTGAGCGTCCGCCCATGACGTCGTGGGTGGGTGCGGCGGGACGGCCGCGTCCACCCACGATCCGGACGCGTGACACGGCGCGACCTTCGGTGCGGTGACGATTCCTCGCAGCGAGGTCCTGTGTGCCAATGAGGGAGACGATGGGCGAGAGCAAGACCGAGCGCGCGAAGGGCCGGTTCCGTGTCTCCAGGCTGCCGCGGCAGTTCCGGACGGTCGCCGTGCTGGCCCTGGTGGCGCTCGCCGGGATCGGCGGAGGCATGCTCGTCAGTACGCGCATCGTCTCCCCGAGCCAGGCGGCGGCGGACGCGGCACCCCCCGAACCTCAGCCGATCACGGTGCCGATCGGGACCCGAGTGATCACCAACGAGGTGACGGCACGTGGCGACGGCAGCTTCGCCGAACCGCAGCAACTGACCCTGATGACGAACCGGGCCTCCGGCCCGTCGGTGATCACCGGTCGGGTTCCGGACGTCGGGGCCGAGGTGCAGGCGGGGACCGTCCTTGTGGAGGTCACGGGCCGACCGGTCATCGTGCTGCCGGGTGCCATCCCCACCTACCGCGACCTGGGGTGGGGGATGAGCGGCCCGGATGTGCAGCAACTCAAGGCGGCACTACTGTCGCTCGGCATCGACCCCGGCGACCCGGACTCGGATGTCTACGACGTGCAGACGGCCGAGGCGGTGACGGCGCTGTACGCACGCGTCGGCTACCCGGCGCCGGAGGCGCCCGCCGACGCCGCGTCCGCGCTGGAGGCCGCGCAGGAGGAGGAGCGAGCAGCGGAGCAGGCGGTGGTCGAGGCATCTGCTGCCGTGGCCGACGCCTCGGCCGGGATGCTCCCCTCGGAACGCATCGACCTCGATACGCAGGTCGCTGTCGCGGAGGCGGCGCTCGCCGAACTGGCGGACCAGTGCGCCCTGGCCGGTGCCACCTGCAGCCAGTCCGAGGTGGTCGCGGCGCAGGGTGCTGTCGCCCAGGCCCGGGCTCGGCGGGACGAGGCGACCGCCGCACCCGACGTGAGCCGGGAGACCTCCGCCCTGCGCAGTGCGCAGGCAGCCCTGGACAGCGCCCGTGACAAGGTGGCGGAGGCGAGCTCGGCTGTCCTGGTCGGACTCCCCGCCGCGGAGGTCGTCATGGTGAAGGATCTGCCGCGCAGGATCGATCAGGTGAACGTCGCGCTCGGTGACACCGTGACCGGGGCGGTGGCGTCCGTCTCGAGCACCGCTCTCACCGTGCAGGCGGTGTTACCGGCGGAGAGCGCCGCCTTGGTCGCGGTGGGGATGGCTGCCCGGACCACGGTCGACGGGCAGGACGTCGACCTGACGGTGAGCGCCGTGGGTGAGACGGCCGGGTCCGACCCCTCGACACCGGGGGACGCCGACACCGGTGCGGACGATGCCGGGACGGACAACGCTGGTGCCAGCGATGCCGGAACTGGGACGCCCCAGGACACCTCGGCGCCGGCCGCCGGCTCCGCGTCGTCGTCGGTGGGCGGCGAGGTGGCGATCCGGCTGGATCCGGTGGGTGAGCTCGCGCCGGAGACGGCGACGGCACTGCGCGGCGCCAACGTTCGGGTCACCATCCCGGTGAGCTCGACCGGTGGCGACGTGCTCGCCGTCCCCCTCGCGGCGCTGACCAGCGGGCCCGGCGGTGAGACCCGGGTCAGCATCGCGCAGGCCGATGGTCAGTGGCAGCTCGTCACGGTCGAGACCGGCCTCGCCGCCCAGGGCTACGTGGAGATCGTCTCAGCGGACCCGGATCTCAAGGCGGGGGACCGGGTGCTGATCGGCGAGTCGACCGGTGCGGGCGGGTGAGGGGCATGTCGCTGTCGGCGTGGCGACACTCTCGCCGGGACAGCTTCACCCTGCGCGACCTGGTGACCGAGGCGCTCTACGGCGTGGCGAGCAGGCCCGCCCGGCTCCTGCTCACCATGGCGGGCACGGTGATGGGCACCACCTCGGTGGTGGTGACGCTGGGACTGGCCGCCACCGCATCCGGTCAGATCGACAGCCAGTTCGACGCGGTCGCGGCGACGCAGGTGGTGATCACGGCCAAGAGCGTGGCCGATGGGGACGCCACGAACGGCGTGATCCCCTGGGACGCGGAGGACCGCGTGGCGCCGCTGGCCGGTGTGGAGGCGGCCGGCCTCGCGGCGGTGGTCGACCTCCCGCCCGGCACGTCGATCCAGGGGGTCGCCGTCACCGATCCGTCGATGGGGGCGCGGCCCGACTACGACCTGGTGGCGACGTCACCGGGCTTCATCTCCGCGGTGCGCGGGTCGGTGGGCACCGGGCGGTTCTTCGACCGGGGTAGCGAGGAACGTCAGGACCGGACCGTCGTCCTCGGTCCCGACGCCGCGCGACGCTTGAACATCGCCACCGTCGAGACACAGCCGTCGATCTTCATCGGCGACACCGCCTATGCCGTGATCGGGATCCTGGCGGACCTCGGCGAACGAGCCGACCTGTCGGGGGCGGTGCTGGTGCCGGTCAGCACCGCACGCCAGGACCTCGGGCTCCAGGAGGTCGACGAGGTCCGGCTGCGCATCGCGGTGGGAGCGGGCGAGGTCGTCGGCTCCCAGGCACCCACCGCGCTGGATCCGGTAGCGCCCGACAGCTTCACCGTGAACGTCCCGCCCCGGCCGACCCGGGTGCGCGAGGGCATCCGATCCGAGCTCCAGGGCGTCTTCCTCGCTCTGGGCGCCGTCGCCATGCTGGTCGGCGGTCTCGGGATCGCCAATGTCACTCTGCTGTCCGTCATGGAGCGTGCCGGTGAGATCGGTCTGCGGCGTGCGCTGGGCGCGCGGCGCTGGATGATCGGCATGCACTTCATGTCGGAATCGCTGATCACGGGGGCGCTCGGCGGCATGGTGGGCGCCGCGGTGGGTCTGATGGCGGTGGTCGGAACCTGCGTCGTGCGTGCGTGGACGCCGATCGTCGACAGCCGCTTGGTGGTGGCGGCGGCGCTCGCAGGAGTCCTGACCGGGCTGATCGCCGGTGCGTACCCGGCGCTGCGTGCAGCGCGGATCGAACCGATCGAGGCGCTCCGCGAGCGCCTGTGATGGTGCGCGTCGTCTGCTCAGAGCAGAACGCCCACCGCGCCGCCGCGCCCCGGGCCTACCGTGAGCCATGACCGCCACCACGCAGCGTCCGGTGTCCCCGATCCGTCGCGGGCGTGAGCCGTTGTGGCGGGAGCTGCTCGGGCTGCGGCTGCGCCGGCTCCGTCACCAGCGGGGCGAGACACTGGGCGAGACCGCCGAGCGCGCCGGGGTGTCCCCGCAGTACCTGTCCGAGATGGAGCGCGGGGTCAAGGACCCGTCCAGCGAGATGATCGCGGCGGTCGCCGGGGCCCTCGGGGTGACGCTGCTCGACCTGACGGTCGGGGTGACCCAGGAGCTGACCGGGGGCGGCCGACCCTCCGGCGCGGTGGTGTTCGCGCCGTTCGGGCTGGCCGCCTGACCGATCATCGCCGGTCGATCACCCGGTCGATCAGCCCGTACTCGCGTGCGCCGCTCGCGGTGAACACCCGGTCGTGGTCGGTGTCGGCACGCAGCCGCTCGACGCTCTGACCGGAGTGCTCGGCCAGGATGCCCTCCATCTCGGACCTGATCCGGACCACCTCGTCGGCCGCCAGGATCAGATCGGGGATCGCGCCCCGGCCCTGCGCCACGGGCTGGTGCAGCACCACGCGGGCGTGCGGCAGCGCAGCGCGCTTGCCCGGTGCACCGGCGGCCAGCAGCACGGCGCCGACCGCGACCGCCTGGCCGACGCAACTGGTCGCCACCTGCGGCCGGATGTACTGCATCGTGTCGTAGACCGCGAGCATCGCCGACGGGTCGCCGCCCTCGCAGTTGATGTAGAGCTGGATGTCCTGGTCCGGCGCGTCCGCCTCCAGATGCAGCAGCTGGGCGATCAGGGCATTCGCCACCCCGGCATCCAGGGCGGTGCCGAGGTACACGATCCGCTCGGTCAGCAGCTGCGAGTACACGTCCATGATCCGGTCGCCGCGCGGGTGCTGGGCGACCACGCTCGGGATCGGGTAGCTGCTCATGGTGGTGCCACCCGGGCGGGAGCGGCCGTGGGTGCCGGTGTCGCCGCTCATGCCACGCCGCCGAATCCGGCCAGGCCGCGCGGCCGCTGCGGTCGGATCACGTCGAAGTCGTCCACGACCGCGTCGATGAAGCCGTAGTCCAACGCCTCGGCGGCGGTGTACCAGCGGTCGTGCAGGCTGTCCTCGAAGATCCGGTCCAGCGGTTGGCCGGTGTCCTCGGCGATCAGGCCCAGCACGGTGTCCCGGGTGTGCCGGAGGTCGTCGGCCTGGAGCTCGACGTCCACGGCGGTGCCGCCGATCCCGGCCGATCCCTGGTGCATCAGCACCCGCGCATGCGGCAGTGCGCGACGCTTGCCGGCGGTTCCGGCCGAGAGCAGGAACTGCCCGGCCGAGTACGCGATGCCCAGGGCCAGGGTCGACACGTCGCAGGGGATGAGCCGGATCAGGTCCCGGATGGCGAGCATCGCGGGCACCGACCCGCCGGGTGAGTGGATCCACAGTGCGATGTCCGTGGTCGGGTCGGTGGCGGCCAGGGCGACGAGCTGGCTGGCGAGCAGGGTGCCGTTGTCGTCGTCCAGCGGGCCGTCCAGCACCAGGATCCGGTTGTCGTAGAGGGTGCGGCGGGCCTCGGCTGTGAACCGGGGCGGGGCGGGGATGTCGGTCATGCCTCCACGGTCGCCCGGTGCGCGGCCGCGCGGCAGTCGATGCTGCCCAGGGCGGAGCTGCCCTGAGCAGCACTCAGCCCTCGACGGCCTCCGCGAGCTCCAGCCAGCGCAGTTCCAACTCGGCCAGCTCGTCCAGCCGCGCCGCCCGGTCCTCGGTGAGCTTCGCCAGCCCGCCGTAGTCGGCGGGGTCGTGCTCGTTCATCCGGGTGTCCAGGTCGGCGATCTGGTCGTTCAGCTTCGACATCCGGCGGTCGACGGCGGCCAGTTCCTTCTTGGCGGCACGGGTGGCGGCAGCATCCGAGGGCGCCTTGGCGGCGGTGGTCGCGGCGGCCGGGGTCTCGGCGGCGGACAGCAGGCGGAGGTACTCGTCCACCCCGCCCGGGACGTGCCGGAAGTGGCCGTTCAGCACCGCGTACTGCTGGTCGGTGACCCGTTCGAGCAGGTACCGGTCGTGCGAGACCACCAGGAGGGTGCCGGGCCAGGTGTCCAGCAGGTCCTCCATCGCGGCGAGCATGTCGGTGTCCAGGTCGTTGGACGGCTCGTCCAGCACCAGGACGTTCGGCTCGTCCAGCAGGATCAGCAGCAGTTGCAGCCGTCGCCGCTGCCCACCGGACAGGTCCTTGACCGGGGTCTGCAGCTGGGTGTTCGTGAAGCCGAGCCGTTCCAGCAGCTGACCCGGTGACATCTCCTTGCCGCCGGCCACGTAGGTGGTGCGGTAGCGGGCGATCACGTCGTTGACCCGCTGGTCGGCCACGTCGGCGAGCTCCTGGGTGAGGGTGGCGACCTTGACCGTCTTACCGCGCTTGACCCGGCCGGTGGTCGGGGTGACGGCGCCGGTGACCAGGCCGAGCAGGGTCGACTTGCCCGCCCCGTTGACGCCGAGCACGCCGGTGCGCTCGCCCGGGGCGATCAACCAGGTCACGTCCTCCAGCACCCGGTGGTCGCCGTAGCTGACCGAGACGCCCTCGATGTCCACCACGTCCTTGCCGAGCCGGGCGGTGGCCATCTGGGACAGCTCGACCGTGTTCCGCGGCGGCGGCTCGTTCGCGATCAGCGCGCTCGCGGCGTCGATTCGGAACTTCGGCTTGGAGGTGCGGGCCGGGGCGCCCCGGCGCAGCCAGGCGAGCTCCTTGCGCATCAGGTTCTGGCGCTTGGCCTCGGAGGCGGCGGCCATCCGGTCCCGCTCGACCCGCTGCAGCACGTAGGCGGCGTAGCCCCCCTCGAAGGGCTCGACGATCCCGTCGTGCACCTCCCAGGTGGCGGTGCACACCTCGTCCAGGAACCAGCGGTCGTGGGTGACCACCAGCAGCCCGCCCGCGTTGCTCGACCAGCGACGGTTCAGGTGACCGGCGAGCCAGGTCACCGCCTGGACGTCGAGGTGGTTGGTCGGCTCGTCCAGGAACAGCACGTCGTCGTCCCGGGTGAGCAGCGCCGCCAGGGCGGTGCGCCGCCGTTGACCACCGGAGAGGTCGCCGATCTTCTTCTCCCACGGCAGGTCGCCCGCCAGCCCGGCCACCACGTCCCGGATCCGCGGGTCGCCCGCCCACTCGTGCTCGGCCCGGTCGCCGACGATCGCCTGGCCGACGGTCAGGGTCGGGTCCAGGGTGTCCTGCTGGTCCAGCACCCCGATCCGAGTGCCGCCGCGGACGGTGACCCGGCCGCCGTGCGGCTCCAGCCGACCCGACAGCAGGGCCAGCAGCGACGACTTGCCGTCGCCGTTGCGTCCGACGATCCCCACCCGGTCGCCCTCGTTGAGTCCGACGGTGATCCCGTCGAACACGGTCTTGGTCGGGAATGACAGCCGGAGATTCTCGCCGCCGAGCAGATGCGCCATTCGGCCAAGCCTACGGGCGTGCGACGATGCGGCGGTGTCTGCATCCCAGCGCGTGACCCGGGGCGATGTGCTGGCGGCGGTGGTGACCTGGTCGGTCGCGGTGGCCGGTCTGCTGCTGCTCCCGGCGATCAGCGCGATGGAACCCGCCGAGCCGGTGGAGCTGCCGGCTGCCGGGTCGTGGCCGTGGTGGCTGGTGCTGCTGGCGCTGACCGCGCAGGCGGTGCCGGTGCTGCTCGCCCGCGCTCGACCCGTGCCCGCGCTGATCGCGGTGGCCGCGATCCCGGTGCTGCTCGCCGTGGTCGGGCCGACCGGGTCCGGGGGTCTGGTGACCCTCGCGCCGGTGGTGGTGGTGTACCGGGCGACGGTCGGTGGTCGTCGGCTGTGGGGCGTGCTGGCGGTGGTGGCCGCCCTGCTCACCGTGGCCGGTGCTTGGCGAGGCGACCTGGCCACGGCGTTGACCGCCCTCGCCCAGGGGGTGCTGCTGGTGCTGATCGGGGTGGTTCCGGCGCAGGTGGTCGGTTCGCGGCGGGCGGTGCTGGTCGCGCAGGCCGGGGAGCTGCGCGCGCTGGCCCGGGAACGCGATGCCCTGATCGCCACCGCGGTGGCCACCGAGCGCACCGCGATGGCCCGCGAGCTGCACGACATCGCCGCCCACCACCTGTCCGGCATCGCGTTGATGGCCTCCGCGATCGACCGGCAGCTGGACACCGATCCGGTCGCCGCGCGGCAGGGGCTGCGGGCAGTCCGGGACCAGAGTCGGGTGGTGCTGACCGATCTGCGCCGCCTGGTCGGTCTGCTGCGCGAGGACGACCCGGCCGAACTGAGCGCCTGGAGCCTGGCGTCGCTGCCGGAATTGGTCGGCGAGTCGGCGACCCTGCGGGTCCTGCGTGCGCCCGACGGGGCGGAGCTCGGCGCGGGGATCGGGCCGCTGGCCCAGCTCGCCGGGTACCGGATGGTGCAGGAGTCGTTGGCCAACGCCCGCTCGCACGCTCCCGGGGCCGCCTGCGAGGTGACGGTCGACGACCGGGATCCGACGCTGCTGGTGATCACCGTGCAGAACGGGCCGCCCACCGGTGCGCCGCTCGCCGCCGAGGGCGGGGGCAACGGGCTGCGCGGGATGGCCGAACGGGCCACCCTGGTCGGCGCCACCCTGCGCCACGGGCCGACCGTGGACGGTGGCTGGCAGGTACGGCTCGCGATCCCGCGGGCGATGACGAACGACGGAGACGACGCATGATCCGGGTCCTGATCGCCGACGACC